>DASQGF010000173.1:0-11746 GCA_035632755.1 Terriglobales bacterium
GGCCGAGCGCGAGAAGCTGGCGCCCGAGCTGGTGCGCGACGAGGTGGCGCGTGGGCGCATGATCATCCCCGCCAACATCAACCATCCCGAGCTGGAGCCCATGTGCATCGGCGTGGCCTCGCTGTGCAAGATCAACGCCAACATTGGCAATTCCGCCGTCACCTCCAACATCGACGAGGAACTGAAGAAGCTGCACACCTCGGTGCACTACGGCGCCGACACGGTGATGGACCTCTCCACCGGCGGCGATATCCCGCAGATTCGCGAAGCCATCCTGCGGCACTCGCCCGTGCCCATCAGCACCGTGCCCATCTACGAGGGCATCTCACGGGTCAAGAAGATCGAAGATCTCACCGCTGACATCATGCTGGAAGTCATCGAGGAGCAGGCGCAGCAGGGCGTGGACTATATGACTATCCACGCCGGCGTGCTGATCCAGTACCTGCCGCTGGTGTCGAAGCGCATCACCGGAATCGTCAGCCGCGGCGGCGCGATCCTGGCGCAGTGGATGGCCCACCATCACAAGCAGAACTTCCTCAACGAGAATTTCGAAGACATCTGCAAGATCTTCAAGAAGTACGACGTGTCGTTCTCGCTCGGCGACGGCCTGCGCCCCGGCTGCGTGGCCGATGCCAGCGATGAAGCCCAGTTCGCCGAACTCCGCACCTTGGGCGAGCTCACCGAGATCGCCTGGAAGCACGATGTGCAGGTGATGATCGAAGGTCCCGGCCACATCCCGCTCGACAAGATCAAGGAGCAGGTGGACGAGGAAGTGAAGCACTGCCACGAAGCGCCGTTCTACACGCTAGGCCCGCTGGTCACCGATATCGCGCCCGGCTACGACCACATCACCTCGGCCATCGGCGCGGCCATGATCGGCTGGTACGGCGCCGCCATGCTCTGTTACGTCACCCCCAAGGAGCACCTGGGGCTGCCCAACGACAAAGACGTGAAGGACGGCATCATCGCCTACAAGATCGCCGCTCACGCCGCCGATCTTGCCCGGCACCGCCAGGGCGCGCGCGATCGCGACGACGCCATCAGCTACGCCCGCTACACCTTCGACTGGGAGAAGCAGTTCGCCCTCTCGCTCGACCCCGAGACCGCGCGCTCCATGCACGACGAGACTCTCTCCGACGCCTACTACAAGCAGGCGGCCTTCTGCTCCATGTGCGGTCCGAAGTTCTGCTCCATGAACTACTCGGCCAAGGTGGATGAGTACAACCGCCAAGTCCACGGCCTGGAGAAGAAGGACTACTCGGAGCTGGTGGAAAAGTTCGCGCCATCCAAGCTCGTGATGCCGGGAAAATAAGCAGTCAGCATTCAGCACTCAGCACTCAGTCATCATGCACTTATAGCTGAATGCTGAGTGCTGTTTTGACTGCGCGCTAAATCACGACTTTCCACCTGCCCTTCGCCTACAATGCGAACGTGAAAGCTCCCGACCGCCTCGAGCGCGAACGCCGCGACCAGCGCTTTGCCATGCGGCTGTCGCTGGTTGTCGGCGTGGTCATGCTGGTGGGAAAAGTTACGGCGTACGTGCTCACCGGCTCGGCCGCCATCCTCTCCGACGCTGCCGAGTCGGTCATCCACGTGGTGGCCGTCTCCTTTGCGGCTTTCAGCCTTTGGCTGAGTTCGCGCCCGGCCAATAGCAAGTTCCTCTACGGCTACGAGCGGATCACTTTTTTTTCGGCGGGCTTCGAGGGTGCCATGATCGTGCTCGCTGCCATCGCCATCATTTACGCTGCGATTCACAAATGGCTGGCGGGATTACAACTCCAGAACCTCGGCATGGGCACGCTGTTCGTGCTGGCCGCGGCGGTGATCAATGCAGGTTTGGGCTGGTATCTAGTGCGCACCGGCCGCCGCACGCACTCGCTGATCCTGGAAGCCAACGGCAAGCACGTCCTCACCGACAGCTGGACCAGCTTCGGCGTAGTGGGTGGGCTGTGCCTGGTGCTCGTGACCGGATGGAAGCCCTTCGACCCGCTGTGCGCCATCGCCGTGGCTTTGAACATCGTCTGGTCGGGAGGACACCTGATCTGGCGCTCGGCCACCGGCCTGCTCGATTACTCCGATCCCGAAATCGGGCGCAGGCTGCAGCAGCGCCTTGATGAGCTTGGTCACGAACTCGGTGTGCAGTACCACGGCATGCGCTTCCGCACCACCGGGAACCGGTTGCTGGTGGAGGTCCACCTGCTCTTCCCGCACGGCACGCCGGTCGGCGAAGCGCATCGTATCGCCACCCAGGTGGAGGAACGTCTGCCGGAGGGTTTCGAGATTCCCGCGGAAGTTATTACCCACCTGGAATCGCTGGAAGATCACGAGAGCGTGCACCGCGCGGAGCACTACACGGGCAGGCCGTTGTAGCCGCTTACTCCACGTCTGGATGTTGTTTCAGCTTTGCGGTCGAGGGCTGGGGCTGCGCTGGTGGCGTGTGGAGATCTCGAACCACGGCTCCATCTCGGTTGCCCTGCGACGCGCGCCTGGGGTGGCTCGCACTCGGCTTCCGATTCGCTGGGCGAATCCCTGGTGAGCTCTTCGCCGTCGTGACCGGACTCGGCTTCGGCGGCGTGATGGTCGCTGTGCCGAACGGCACATCCTGCTTCATGGATCCATCCTTCATCAAAGCGCCGGGCGAAAGCGGCGACGCGGGACGCCGGTTATTGAAGGCAGCCAAACCGAGTACCACCAGGAGACCGGCCACGCACCCGATCGCCAGGGCCTTACCCGATATAGGGATGGGCGCGCGACGGCGACGCACCGGGGGCCCCATTCGCCGATCGGCGCCGCGGCCAGGCCGTGCGGTCGGGATTTGCTGACGTGGCGCACCCTGGGCCGGTTCCGGCGGATTGACCGGCTGCCCTTGTTGCGGCGCGGTTTCGGGTTCAACCGTGATCCCAGCTGCCTGTAGCGCGGCGATCTGTTTCTGCCGCCGACGCTCGGCCTGCTGCTCGGCGGCGACCTGTTCCTGCCGGCGACGCTCGGCAAGTTCCGCCTCTTGGCGCTGCCGTTCCATTTCCTGTCGCACGCGTTCGCGGGCCAGCTCTTCTTCGCGCTTTATCTCCTCCCGCTCGCGCGCCAGCTCCACCTCCAGCTTCAGCGCGCGCTGCTCGGCGCGCCTCTGCTGGGAATCACGGACAGGCGTTGTCAAGCGGCTGAGCAGCGAGGCCAGCGCCCTGCCTATGCCGTTGGACTTTTGTCGCCGGTCAAACTCTTCTTCGTCGGCGAACTCCACCGGGCGTCCCGCGATGTCATAGGCGATGGGGATCTTGGGTTTTTGCGGCGGCGCGAGCTCCGGAACTGCGGCCAACTCAATCGCCGCGCCGCTCTGCGATTCGACCAGCGCCTTGGCACGTGCCAAAGCCTGGCCCGGCCGGCACTTCTCCAGTTTCAGCTCAAGCTCTGCCGGGGTGATGCGAAACTCCTCGGGCGAGACGGTCTCGACCGTGTATCCCCGGGAGAGCAGGTAGTCGGACACAGCCTCCGCGTCTTCAGGAGTGCGTGTGATGATCCGCGCCAGTGGCACGCTTCTCTGCCTTGACCGGGAATATGTAAAAGAATGTGGGGAGCCGTGTACTTGTACTTAGACGCATGAACGCACCGCGAGGATGGCCCAACGCCAGTTTGTTATTTACTCAGCCTGAGACTGAGCGCCGCCACTTGGCATGCAGCCAAACCACGATGCCCAGGGCACAGACTTCCAAGGGCTCGGCTCGAACCCAGAACGGAGAAACGTGCAGCAGGTATTGGCGGACCTGGAACGCCGCCCAAACGAAGCCACCCATGGCGATAAGGATGCCGAGATTCTCCTCGGCTCGGATCTTCATGATCCGGACTGTAGCACCGTCTGAGCAAGCCTAGCGATATCTCTCCAGGGTACTGGCTGCCCGGGCTAGTACGGCCGTAAGCGCCCCCAGTTGCTGCTCGATGGCTCCGAGATCGCCGGCATCGATGGCCTCGTTGACCCCAGGGATCACGGTGGCGGCGTATCCGGCATACCAGCCGGGAGCATAGATGGCATGCTTGAACCAGGGACGCCCGGGTAGGCCGTGGGGCAGAAGCAGGGCGCGTTCGGCGTCCCGCATGGCGCGGTTCACAGCGCCAGCTTCGGCCGCGTCCTTGGGCTGCACCCGGCCCATGGCGGCGCCGGCGCGGGCGAAGCGTTCCCCGGCGTCCAGCGCGGCGTCAAACGAGGGAGGCTTGGAGAACATCTTCTCCGCTCGTTCCCGGGCGGTGCGGATGTAGGCCGCGATCTCCTTGCCGTAGTTCTCATAATCGTATGGAAGCACGTCGGCGTCGGCGAAGCGCAGCACCTCCATGCCGAATACTCGCGCCATTTCCTGCTCGTAGGCGAAATCGGGATCGGCGAAGCGCTTGAACCACGCGAAGTCGTCGAAGGCGGAGTGATAGACCCCGTAGCTTCCGTTCGACGCCATGTCGGTGGAGGGAATCCCCAGGTGTTGCAGGAAAGGTGTGTAGTCGGAGCCGCTGCCCAGATCGCCCACGGGAACATCGGCGTTGAGTTGCACTGCCGGCATTCGCCCGGAGTCGGTGACATCGGGTTGCTGCGGGCTTTCGCGCACGGCGCGCCAGGCTTGGTACACGGTCCCGCCCTTCGGACTGGGGACCGACTTGGCGACGTCGCGCATGAACTGCTTCAGGCTGGGGACGGCCGAGGCGCCGAAGTTCGGACCGGAGACCGCCGAGTCCGTGTTGAGGTAAGCGACCGCGCGATCGAGTTCCGCGGCGTGCTGCTCGGCCCACTCGGTGGAACCCATGAGGCCGTGCTCCTCGGCGTCCCAACTGCCGAAGATGATGGTGCGCTTGGGCCGCCAGCCGGTCTTCAGCAGTCGTCCGATGCCGCGCACCGCTTCCAGCATCGCCACCGTGCCGCTTCCGGGATCGACCGCGCCGTACACCCATGCGTCACGATGATTGCCGGCCAGCACCCATTCGTCGGGATACACGCTGCCGGACACACGGCCGATCACGTCCCAGATGCTGCGGTAGGCGTAATCCTGCTTGAGGTGCATGCGCACTCGCACCGGACCGGGGCCGACGTGGTAGGTGAACGGCAGCGCGCCTTGCCAGTCGCGCGGCGACTCCGGCCCCGCCAGATGCTTCAGGATGGGCTCGGCATCGGCCCAGGAGAGCGGCGTGGTGGGGACCTTCGGCATCTCCGCTTGCTGCGGCGGCGTGCGCTCGGATGGAGGCAGCCCCGGTACAGAAGCGATGCCCGGCGTGGTGGGATCGCCGGGACGATTGAAGGTGTAGCCGATCGAGCCGCGCTGTACACCGGTCGCCGGACGCCATGGCCCCTTGGGATAGGGATCGCCCTTGAAATATCCGTCCTCGAGCGGGTCGGAGTAGATCAGCATGCCGGCGGCGCCGAACTGCTGCGCGAGAAGCGCCTTCACCCCGCGATAGTTCGTCCCGTAACGAACGATGACGATCTTGCCGCGCACATCGATCTTCATCTGCTCCAGGCGCTTGAAGTCCTCCATGCGGCCGTAGTTCGCATAGATCACCTCGGCCTCCACATCGCCGGAGGGCGAGAATCCGCTGTAGGGCGTGACGATGCGCGGGTCGTCCTGGTAGGGATCGCCGTTCACGCGCTCGCGGCTGGGGCCGTGCATCTTGACGCCGGGCGGCGCGACCACGTCCACGCTGATCTCGGAGGGATAGTTGATCCAGACCTTGTATTCGACAATCTCGGTCTCGAGGCCGGCTTCACGGAACTTTTGCGCCACGAAGTCAGCCGTCTTCTTGTCTTCAGGCGAGCCGGCGATATGCGGCGCCGCCGTGAGCACGCGCATGTCTTCTTCGGCAACTTTAGGATCAGGGACGCCAAGGAACAGCTTGTCGAGGTCGGCTTGCGTCCGGGGTTCGCCGGCTCCAAGCGCGCGTGGGGCCGCAGTGGGGCTTGGTTCGGTAATCGCCACCAGCGCGGCGCACATGCACGCCAGGATGAAACGCTTCATCGTTCTCCGTGCAGAACCGAGTTCGGGTGAGCCAGATCCGAGGTCCCGGGCAAAACCAAACAATTTACACCCAGCGGCTCTGCATCGGAACATGTGTCGGGTAATGGGTCAGTTTCCGGTTTGCCGACTACACGGCCGCATGGTTGGCACCGGACTGTCTTGACTATGCGCCAGGTCAGGTATGTGGCCGAATCGATCTTCTGGCTGCTTCCTCATTCCTGAGTACCAGAAGTGCCTCGAACCATGTTCCAGAAACCACGTGGGTCTATGATCGGAAGAGGCGCCCGGGACGCCATTTCCAACAAGTCCGAGTCACCCGTCACGAGAACATCAGCCTTCCCCGCCACGGCCGAGGCAAGAACCCATCGATCGTCGGTATCCCGGATCGGTAAAGGATGCGGCTCCGCAGGCTTGGGGACGACAACCTGATCCCGCAATAACTGTTCGACCGCGGCAACAGTACGCGCAGGAACCTTAAGGCGCTCGCGCAGAACCCGGCGGAGCTCAGCGATGACCACCTCACCGGTGATCAGGTCGTGTTCCGCAAGAATATGCCGAAAGAGGTCTGCGCAGAGGCCGCGCGTGGCGAAAGCGCTCACCAGGACATTGGTGTCGAGGAACACCCTCACGACAGGGCCTTGTTCACATCCTCGTCGGTGAGATAGCCTCGCGCTTCCGCAAAGGGCAGGATCTGACGGCGCAACTGCTCAAAACGGAGGATCGACAATTGGCGGTTGAGCGCCTCGCGGAGGATGTCGCTTCGCGTGCGCCCCGACTGCTTGCATACCTTGTCGAGCAGCTTCTGCAGCGCCGGCTCCAAACGGATGGTGACGGCTGAGGTCTTCATGTCATACATTGTATGTCGTTAATCGGGAACGGGCAAGAGTGCGCTTAACGCCAAGCCTCAGCGGGCGGGCGCGCTTGATCGCGGCGTGCCGTCGGCGCGGAGTCCTGATTGACTATCCCCCTCCCCCGGCCTAACATCCTTCTACTCTCAAGGCGGGGCCCTTGACCGGCCAGACGATCGCCCATTACCGGATTCTGGACAAGCTGGGGAGTGGCGGCATGGGAGAGGTGTACGGCGCGGTGGACGTGCGCCTGGGGCGCAGCGTCGCCGTCAAGTTCCTCACCGAGCGGCTGGCCAGCGACAAGAATGCGGTGGACCGCTTCCAGCTCGAAGCCCGCGCCGCCTCCTGGCTGAACCATCCCAACATTTGCACCATCTACGACATCGGCGAGCACAACGGCGCGCCTTACATCGTGATGGAAATGCTGGAGGGCGGCAGCCTGCGCGGCCGCATGCAGCAAGGTCCGATGGCCAATGACCAGATGCTCGACGTGGGCATCCAGATCGCCGATGCGCTCGACGCCGCCCACGCCAAAGGCATCATCCACCGCGACATCAAGCCGGGGAACATCTACGTCACCGAGCGCGGCCAGGCCAAGATCCTGGATTTCGGTCTGGCCAAGCTGGCGGCCGAACGCCGCCGCATGGCCTCGCAGCCGGTGGGGCCGACAGGCGAGCCGCTCAGCGACGTCAGCGACGACAGCCTGACCAACGCCGGCATCATTCCCGGCACCACCTTCTATATGTCGCCCGAGCAGGCGCGCTCGGAGGAACTCGACGGCCGCTCCGACATCTTCTCCCTGGGCGTGGTGCTCTACGAGATGGCCACCGGCAAGAAACCCTTCGCCGGCAAGACCGCGTTCCTCACCATGGAAGCCATCCTCAATGCCAAGCCCGTTTCCCCCCTCACCCTCAATCCCAAGCTGCCCGAGGGTTTCGAAGAAGTGGTGGGCAAGGCGCTGGAAAAGGACCGCGAGCAGCGCTACCGAACCGCCGCGGAACTGCGGCACGATCTGCAACGTCTGAAGCAGGAAAGCGACAGCGCGGCGGCCATCGCCGCGCATCCCAGCGCCTTGCAGCGGCGCACCTTCCGCCGCGCCAGCCTGAAGCACACCTATCTGCAGCTCGCCATCGCCAGCCTGCTGGTGGTGACGCTGGCGGCGCTCACCGCGTGGTGGGCGCGGCACGGCAAAGCGGTCGTCTCCGGTCCCGCGCCCAACAACACCGTCGCCATCCTGCCCTTCCAGAACATGACCGGCGATGCGGCCAACGATTATTTGCGGCTGGCGCTGGCCGACGAAGTCTCCACCGTGCTCACCCACACCCGCACGCTGGCGGTGCGGCCCATGTCGGCGACGCAGAAGTACACCGGCAAGGATGTCAATATCGGGAAGGTCGGGCGCGACCTGCACGTAGCCAACCTGCTCACCGGACATTACATGCGACAGGGTGACAAGCTCCTGGTCACGCTCGAGGTCGTTGAGGTGAAGGACGAGCGGGCGTTGTGGCAAGGCAACGTTACGGCCGCGGCGAACGACATGATCTCTTTGCAGTCGCAACTGTCATCCCAGATTGCGCAGGGATTGCTGCCGGCACTGGGCAGCAATCTCGGAGGACTGGAAAGCGCCACCAAGCCTAAGAATCCTGATGCTTATGATCTGTATCTGCGCAGCGCCGCCATCCCTCACGATACCGGTCCCAACCGGCAGGCGATCGCCAGCCTGGAGAGAGCCGTCGGGTTGGATCCCACGTATGCGCCCGCGTGGGAGGCCCTCGCTTTCCGCTACTACTACGAGGCTTCTTATGCCGGTGGCGGCACGGCCATGCTGGACCGTTCCGACGCCGCTTGTGAACGCGCCATTGCGCTGGACCCCAACATGGTCACGGCCGGTGCCCGCCTGACGCAAAACCGTGTGGAGCGTGGCAACCTGGCCCGCGCCTACCAGGATGCTCAAGACCTCATCCGGCAGCGTCCCGACAGCGCTGAGGCCCATTTCACGCTCTCCTACGTGATGCGGTACGCGGGATTCCTCGACCACTCCACCCAGGAGTGCGACATCGCGCTGGGGCTCGACCCCGGGAACTACCACCTGCGTTCCTGTGCCCTCGCGTTTTTCGAGCTGGGCAAGACCGACCGCGCGATGGATTACTTCCGCCTGGACGCGAACTCGGAATGGGGCCGCGCCCATTTGCCCGCCATCCTGCTGCGCGGGGGCAAGATCGACGAAGCCGAGGAAGCGATCAAGAACATGCCCGACCTCGCCATTTGGTTCAAAGGAGTGCTGTCGCAGTGCGTGCAGAACGGGGCGGTGGCCGTGGGACAGAACATCGACGCCAAGACTCAGGCGGCGCTCCTGGGCATACGCGATCCTGAACTGCTGTATTACCAGGGCTCGCTCATGGCTTTTTGCGGCCACAGGGACTTGGCCGTGCGCATGATCAGTGAAGCCATCCAGCACAACTATTGCGCCTACTCAGCTCTGGAGGTCGATCCTTTGCTGGCCAGCCTGCGCGACATCCCCGAATTCCGGCGTCTGCGTGATGCCGCCACCAAGTGCCAGCAGGACTTCCTGGTGGCCCGCACCCGCAAGAATCCGTGAGGAATTGTCACGGCTTTGCCGTCCCGGCGCCTCGGCGAAAACAATTTGGAACAGTCATCCCGCTCTGGATGACAGATTTGGGTGGAAGCGCGAAACGCACGGCAGCCA
Source organism: Terriglobales bacterium (assembly GCA_035632755.1). Classification (GTDB taxonomy): domain Bacteria; phylum Acidobacteriota; class Terriglobia; order Terriglobales; family Acidobacteriaceae; genus JAHFUA01. The sequence goes on from DASQGF010000173.1 coordinate 9,540, forward strand.
GCGTTCGGACTACGAGCGGGATTTGTCTCCCGCAGCGGCGCGGCGCATATCCACGCTGCCGCCCTTGTCGGAAGCAGGCTGGTATCCGCGAGTCTCGCCGAAATTCGACGCCGTGGTCTCGCGCAGCGCTTCCCGCGCCTTGCGCACCAGGTACTTCCCTTTCCCGCTGAGATAGCGCGCGAGAATCTCCGCCACTTCATGGAGCAGGACGTGCTCCTCCGGGCTGAACCCGTGCCCGGGCGCGAGCTGCACGCGCAGGCTGCCCAGGGTGTGGCTGGCGATCTTGATGGGGACACTCAGCTCTGGGCCCGGCTGGCCCGCGGCCGCTTGCGGGCCGCTGAAGGCGCGCGGCACTTCCCTTCCGGCAACCAACAGGAAGATGCCCGCGCGCTCATAATTCCGGCTCTCGCACAGCAGCTTGAGGATGCGCACCAGCGCGGAGGGCGGACGCGGTGAAGGCTTGACGGTGGCGATCAGCCGCTTGATCTCGGCGACGACGTTTCTCGGCAAACGATATGTTTTCAAGGCTGTCCCTGCCGTGCTCGACGGTTAAGAGCGGCTAGTGTACCCGCCGTCTCCCGCAGGGTCAACGATGGCCTTGGGAATACCGCAAAGGCTGCAAGACGAATTCTACGACTTCACCGCTGCGGGCTCAGGCTCGACCGCGGGAGCGTGTGTGGGTGCGGCTGCCGGCTGCGCCAGCCATTGCCGGATGCGCGGCAGCGCGCGACGCGCCGCTTCTTCCCCGGCGCGTACCAGTGCGGGCGCGCGGTCGAACGCATCGTAAGCGAAGCCCTGCACCTCCGGCTCCATGACGATGTCCGCATCCGCTTCCCACAGGCTGCTCATCCTGGTCTGCGCGATGGAGAAGCACTGCCCGATGACGTCGAAGACGCTGCGTGGCGGAGCCGAGTTCACCCAGTGCGACTTGAGGTAAACCGCCAGCACGCGCTCGGCACCCATCTGGCGCAGCGGCGTGGTGGGCACCGAGTAGGCCAGCATTCCGTCGACCAGCGTGCGCCCATCCAGGTTCACCGGCAGGAACATCCCGGGATACGCGCAACTGGCGCGCACCGGCGCGATCAGATCGCCGGAGCGGAACACTACCGCCTCTCCCGTCACAAAGTCGGTCGCGATCACCGCCAGCGGCACCCGCAGCTCTTCGAAGGTTTTCACTTTGAGGCAGCGTTGCAGCATGCCGGTCATACGGTCATTGCTGGCGAAGCCCAGGCGCGATACCGTCCAGCGGGCGAAATCGCGGAACCGCACCTGCGCCGCAAACTCGCCCATCTCCTTCGGGCGCACACCGCTGGCGTACACCGCGCCGATCAGCGCGCCCACGCTGGTGCCGGCGATGAAGTTGATGGGGATCTTTTCTTCTTCGAGAACTTTAAGCACGCCGATGTGCGCCAGGCCGCGGGCAAAGCCGCCGCCCAACGCCAGTCCGATGCTGGGGACGCGGTTGGCGGGCTGGACTGCAGGAGCAACCCGACTCAGCTCACGATGGAAGGCCCGGAACGACCGTGCCAGCTTGGATAGCGTCCCCAATCCCGTTCTCACCCCCGTCCGGCGGGGGGAACCGGACCTATAACGTACGATGCAAACTGCTGGGGATACGATGCAGCATATCCCAGCGCCGGCGCGGAACAAGGTTCCCCAGGTACGCCAAACCGGTTACAAAGGTAATCGCAGTGATGACCCGCGAGTTCTCAGCAGGAGGGGTGGTAGTGCGGCAGATGCGTGGCCGCTGGTGGCTGGCCGTCATCGAGCCCACAGGCCGCTCGCAATCCGGCAAGAAAGCCGTCCTGGCGCTGCCCAAAGGTCTGGTGGACGCGGGCGAAACTCCAGAGCAGACGGCCATCCGCGAAGCGCGGGAGGAGACCGGCGTGGAAACAACGCTGGTCGGCAAACTGGGAGACATCAAGTACGTCTACACACGAAGCTGGGCGGGCGGCGAGCGCGTGTTCAAGGTGGTCAGCTTCTACCTGCTGCGCTATGAGTCCGGCAAGCTGGGCGAGATCGCTCCTGAGATGAGCATCGAAGTCCACCGCGCCCAATGGATTCCCCTCGAAGATGCGCCCCGCCAACTCGCCTACAAGGGAGAACGCGAGATGGCGGCAAAGGCGCTCGACTACGTCTCCCGAAATCCTGAACTGAAGCCTGTAGAGAAACGCACATGAACATCACCTACTCTTCCGAAGCGCGGC
>DASQGF010000174.1:0-1733 GCA_035632755.1 Terriglobales bacterium
AATTTGGTAATTGGAGAACCGCGGCCACGCCCTTCAATTACCCACTTACCAAATTGCCCAATTACCCAATCCCGTTAGTCTCCGCCAACCTGTGCTAGTTCGCCAGGGGCCGGCAATGGCTGGATGCTGATCAGCTCCGGCGGGGCCGTCATTTCGGTGCCGCACGACGAGGTGCGGGCGCCGAAACTGGCGGCCAGACTCAGTTCGCGGCGGAGCTGGCGCTCGAATTGCTCCAGCTTCTCCTCGACGGTCTGCGACTTTTGCCGGTTGCGCACCATGTCCTCGCGGTAGCGCTTGAGGAAGTAGCCGATGGTCTCGACGCGGATCTTGATGGAACCCGTCGGCTTGTTCTCGTCGATGTCCTTGAAGCAGAAGTATGGCGTGCCGGAGTGCTCGACGATCTCCTCGACCACAGTGTAGATGGGCGCGTCGTGGCCGCACTTGAAGCTGGAGAGCTCCAAGGCCACCAGGTTGGGGTGGCGCGCGATGTATTTCGCCGTGAACACCTTGCGTGAGGTGTTCTCGGAGTACGAGTTCTTCCAGGCGTCGGTGATGTCGAGCGGGTGCTCGATGAGCCCTAGTTTCACATCGTCGCCGAAGAGCTTCCAGACAATCTCATCATCGAGTGGCAGCGAGTCCTGCGAGAAAATGGGGTAGCCGAGCTTCTGGAATTCTTCCAGGATCTCGTGATTGATTCCGGGATCGTGGTGGTACGGCCGCCCCAGCAGCACGATGCCAAGCTTGGTCTCGGCTTCCAGGCGCTTCAGAATGTCGCGCGCCTGATCGCGCATCGAGACATAGAACTTGTCCATCGCCTTGAAGCCTTCTTCGCAGGCGCGGTAGTTCTCTTCTTCGCTCAGGCCGAGGACGTCCTTCCAATCGTTGTACATCTGGCGGGAGCAGATCTTCAGGTCATACAAGTCGATCAGCGTGTCCATCCAGATGACGCCCTTCTCCTTGAACAGGTCGCCTTCCTTGGTGAAGGCGGCCTTGACTGCGGCAGGTGTCGCCGTCACGGTGGGGCAGGCGCGCCTGGCCTGCGTGTTCTTTAGGAAACTGGGCAGCACGTCGATCATGGGGAAAAAGACCACGTCCAACTGCTTCTTGGGATGGACCACGTAGAGCAGGTTGTGGACGTGCGGGATTCCCACCTTCGACGGAAAGCAGGGATCGATGGCCCCGCGCTTAGCGCCTTCTTTATAGAGCTGCTCGCTGGTGTACTCCGACCAGAGCAGGTTCTCGGGCTTCAGGCCGAGCGACTCGAAGTAGGCAGTGAAGAACGGCCCGCAGGAGTACATGTTGAGGGCGCGGGCCATGCCGATCTTCAGCTCGGCCCGGCGCTTCATGAGCGCGGCGCGGTCCTTCTGCGCCTTGGTGATCTGGTACTTGGGCAGCGGATCGGCAACCAGCGGCGGTTCGTAGCTCTTGAACGCAGTTTTCGCCGCGACCTCCACCAGGTTGGGGTTCTCCTTCTTGATGGAGTCGATGTTGCCCTTGATGACGCGCATCTCCTCGACGTTCTCCACCGTCCCCTTTTCGCAGGTGGCGATGATGAGGCGCTGCGCGCCCGCGGCCAGCGGGACTTTGGTTTTGACCGGCGGCTTGTAGTTGGGATTGGGAGTGGCCGTCTTGACGTCAATGAAGGTGCGCAGGCACTTGTTCTTGCAGAAGTAGCAGCGCGTGTCCTCGCTGCGCGTTGTGGTGAAATTGATCGAGGCCACGCTGTCGAGCCC
>DASQGF010000175.1:0-6992 GCA_035632755.1 Terriglobales bacterium
GCGTTCGCGGTAGCTCCCACATCCCAGGCATCAAGGACTTGTGGTTTCCCCTGCGAACCAGAAAGACAGTCTGGTTGCGAACTGCCAGCCGGTATGCGACCGGTTTCTTGCACCGGAGCAATGGCGCGCGTGGTGCGCCCGCGCCCCGCGTGCGGCACCAGGCGAAAACCGGGCACTCGGAGCACCGCGGCGCTTTCGGCAGGCAGACGGTCGCGCCCAGTTCCATCATCGCCTGGTTGAAGTCGCCCGGCCGGCGCGGGTCGAACAGTTTTGAGGCGACGCGCCATGCCTGCTGCTTTCGCACTCGGAACAGCCGGCCGAGCACGCGCTCGACGTTGCCGTCCACCACCGCACAAGGCTCATCAAAGGCGATGCTGGCAATCGCCGCCGCCGTGTAACGGCCGATCCCGGGAAGCGCGGCCAGTTCCTCAGCGGTTCGGGGGAATCCAGCGCCGTCTTTGACGAGCTGCCGGGCCGCGGCGTGCAAGGCGCGCGCGCGCCGGTAATATCCCAAGCCACTCCAGGCGGCTAGCACCTCCGGCAGCTTCGCCGCTGCCAGCCGTTCCAGGGTAGGGAAGCGCGCCAGGAATCCAGGGTAGCGCTCAATGACCACGGCAACCCGTGTCTGCTGCAGCATGATTTCCGAGATCCAGACGTGGTAGGGGTCACGGTCGGAACGCCAGGGAAGCTGGCGCCGGTCCCCGTCGAACCAGCAGAGCAGCCGGCGCTGGAAGGCGCACCGCTGTTGAGGCATCAGGATCGCTTCCGGCGATCTCATGGCAATTGCAAGCATGGTAACGGATACCCCGGTCGGCTTAGTGTGGGCCGGTCGCGTGCGCCTCACTGTGCGCGATCGCTATCCAGCTCTTTGTCACCTGCTGCCACACGGTCATCATGCGGATGGGCTCGGAAGACAGCGGCTGGCCCTTGTACGTCCCCGAGACCCGCGCGGTGTAGGTCACGACCATATCGGCGCCGTTGGTGGTGGTATTGAACTCGCCGAGCGTGTAATCGCTGAGCGCGAGCGATTTGAGGTAATCCATGGTGGCGGCACGGTCGCGGGTCCCGCCGGGATAGAGCGAGACAAAAGTCGGCGCCAGGTGGCTCTCGACCTCCGCCCAGTGCTGTTCCTTCACGTCGCGCCACATCAGCCGCTCGAAATGCTCCGCGCCAGTGGCGCTCGACCAGGAATTGGCCGGCTTCTCTTTCCACATGGTGCAGGCAGAACAGGCGCCCAGGGCCACCGCCAGTCCGCAGAGGAGCAGCATGCGAGCTTTCGTCATCGCAGGCATTTTACGCCGCGCCCGTGCAAAAGCGTGAGGTGGTAGCTAGTGATTGCCGGTTTGCTCCGGATGATTCTCTGCCGGGCACTGCGGCGGAGCGGTTGGCCCCATCACCATCTGTTCGAGCTTGCTGACCCGCGGGCTCTCTTCCAGCCTCTGGATACGCTTGGGCTCGTGCTTTTTGAACTTCTGCCGGATGTCGGGCCAGAACTCGCGCAGCACGTTCATGCCGGCCGCGCTCAGCAGGTCGCCTCCGGCCCGCGCCGCCGTGTCTCCGAAACCCCGCTCCTCGCGCGGATAGTAGGTGTTGGCCAGCCCTGAAGCCGCGAACACGCTCAGGATCAGCGAGAAGTTCGCCCGCTTGTCGCCGTTGTCGTCGTGGGTCACCAGCACACGGCTCAGCGCGTATCCGATCCGCGGCATGGTGTTGTGGCTGGTGGAGCGCAGGTAGCGCGGGTCCTCGTGCAACAGGACGGGAAACAAAAAGCGCCCGAAGAAAGCGCCCGATTCGCTGTCTGCCAGCGACGCGCCGTAGCGCTTGCCGTAGCCTTCCATGCCTCCGCCATAGGAATGCCAGGCGCCCGTCGCCTGCGCCAGCCCGGCATCGAACACCGCGCCCCCGAAAGTGTAGGGTGAATACGTGTATTGCACGAAGACCTTGAACTTCTCGCGCTTGCTCAGTTGCTGCTGAAATGGAGGCTGCGATGCGTTCTCCCCCGGCGTCGCCGGCTGGATCGCGGCCGGCGGAGTAGCCACCGCCAGTTGCTGCGGCTGCGGCCGGCAGGGGTCGGCGTTGGCCGGTTGCGCTTGTGCCCAGCCCGCGATTGTGCAGAGCGCAAACAGCAACCCACCGAGCCAGATTGCGCGAAGAGCCATCCTGCACCCTTATACGACGGAAAACGGATGCGGAGCAATGAATGGTTAGAAGCCAGAATCCGCGTCAGGTTTGCATCACGGGTTGGCTCTCGAGGTCCCCGGCGTTGACCGCTGCACTGCGAGCGGCGATAATCGCAGCGCTTGGCGTTCCCGTCTAAACCTTGAGGTGACGCGACATGAAGCGAAATCCCAGCAACCGGGCCTCCAACCTGGAGGAAACCGGACGCCGAATCGGCCGCCAACTGGGCGAGGCCGAACGCTGCTTCCAGAAGGAACTGCAGCTGGTCATCGACTATCTGGACAAGGAAGTCGTGCCCACGGTGCGCAACGAGTCCTCGCGTGGCTTGCGAGTGGCAGCCGAAAAGCTGAGCAAGCTCGCCGACTTCATGGACGAACAACGGCGGCACAAGCCCTGATCCGCGAACTGCGCTCGCTCACGCTGCTGGCGTGCGTTTTGCTGCTAGCCGGGTGTGGCGAGAAGAGGCCGGTCAGTGCCCGCATGCCGGCCCCGGCGCCACCGATCACCACAGCGCCCGAGCCGACCCGGACCGAAAAGCCTCCGGCTCCACCGCCTGCCCTCTCCATTCCACCCGACGCCGTTCCCCTATTCACGGAGACGGGCGTGGCGAGCTGGTACGGACCGCCCTACCACAACCGGCAGTCGTCCAACGGCGAGATCTACGACATGAACGCCATGACGGCGGCGCATCGCACCCTGCCCTTGAATTCGGTGGTCCGCGTGACCAACCTGCAAACCGGCTCCTCGGCGCTGGTACGCGTCACCGACCGCGGTCCCTTCGTCGACGGTCGCGTCATCGATCTCTCCCTCGCGGCCGCCAGGGCCATCGACGTGTGGCGTCCCGGCACGGCTCCGGTGAAGCTTGAAGTGATGGAAACGCCGGGGGCACTGGTCAGCGGCGGGCGCTGGTGCGTGCAGATCGGCGCTTTCCGCGAGCAACGCACGGCTCAAGAGTTGCGCGAACGCCTTTCCCGCCGCTACCTGACGGCGAAGGTGCTGGACTTTCCCAGCCCTGCAGGAGACTGGTGGGTGCGGGTGCGAGTGCTGAACGATGATCGCGCCCGCGCAGAAGAAGTCGCGCGAGACGCCCGCGCTGACGAGGGCTCGGTTTTCTTGGTGAGATTGGATTAGTACTTGGTACTTGGTACTTGGTACTTGGTACTCGGTACTCGGTACTGGGTACTCGGTACTCGCCACTATCCCGGCGGCCAGCGCAGCACACGTCCTCCCAGCAGGTGCAGGTGCAGGTGGAAGATCGACTGGCCGGACTTGGGTCCGACGTTTAAAACCGTGCGGTAGCCGTCTTCGATCTTCCGTTCGCGGGCGATCTTCGCCGCGATCAGGTGACAGTAGCCGATGATCTCCGCGTCTTCCGGCGCGGCCTGCTTCAAGTCAACGATGTGCTTCTTGGGGACGATGAGGACATGTGTGGGTGCCTGCGGCCGTATGTCCTCGAACGCGTACACGCGGTCGTCTTCGTAGACTTTTTTCGACGGTGATTCGCCCCGGATGATGCGGCAGAAGGTGCAGCCCGGCATGGCCTGAAATACTACAGCATCACGGTGCGCCATCCTCCGCCCCGCGTCCTCACGCTTCCGGCTGGCCGTGCGCCTCTTCCAAGTGCTCCAGGCTGGCGCCGTGGCGGCGCAGCAACTGCGGCAGGTTCTGGGAAAACGCCGAACGCGGCATGACGGCGTCGCATCCCACGTCCAGCGCCTTCACCTTCAGCTCGCCCTGCACGTGCGAGACGAAGCCCACGATAGAGGTTCCCTTCTTCAACCGCGACTTCAGCTTGGGGATAGTACTCAGGGGCTTGGCGCCGGCGTTGTTCAGGTCGAAGATGATGAGCGAAGGCTGCCCCTCGCTGGCTTCGATGCTGTCCAGCACGTCCTTCTCGGTTTTCACAAACTCCACCTTCACATTGAGCTTGCGCGCCGTCTCCTGGACCTTGGTGCGGAAGAAGAGGTCATCGATGAAGGCGAAGATGCGGGTACTGGAATCCTCGCTCGCCGGCAGCGGCTCGACATCAGCATGCTGGAAGAATCCGGTGGTGCCGCTGGTCATCGGTCCGGGACGGAAGCGGCTGGTGCCGCCGCCCAGCCCGTTGCCCCCGCCCGGCTGGTTATTGCGATAGCTGTGGTCCATGGGACCGACGAAGGCAGCGCCGCGCCCGCGGCTCCGCCCGGAGCGGCCACCGGGCTGTCCCGGCTGCGCTCCGCCGCCATGCTTGCGCCGGCGGCGGCGTCCTCCCCCTCGGGGAAAGTTTGGTTTGTTCATGTTCCTCGTGCGGCCGCAGTGCGCGGCCGTCTGTGCTTGCCTGGTTCAAATCCACGCTGCGATGTGCGCTTGCCGGCGCAACTCCAGCGTATTGGGGGAACCCTCTGCGGACCGTACTCCCTCACGCTCTGGGCGTGACGGGAAGCCCCGTTTTTCAGGGGCAATCGAAACTTACTCTCGCTCGTTCAGCGCTCTGGAACCTCTGCGCGGATTGCCAGCACGGGAAGGTGCGGCCGTTTGGAAGAGCCACTTGATGCTACCACGTTGCCGCGCCAGTGCAAATGCAAAACGAACACTATATTTCCACACCCTGCGGAGCCCGGCGCGGGTCGGCTGCGGGCCCAACGCGCTTACAGATGAATCGACGGCGCCAAAGGATGTTAAGAAATTTAGCAGTGAAAAGGGCGTCGCCAGGACGCCCACAAGGGAACTTTCGCCTTGATTCCTCGAGCCGGGTTAGGCTCATCGCGGCCTGCCTCGGAACCCTCCCCCCTACTTCAAAAGTGCTCCGGCACAGGAACGCACCGTTTACGATGCAACTCAGCAACCACTTCCCTAGCTTGATTACATTGAGGTTAGGGACGGCCTGAAGCCGGCCATCTACAACTTTCTATAAGCACCTCCGTCGCGGCCTATGAGATTTCGTAGGCAAGCCGTTTGGCATCCTGCCGCGGTTCTGGTATAGGAACGGCATGTCCGAATCGCCGCACAAGGCCGTTGTGCAGGAATCGTTCACGCGCCAAGCCGACGTGTACGCGGTTACGCCGACGGTGGCGGACCCGGCCCGCATCGAGCGGCTGGTCGAAGCCGTGGATCCCGCTGCCGAATCGCGCGTGCTCGAAGTCGCTTGCGGTCCCGGATTCCTGGCGCTGGCTTTCGCCGCGCGTTGCCGCGAGGCCGTCGGGCTCGACCTCACCGACGCACCGCTCGCCATCGCGGAGAAGAATCGGCGCGAGCGCGGACTAGCCAATGTCCGCTTCCAGCGCGGCGATGCCGACCGGCTGCCCTTCGCCGACGGCGAGTTCGACGTGGTCGTCTGCCGCTTCGCCTTCCACCACTTCGAGGAGCCGGGACGCGTACTGCGCGAGATGGCGCGCGTCTGCCGCCCGCAGGGCAGAGTCGCCGTCGAAGACCTGGTGTCGAGCGAGCACCGCGGGCGGGCCGATTATCAGAACCGATTCGAGCGTTTGCGCGATCCTTCGCACACCCGCGCGCTCGCGCCCTCCGAACTGCTCGCGCTGTTCACCGCCGCCGGACTCGAACTCGAGCGGCTCTACTCCGGCGAACTGGTGCAAAATCTGGAGCGCTGGCTGGCCAACTCCCAGACGCCGCCCGGCCCCGCCGCCGAGGTCCGCGCCATGATCGAGCGCGACGCTCGCGAAGACCTGAGCGGCACGCGTCCTTATCTCGAGGACGGCCAGTGGTTCTTCCGCCAGCCGACGCTCGCAGTGGTGGCCCGGCGACTTGCCGGGTCGGACTGACTGGTACCCCTCTCGCCTCCAGCAGAATCAACAATTTTGGTTGCTACAGATGAACCCGGATAGCGTCGCGACCTCGTCGTTTGCGCCGATTTTGGGATCCTTTTGATCAAGGAACCGTTTAATCGCCTGGGCGAGCTCGGGCTTCTTGATGATCACTCTACCCGCCTGGTCTACCTCGACTTGCGACAGCTTGATCGACGTCAATCTCTCAGCCATTTCTCCTCCTCCTTTGTATTTGCCGCGGGCCTTTCAACGCCTTTACTCTTGCCGGTAGCAGCCGTGGCCACGCTGTTGCCTCAGCATACGGAGCACACTTTAGATGTGTCCCCTCGCTGCTTCGCAGAGCGCTCGGTCGCAGACTCAGGCCACTGCCTATTCATGAGATCGTAACGATCGAGTCGATCGTCCCGATATTGTCGAGCGGACAAAAGAGCTCTGCGCGGTCCCCCGACTCCAATCCTCTGACCCACCTAAATAACCTCTCCTTCCTGAAACTCATCGTCCCATCGGAGTTCAACTGGCCGATGTCGTTCAATTCATTGTCCAAGGCAATCGTGCACTTGCCTATCGAACCAGTGGCTCTTATCACGAATGAGTTAAGCTTCGCCGCATAACAAACGTGGTTGTCATTATTCGGCTGAACTACCTCAAGGCTTTGGGACCTAGCCAAATTCCTTAGCTCCCCCAAGGATGCTGCCGACTCTTCCTTCCCCAGCACCTGTAGGTCGGAGTCGTTCGGCCCTCCCAAGCAGGAAAGCGTCCTCAGGAAGATTTTGAAGCGCGAATCGCCCGCAAAGGATTGCGCAAGTTCAGCTAAGAGATCGGGGATGCGACAAGAATTTAGTCGGTCCACGTGAATGCGGACGATGGCGGCGAATTCCTCGTCCACATAGCGCATATCAACGAGGTTCGCCCAAATTTCGTCGAAGGTTTGGCCCCCGTTGGCGAGAACGCGCTTGTCATTGTGCAACTCCTTGGGGCCGTCGAACGAGATCTGATAGGTGCGCACGTTCCATCCAAGAAGCTTCCGGAATACGTCTGGCTTCAGGAAATACC
>DASQGF010000176.1:0-10329 GCA_035632755.1 Terriglobales bacterium
GGCTTGTTCGGGAGCTGCCAACACCTCGCCCAGCGCCCTCCCGATCTTCTCCCTCAGTACTTGACCCCATTCTGGATTCTCAACGTCGTACTCGATAACCCGGAGTGCCCGGAGATCGAATGGGACGTCTTCCATCGACTGGGTAACCATGATTACCGGCTTCCCGACTGCGTGCGCCAACCCAAGCTCATAGAACACATTGGGATTCTTCCCGGTCAAATCAGCAAGCATCACACGTGAAGTTTTTACGTAGGCCCAGATGTCATGGACAATAGCGCTTGGACGATAGATATCATCTGCCCTCTTGGGATCCAACCCAGCAGCTTCCACGGCTGGCCGATACACTTCGGTGTAGTAGCGGTCATTCCAACCTCCAAAGGGTGCAATTACAAGCAAATGTCTTTTGCTCCGCTGGATCGCCGCTCGTGTGCATCAGGTTTTCTCTTCCGCCCAGATTTTTTTTGTCCCTTCGCGTTTGGCATAACGTCCTCCCAGAGGAGTGTCTTTGGGTGCCAGAAGACTAAGGCCGACGAAGTCCAAAAGGCTGTTTATTCGTGTTTTGTTCCGATTTCAGAACACGGTCTGTCATCGTGTGGATAATAGGGACCAAGGGCTGGGGTCCCGCCAATGCGGTAGGTCGTGGCATGAGACCCTCCGAACGTGGGCATTGTAGTACGAAGGAAACAAAAAAGCGCCGCCTCCTCTGGCTGAACGCGGCGCAGGAAGGAGCAGGGATGGCACGCAGCTAATGACCCGCGGAGAGCGCCGGGGCGTGCTCAACGCCGTCCAGAATCTCGTTGACCTCTTCGCTGTCGATGTCGCCCGGTCGCCTTGTGCAGAGTCTCTTTCCACCCTCCACGGACCCGCACAGGAGAGGCTCAGCCCCGAGTGGCGATGATCACTCCGGCTGGGCCTGGCAGACGCACACGGCGCATGTCCCGGAAGCCGGCCTCAGCAAGCCAAGCCGCGTACTCCGGCTCACTGTAGCTGCTCCCGGCACGAGTACCCACCAGCATGTTCAGGGAGAACAGGGCGGCAAAGCGGGGCGCGGTCTTCTCCGGTTCCAGGATGAAATCCTGCACCAGCACCCGTCCTCCGGGAGCAAGGGCGGCGTGCGCCCGCTGGTAGAGCACGCGATTTTCATCCGGTGAAAACATGTGGCAGATGGCGGAGAGCAGCACCAGGTCGAAACCATGCCCCAGCGGATCGCGGAGCATGTCACCGACGCGCGCCTGGATGCGGTCGGCGAGACCCGCTCGGCGAATGTACTCCTGGGTGAGCGGGATGACATCTGCGAGGTCCAGCACTTCGGCCGTCAAGCCGGAATTCGCCCGGGCAAAGGCGATCGAGTATGCGGCGGACCCGCCTCCCAGGTCGAGGATGCGGCGAATGCCCTCGGTTCCCACGGTGTTCACCACCGCCTGAGATCTCTCCCGGGCGTTGCGGTCCATGGCTGCAATAAACGTGTTCACCCATTCGCCATCGCCCGTTCTTGGCGCGGGCGTTCCCGCACGCACGGACTCGGTGAGGTTGGACCAGCGGCGCCACAGATTAGCCATGTGCAGCAGGGCTTTGCGGGCGCTGTCCGGCGAGGTGTCCGCGAAGAAACGCGCGCTAAGCGGCGTGTTCCGGAAGATTCCATTCTCCTTGCGCAGTAGCTTCAGGGCGGCGAGCGCATGGAGTAGCATCTCCGTGCCTCGCCGGCTGGCTTGGATCCTCTCGGCCACTGCGTCGGCGGAAGCGCCGCCGGCAAGCGCCGTGAAAACGTCCAGCTCCAGCGCCGTCAAAACCGTCCGGCTGGACATGAAGCCGCGGATCAGTTCGTTGATGTCGTCGGGTAAAACACCTGCCTGGTCCCGGGCCTTCAGCATGGCGCGATACTGGTCACCATGCTCCGTGATCAGCGCCTTCATCTCCCGCGCATCGTTCCAGACCAGCCGCGAGACAGGTCGGCCGGATCGCAAGTGTGACGCAACAATCTCGGGCACGTCCGGAGCCTTCACTCCCCGGTACCAGACGCCATCGGGGTAAACCATCATCACCGGGCCCTCGTCGCACAGCCCCAGGCACCCGCAGGTCGTGACTTGAACTTCGCCGGCAGCGCCCTCGATATCCAATGCGCGGTTCAGGGCGGCGAGCACATCCCAGGAGCAGGCGGCGGAACAAGACTTTGCACCCTCCGGCTTTTCCTGCGTGCAAACGAAGACGTGATACTGGAACGGCTCCACTGTGTCCTCCTTCTAAACCCGTCTCATAAATCGTCAGGTGGTGGCTGCGAGCTGGTCCGCAAGGGCTAAAGCCCGCACAAATACAGAACCTTCAGCGGCACGGCTGAAGCCGTGCCCTCCCGGGAGAATCGGCTTACAGAGCGATCAGCTCGGGCCGCTTCATCTGGCTGCGCACCGCGATCGACAGGCGGCGGATACCCTCGTGGATCCGCTCCGGCTGTGCGTTCGAAAAATTCAGCCGCAGGTGACGACAGCCCTCGTTGCCGGTCGCGTAGAAAGAGTCGCCGGGCACGAAGGCCACGTCTTGCTGTAAGGCAGCCTCGAAGAGCGCCTTACACTCGATGTTCGCCGGCAGGGTCACCCACAAGAACAAGCCTCCCGCGGGATGGGTCCAGGTGACCTCCGGTGGAAAGAACTCCTCGAGCGCTGCCAGCATGGCATCGCGACGCTCGCGATAGACCTGCCGGATCTTCTTGACGTGTTCATCGAGAAAGCCGTCGCGCGCCACCTCGTAGGCCACCACCTGGACGAAGGTGCTGGTGTGCAGGTCTGCCCCTTGCTTGAGCTGCACCAGCTTCGTGATCACTTCCGGCGGAGCCACGATCCATCCCAGGCGCAGCCCCGGGGCCAGCGTCTTGGAAAAAGTGCTCAGATAGATCACATTGCCCAACCGATAGCCGTCATCGCGCTGCAGGTTTTCACGGTCGACCACGATCAAGGGTGGCAGGTGCTCCCCTTCATACCGCAGTTGGCCGTAAGGATCGTCCTCTACGATGGGAATGCCGTACCTCTCGGCCAGGAGCACCAATTGGTGCCGTCGTCCTTCCGATAAAGTCACGCCCCCCGGATTCTGGAAGTTCGGGAGGATATACATGAACTTCGGCCCGGAGCGCAGCGCCTCCTCCAGTCGCTCGGTCTGCAGTCCATCGTCATCAATGGGAACCGAGACGTACTCGGCGCCATAAACATCGAAGGCCTGCAGCGCTCCCAGGTAGGTCGGCGCCTCGACCAGCAAGCGGTCGCCGGGATTGACCAGCAGTTTCCCGATCAGATCCAGCGCCTGCTGGGAGCCGGAGGTGATTAGGATATTGTCCGCGGCAGCCACGACCCCATAGCGAGCCATGTTCTGCGCGATCATCTCCCGCAGCGGAGCGTAACCCTCCGTGGTGCCGTACTGCAGGGCGCAAGCCCCTTTTTCAGCCAACACTCGCTGGCAGGCTTCCTGAAATCGCTCGATGGGGAACAATTCCGGCGCTGGCAGGCCGCCGGCGAAGGATATGATCTCGGGACGCTGGGTGAGTTTCAACAACTCACGGATCACTGAACTCTTGATGACCTTCGTCCGTTGCGCAAAGCGATAAGTCCAAGGCGTTGACATTTGACCCTCCCCAACACTGTCAACTTTAGCCGTCGCCCGAGAAGAAGGCTGTGATCTGGGTTACTGGCGTTGGTGCGCCTTGGACAACGCCTGCCCTGCAGTCACGGGTTACCGTGACAGGACTCACTGCGGCAAGGTGGAAGCCTCAATAAGCTGTTAATAAAGAACGCCCCCTCGCTGCCGCATCCGTGCGGCTAACGAGCTTGGAGGTGCGTCATGTTGCCAGTGTTCTGGCTTGTGCTCGTCGTCGTTGGCAGTTTCCTGTGTTTACTGATGCTCGGGCTCTGGGGACACTCCATCTACAGCCACTATCGCGGAGGCCGCGCGGTGACTTGCCCGGAAACTCACCAGCAGGTCGGGGTGAGGTTCGATGCTTTGCATGCTACGGTGACTGAACTGGGCGGAAGGCCCGCTTTTCGCCTGGCAGATTGCACTCGCTGGCCGATGCGCGCGGATTGCGGCCAGGACTGTATCCCGGAAGCGCTCGAAACCGCGCCGTACACCAAAGGAGAGGTCGATCTCCCCAAAACGAAGAGGATCTATCACCTTCCGGTGCTGATGGCCGCCTTTGCGGCGTGGGTCGTGGGGGCGATCTGGCATTCGCAATACCTGCTACGCCCGTCCTGGATGCAAGCGCTGGGGCTGAGCCCGGCCGATCTGCACCGGACCGTCCGATGGTGGACTCCGCACCTGCTCAGCGTGGGGGTTTGCCTTCTGTTTGCCTATGGTGCAGCGTGCCTCCTTGCCTGGCGCGGACGCAAAGGTGCCGGGCAGGGGATCATTACGTCGATCTCTCTGTGGTTCGCAGTGTTGGCAGCCAGTCTGCTGGCCACGGGTTGGACTAGGATCCCAGGAGATGTGCTTAGGATCGAGGCTGCATACACGTTCCTGGCGAGCGTCATCGTCGGAGCAATCATCGGTGGGTTGAGCGGCAAACTGGTGGAACAGGCGTTCTCACAGAAGTGATGCCCTCAGAGGAGTGAAGTCTCGTCTTCTCCCCGCCGCCGATCGATAGACCGTCCGCCACCCAACATCCCAAACCTGCTACCATGGCCCCTTCCCAGGGAGGTGAGTTGTGACAACGTCTTCACCCAAACTGGCCGCGAAGGCGAGCCGCCAGGTGCCCTTGGGCCCGAGCTTGGCCAAGGATTTCCTCGCTAAATACAAGAAGGCCTGGGAGACTCGCGACGCCGATCTTGCCGCCAGCCTCTTCACTCGCGACGCTCGCTATAAAGAGAACCCGTTCGGCGAACCCATTGTCGGTCGCGAGGCCATCCACGACTACTGGAAGGCGGCTACCGAGCGGCAGGAGGATATTCACTTTACGGTGTCGAGCTTCTTCCACAGCGGTTATGTCCTCATTGCCGAGTGGACCTGCTCCTATCGAGATGGCTCGACCAGCAAAGAGCGGCAGTTGGCCGGCATGTTCTTTGCCGACTTTTATGGACCGCAAGTCCGGGCGTTCCGCGAGTACTGGCAATCTCGCGCACTGTGAGGATTGAATTTCGCCTTGTGTCTCCCGTGAGACCGCGGAGCGTGTGGCGAAGTATTGAAGCTGCTAGAATCAGCGCACCATTCGGGCCAAGTCCCGCCGGAGGTCAGCCATGGCCATTCTGCGTTTGTGCGACAAAGAATCTGCCGCCGTTTCCCCCGCAGCCACGGTCGCCGAAGCCATCCGGCTCATGCTGGCACGCCGCGTGGGCGCGGTCGTGGTAGTGGATGCCAACCGTGTCCTCGGCATCTTCACCGAACGCGACGTGCTGCGCAAGCTGGTGCTGAGCGGGCGCGATCCTGAGAAAATCCCGGTGCGCGAGATGATGACCTCGCCGGTGGAAACCGCTTCCCCAGAGACCACTCCAGGTGAAGCCTTGGTTTCCATGCTGGAGCATCATTTTCGCCATCTGCCGGTGGTGGATTCCTCGGGCAAGCTGCTGGGCGTCCTCTCGATTCGCGATCTGCTCCATGGGCAGATGGAGGAACTCAAGCGGCAGCTTGATTCTCTGGAAGAATACGTCGCCAGCGAGGGACCGGGGGTGCTTCGCGCCCGGGACTGACCGGCCGCTGCCACGCTCGGCCAACAGCTATTTGCTGTTCGCCAGGATCTCGGTCTTCGTGGGCAACTGTGAGGCATCCCATCCGCCGCCGAGCGCCTCGATCAGGAGCACACTCGCCGTCATACGGCGGGTGAGAATGTCCACGGCAGCCCGCTCATCCTGCAGAGCGACTGTCTGGGCGGTGATCACCTGCAGGTAGGTGGTAATTCCGGCCTTGTACTGATCGGTGGATATCGCAAGCGACTCCTGAGCATCCGCGACGGCCGCATCCTCGGCGGCGGCTTCTTGTTCCAGGATGCGCAAAGCCGCGAGATTATCTTCCACTTGCTGGAAGGCAGTCAGCACGGTCTGCCGGTAGTTGGCGACCGTCGCGTCGTAGGCGGCACGCTGCAGGTCCAACTGGGCGTGACGCTTGCCACCTTCGAACAACGTCTCCGCCAGTTGCGGACCGACGGCCCAGAAGCGGCTGGGCCAGGTCAGCCACTGCGAGAAGCTTGCGGTTTCGAAGCCGCCGCTGGCACTGAGCAGCAGCGAGGGAAAGAACGCTGCCTTGGCAATGCCGATCTGCTCGTTCGCCGCCGCCACTTGCCGCTCCGATGCGGCGATGTCGGGCCTGCGTTCCAGCAGGGCGGATGGAACACCAATCGGAACAGATGGCGGCGGGGTTTTGAGCACCATCGGAGGGATCGACAATTCCGCCGGCGGCTTGCCGATCAGAATTGCGATGGCATGCTCCAATTGGGCGCGTTGCACACCGATGTCAATCAACTGCGCCCGGGTGGTATCGAGCTGGGTCTTGGCCTGCGCCACATCGGCGCCCGAGGCCACCCCTAGTTCGAACCGGTCCCGGGTGAGCTGTAGATATTCTTCGTAGCCTTTGACGGTGCGTTGCAGCAGGTCGGCATCGCCATCCAGTCCGTGCAGTTGGAAGTAAAACTGCGCCAATTCGGCATGGAATGCCAAGCGGGCGTTCTCCAGGTCGGCGGCGGAGACTTGCGCGCTCGCGTAGCTCCCCCTCAGATTGCGCCGGATGCTTCCCCAAACATCCGCCTGATACGAGAGGTCAAACGGCAAGTCATAGACCGTGGTCGAGCCCGGGTTCACGCCGGTCGCGCTCTTGCTGAGGGTAGCGGACGATCGCTGATTGGTGACCGCGGGCGATACGCCAACCGTCGGGAACAGGCTGGAACGGGCGATCCGCACCGCGTCCCGGGCCTCGCGATACTGCGCCAATGCCGCTAGGACGTTCTGGTTGGAAATGTTGACGTGCTCCTCGAGAGCATTGAGTTGCGGGTCGCTGTAGATTTCCCACCATTTGCCACGGATCGCTCCGGCATTCGGTTCCGCTTGTTTCCATCCCTCGGGGGGCGGCTCTTTAAAGACTTGCGGCGTCGGAGCCGTGGGCCGCCGATAATTCGGGCCGACAGCGCAGCCGCCGGCAAGCATCGTGAGCCCCGCGAGCGCAACCAACCCAAAGCTGCGGAAGCCGCGAGCTCCAGTGCTCGGTGCGTTCATGAATGGTCGCTCGTGCAAGTTGCGGTCACCTGTCACAGATTTACGCCTCGGAGCCAATCGGTCCGGCTTCTCTCTCGCGGCGTCGCGTGCGGACCCGGTCCCGCCAATGCGCGAGACGGTCGAAATACAGATAAACCACAGGAGTCGTGTACAAGGTCAGCGCCTGGCTCACGATGAGTCCGCCGATAATGGTGATTCCCAGCGGCCGGCGAAGCTCAGATCCGGTGCCGCGGCCGAGCGCCAGCGGCAAAGCCCCTAGCCCAGCGGCCATCGTCGTCATCAGGATCGGACGGAAGCGCAACAGGCAGGCTTCGAAGATGGAATCACGCGAGTTCTTGCCTTCGTTGCGCTCAGCGGCCAGCGCGAAGTCGACCATCATGATGGCGTTCTTCTTCACGATGCCGATCAGCAAAATGATGCCGATCATGGCAATCACACTGAGATCGGTGCGCGTGATCATCAGAGCCAACAAGGCGCCCACGCCTGCCGAAGGCAGGGTGGAGAGAATGGTTACGGGATGGACGAGGCTCTCGTACAAAATCCCGAGCACGATGTACACCGTCGCCAGCGCGGTGGCGATCAAGAGCGGTTCGTTGCCCAGCGATTCCTGGTAAGCCTGCGCAGTCCCGGCAAACGTCGTATGGATGGTCGGAGGCAGCCCGACGTTGACGGCCGCTTTGTGAATGGCCGTCACCGCGTCACCCAGGGCGACACCCGGCGCCAGATTGAAGGAAACTGTCACCGCTGGAAACAGGCCTTGGTGGCTCACGGCGAGAGGCGCCGTCGCCGGGCCGAACTGGGCAAAAGCGTTCAAGGGAACCTCTTCCCCGTTCGGAGCCTTGACGTAGGTGTCGCGCAGGAACTGCGGGTTTTGCCAGAACTGGGGCGCCGCCTCCATGACCACGTGATACTGGTTCAGCGAGGTGTACATGGTGGAGACCTGGCGCTGCCCAAACGCGTCATACAGCGTGTTATCGATCAATTGGGGCGATATGCCGAATCGCGCCGCGGTGGCGCGATCGTACTGCACCAGGGACTGCAGTCCGTTGTTCTGCTGATCGCTGCTGACATCGGCAATGATGGGGACGTGCCGCAACGCTTCCAGCATGCGCGGCGCATATTGCGTGAGATCGGCCAGGTTATCGCCCTGCATGGTGAATTGATACAAGGCGGCACTCAACCGTCCGCCGACGCGAACGTCTTGCGCGGCTTGCAAATAGAGGGTGGCCCCCGGAACTTTGGCGAGCTTGGGCCGCAGCCGCGCAATGATGTAGTCCGCGGTGATCTTGCGCTGACTCAGCGGCTTGAGCGCGATGAACATGCGCGCCGTGTTGGTCGTGGTCCCGCCGCCCCCGCCGCCGGTGAAGCCTAGGACGTTGTCAACCGCCGGATCGGCTTTGACGATCTCGATCATTTGCAACAGGATGTTGTTCATGGCCTGGAATGAAGTGTCCTGGTCCGCCAAGATGGACCCGACCATCCGGCCGTTGTCCTGTTGCGGGAAAAAGCCCTTGGGGACGTAGATGAAGAGAAAGACATTCAACGCGATGGTGAACAGCAATACGGTCAAGGTTATCGCGGGATGTTGCAGCACGCGGGTTAGCGTGCGTCCGTACAGGTTCACCACCCAGTGGAAGGCGCGGTCACTCAGCCAGTACAGCTTGCCATGAGATTCGTGTTGCTTCAGCAGATAGGCACACATCATGGGAGTCGCGGTAAGCGACACCACCATGGAGATGCCGATCGCCACCGACATAGTGACCGCGAACTCGCGGAACAGGCGGCCCACAATGCCGCCCATCAGCAGCAAGGGAATGAACACGGCGACCAGCGACAGGCTGATCGACAGCACCGTAAAGCCGATCTCCCGCGAGCCTTTCAGCGCTGCCTGGAAAGGAGGTAGTCCCTGCTCCAGGTAACGTGTGATGTTCTCGATCACCACGATGGCATCGTCCACTACGAAACCGGTGGAGATGGTCAGCGCCATCAGCGACAGGTTGTCCAGGCTGTAGCCACACAGATACATGGCGCCGAAGGTCCCGATCAGCGACAAGGGCACGGCAATGCTCGGGATCATCGAAGTGCGCGCGCTTCGCAGGAAGAAAAAGACCACCAGGATGACCAGCATCACCGAAATGATCAGCGCTCTCTCCACGTCATGCACCGAAGCGCGAATGGTGACCGTCTGGTCAAGGGCCACATCCACGTTGATCGCTTGCGGAATCGAGGCCTTCAGTTGAGGGACCACATCCCGGATGCGATCCACGGTTTCAATGATGTTGGCTCCGGGCTGGCGAAATATGACCACCAGGATCGAAGGTCTGCCGTTTGTATAACCGGCGTTACGAATGTCCTCGACGGAATCTATGGCCTGGCCGACATCGGAGATGTGGACCGCCGACCCGTTGCGGTAGGCCACAACCAGCGGCTGGTAGTCGATCGCCTTCAACAATTGATCGTTGGCCCCTATCTGCCACATGCGATGACCATCGGAGAAGCTTCCCTTCGGCATGTTGGCGTTGGTGCTGCTCAGCATGCTGCGCACTTCCTCGAGGCCGATGCCGTACTTGTTGAGAACGGTCGGGTTCAGCTCGATGCGCACACTGGGCAGCGAACTGCCGCCCACGACGACCTGGCCGACACCGCTGACCTGGGCCAGCTTTTGCGCCATGATGGTGGAAGCAGCGTCATACATCCGGCCTTTGCCCAGGGTGTCGGAGGTCAGCGCCAGAATCATGATGGGAGAATCCGCGGGATTCACTTTGCGGTAGTTGGGATTACTCGGCAGGTTGGCGGGCAGGTAACCGCGCGCCGCATTGATGGCCGCCTGCACGTCCCGGGCGGCGGCATTGATGTCGCGGTTTAAATCGAATTGCAGCGTAATCGAGGTTGCCCCCAGAGTGCTGGAGGACGTCATTTCGGTCACCGCCGCGATGCGCCCGAACTGTCTTTCCAGCGGAGTCGCCACTGACGAGGCCATCGTTTCCGGGCTGGCGCCCGGCAACGACGCTTGAACTGCGATGGTCGGGTAATCGACCTGCGGCAGCGCCGAGACCGGCAGCTGCCGGTAGGCGATGAGCCCCCCGATGAGGAGGCCCACCATGAGGAGTGAGGTGGCGACCGGGCGGCGGATGAAGGGCTCGGAGATGCTCAT
>DASQGF010000177.1:0-3656 GCA_035632755.1 Terriglobales bacterium
CAGCGCGTCGATGATGGGCTGGATCTTGCCGTCCATGATGTCGCCCAACTGGTGCAGCGTGAGCCCGATGCGGTGGTCGGTCATACGGTCTTGCGGGAAGTTGTAGGTACGTATCTTCTCGCTGCGGTCGCCGGTGCCGACCATTTGCCGCCGCTCTTTGGCCAGGGCCTGCTGCTGCTTTTCCAGTTCCATCTCATAAAGCCGCGAGCGCAGCACGCGCATCGCCTTGTCGCGATTCTTGATCTGCGATTTCTCGTCCTGGCAGGAAACCACAGTGTTGGTCGGCAGATGGGTGATGCGCACGGCGGAGTAAGTCGTGTTCACCGACTGCCCGCCCGGTCCCGACGAGCAGAACGTGTCGATGCGCAGGTCCTTGGCGTCGATCTTCACGTCCACGTCTTCGGCCTCGGGCAGCACCGCCACCGTGACCGCCGAGGTGTGCACCCGGCCCTGCTGCTCGGTCTGGGGCACGCGCTGCACCCGGTGCACGCCGCTCTCGTACTTCAGCCGCGAATAGACTCGCTGGCCTTCAATGATGGCAATCACTTCCTTCAGCCCGCCCACGCCCGATTCCGACGTGGAGAGCACTTCCACCTTCCAGCGCTGCGACTCGGCGTAGCGCGTGTACATGCGGAAGATCTCGGCGGCGAAGAGCGAGGCTTCGTCACCGCCGGTGCCGGCGCGGATCTCCAGCACGACGTTCTTCTCGTCGTTCGGGTCCTTGGGGATCAGCAGGACCTTCAGCTCTTCTTCCACCGTGCGGATGCGTTCTTCGAGCTTGGCCAACTCTTCCTGGGCGTAGGCTCGCATCTCCGCGTCGGACTCCTCGGCGATGACCGCCTTGCTCTCGGCGATGCCGCGCTTCAGGTCCTTATATTCGCGGTACTTTTCCACCACCGGCGCCAGCTCGCTGTGCGCCTTGGCGGTCTTCTGATAGCGTGCCGAGTCGGAGATCACCTCCGGCGTGGCGAGCGCCTGCGTCAGCTCGTCGTATTTGGATTCGATCTGGTCGAGTCTGTCGAACATCGCTTTTGGCTCTTAGCTTAACCCGAAATGTCATCCCGAGCGAGCGCCGCCGACCCTTCGACTTCGCTCAGGGCAAGCTTTGCGGCGCGAGTCGAGGGACAATGCTTTTTCCGGAAACTTGAAACAGGTTCTCTCGCGGCGCCAGCCGCTAGGCGATGACCAGCTCCCCGCCGCGCTGCTTCTCGAGCTCCATGGCTTCGTCGAGCGCGCGGATGGCGCATTCCACCTGATCATCGCTGGGAGGCTGGGTGGTGATCCTTTGCAGCCACAAGCCGGGAGCGGTCATCAGCGCGAACAGCGAGCCGCGATGCTTGGCGGCGTAGCGGATGATCTCGTACGAAACGCCGGCAATCACTGGCAGCAGCGCAATACGGATGGCGAACCGCGCCCAAAACGTGGTCACCGGGATCAGGGTGTAGAACACGATCGAGATCAGCAGCACCGTCATCAGGAAGCTGGTGCCGCAGCGCGGGTGATAGGTCGAGTACTTCTGCACGGCGGCGGGGGTCAGCGGATCGCCGGACTCGAAGGCGAACACCGTCTTGTGCTCCGCCCCGTGATACTGGTACACGCGGCGGATGTCCTTCCACAGCGAGATGCCCCAGATAAACAGCAGAAAGAGCGCGATGCGGATGGCGCCATCCACCAGGTTGAAGACGATCTGGTTGCCGAAGGCCGGCGAGACCCGCTTCAGTTCGGTGGCCGCCACCAGCGGCACGAACTTGTACATGAAGACGAAGAATCCGACCGAGAACAGGATGTTGACCGCCATCACCCAGCCGCTGATCTCGATTTTCTTTTCCTCCTCCTCGCGGGGGATGCCGTCGAGCGCGACGTTGGCGGAGTAGCGCAGAGCGCGGAAGCCGAGCGACATCGCCTGTCCCAGGGTCGCCAGGCCGCGCAGGACCGGCCAGGCCCACCACTTGCGTTTTTCCGACGGCCGCTCGATGGGCTCGGAGTGCGTGGCCACGTCGCCCGAGGGCTTGCGGACGGCGATCCCCCAGGCATGCGGCGAGCGCATCATCACGCCCTCCAGCACTGCCTGCCCGCCAACCAGGGTCTCACTTTCCCCGCTTTCGAGCGCGGGCAAGAGCTGCATGGCGGCTGCCAGCCGCACGAGTTGGCGCCAGTAATTCATGAAAGATTAGATGATGGCTGGGGAATGCGCGCTTCACCCCGGTATTAGAAGGTTACTGGGCGGGGGCGGGGCTGTCAAACGATGAGGATTGCCGTCCCCGACCGGATACGACTCATCATTTCAGTGACCTTTTGGCTTTTCCTGCTGTAGCAGGTGGAGCACATGCTTGCAATGCCTTAAGACTATTTCTTCGCACTCCAAACAATTACCGGGTTCCGTCTCAGCGTGGGGTTCCGCATACTCCCACGTAAACGGTACCCAGCCGGTTGGCTGGCCTTCGACGCTGTCACCTGCCAACTGAGCTTCCAACCGTTCAGCCGCCTCACGGGTCAAGTTGTGAGCAACGACTCTTGGCAAAGCGGGTTCTGGACCCGGAAGCCGTTTGAGGTCGTTACCCACCAGAACCACGTATAGACTCACGCCGTCAGCCTCGACGCAATCTCCAGCCCTCCACGCTCATCCGCAGCGCGCAACTCTCATTCGCACCAGACATCGCAGATTTTCTCCGTCCGGAGATTCAGCAATTTCGCGGAAGCGCAAGCCCCGAGAGGTGATCCTTCGAGGAATATGACTTTATCTCCCTTGTCAAAGTTAAAGCAATACGTCTTCGCCTTGAAGACTTCGCCGTTAATGACAAATGTCTCGTCATTCGCCGACGCCTCAATGACGTAGGGTGAGGGAGCCGACTGTGAGAGCCTCCCGACTGCTGAACCACGCCTATTTATTGGCCTAACCTGGACGGACTCCTCATCATCGACGCTGATCATTTTTGTCCCACAAAGGATAACGTCGGAAATGGGTAACCATATGGAGGTGATGACGGTGTCAACATCATCAACCTCCCACATGGATCCATCTTCCAGCCTAATGATCTTTCCGTCTCCTTCGACGGAGTCAATCCAGTGCCCCGACTCGCAACTTGCCGACCGGGGACCCACACGCGTCGCCGGCGTGCGAGAACGAGTGGACGCGGCATTAGCCTCGGCTGCGGCGACGACCCGTGCCTGTTCTGCTGTAAGAAGGCTGTGGTTGCATATCTGACCGTACCGCCCATACATGCATAATCTGAGGTTTTCCGCTCGTTCCGCAGCCTGCACCTGGTTGAGTTCAACAGGTGAAAGAAGGCTGTGGTTGCAAAGCGCAGCATACTTCCCGGTCATGCAAATTCTGAGGTTCTCGGACCGTTCCGCCTGCCGGACTGCAACCGCTTCCTCCCGACTGAGTTTGGAGTGGTCGCATAGCGCTGCGTACTTGCCCGACATGCAGAGTGCCAGGTTCTCGCGCTTTTCGGCGGCTGTCACTTGCTGCAGTTGTTCAAAGGTTAGGAGACTGTGATCGCAAAGCGCCGGGTATTTTCCCGAGAGGCAAGTTTGGAGGTTATTGGGCTTGGTTATCTGAGCAGATAGGAGTGTAGCAGTGACTGCCATAACCGCCAGCATTGTGGGTCGCATAAGGGGTCCCTCGCTAGACCGATGTCGCGGTCGTGCATGCG
>DASQGF010000178.1:0-8158 GCA_035632755.1 Terriglobales bacterium
TGGGCGTGGTGCTCTGGATCGGCACGGCCCTGATGCTGGGCTCCTAAGCAGGACTAAAGATGGCAGACAGGTACTGTCCTAATCATAGGACAGCACCGGCAGACGGGTACTGTCCTAATCTTAGGACAGCACCGGCAGACGCGCTTTGTTGACATGTTGTGCTATATTGAATGCAGCGCTAATCAGCCACGGCTCGCTTGTGGCGCGTATCTTATCTGAACTCACGATTTGACTGCGTGTCCGCCTAACGCTCTCCGTTCTCTTTCAGCGCAAAATTTAAGAACGAGCGGCATCCTTCTTCAGTCGCGAATCGCACTCTGAGTGTGTCTCGCGAGACGCCCCTCAGAAAGCACGATTCACGAATGACAAGTTTCTCTTCTATGCCTCTGTCGGCTGTTTTGCAGCAGAGGCTCGCCGCAGCCCAATTCACAACCCCCACGCCGGTCCAGACGGCCAGCATTCCTCCCGCGATGCGCGGCGAGGATGTTCTAGCCACCGCCCAGACCGGAACCGGAAAGACCCTGGCTTTCCTCATCCCGATCATCGAGCGCTTGGTGAACCGGCCCTCGCGCGACTTTGAAGCGCTGGTTCTTGTGCCCACACGTGAGCTTGCGATGCAGGTGCATGCCCAATACGAAAGTCTCCGCGGAAGCCTGGCGCCGGCGGCGCTCGTCATCGGAGGAGTACCCGAAGGGCAGCAGATCCGGGCTCTGCGCTCGGGTGCGCGCCTGGCGGTCGCAACTCCCGGAAGATTAGAGGACTTTCTCGGCCGCAGAGTGGTGCGCCTTGGCAAGGTTCAGATCCTGGTGCTGGACGAGGCCGATCGCATGCTCGATATGGGTTTCTTGCCGGCGATCCGCCGCATCGTTTCCGTATTGCCGGACCGGCGGCAGACGCTGTGCTACTCCGCCACGCTGGAGGCCTCGGTGGCCGGGCTGGTGCATGACTATATGCGGAATCCCGTCCGCATCGAATTGGGATCGACCCTGAAGCCCATCGAAAGCGTCGAGTTGCAGGCATTTGAAGTGGCAGCGACGGATAAAGCCGATGCGCTTCGCAGTCTCCTACATCTTGAACCGGGCCGCACGCTGGTGTTCGTGCGCACCAAGCGCGGGGCGGAGCGGCTGGCGAAGAGCCTCTCCCGCGATGGATTCGCTGCGGCAATGATCCACGGCGACCGATCGCAGGCACAGCGCACCGGAGCGCTCAACGGCTTTGAGCAAGGCCGCTTCCGTGTGCTGGTCGCTACCGACGTGGCCTCCCGCGGCCTCCACATCCAGGACGTAGCGCACGTCATCAACTATGACCTGCCCAAGCTTCCTGAGGACTTCATTCATCGCGTGGGCCGCACCGGCCGGGCCGGAGCACGCGGGCGCGCCTCCAGCCTGGTATGCGGCACGGACTCCATTGAACTGCGCAGCATCGAACGCGCGCTCAAATTGCGCATCGAACGCAAGCGCGTGGCCCGGGGTGCAGCCGTGAGCACGTGCCGCAACAGCCTCACTACCCGGACGCTCACCGCAATGCCGGGCGAGCAATTCGCATGAAAACGGCCACTCCCCAAGGCGGCCCCGGCGGCGGCAACGAATTGACTGTCCGCTGCCATTCGGCCTAAGATTACATGGAGCGTATTGATTCTCTTGCTCCTTCAGGTTCTCTGAGCTAAGTCAGCCCATCTGAAGTTCTCCCACCTTAGCCAACCCCGTTCTCAGATGGACCACTGGTCCACAATGGCGCCGAGACCATAGGAGCCAAGGCTCAACAAGGTGCGTCGTCTACTGAAGGCAGAAGATAACGACACACTCAAAGGAAATTCAATATGAAGAAGATATTCGTCGGTAATTTCGCTTTCAGCATGACCGAAGCGGAGCTTCGCTCCATGTTCGAGCCCCACGGCCACGTGGAAAGCGTGACCATCGTAACCGACCGTGATACCGGTCGTTCGCGCGGATTCGCCTTTGTCGAAATGACCGAAAACGGGGAGGCCGACAAGGCGATCGCCGCACTCAACGGCATGGACTCGGGTGGCCGTCCGCTCACGGTCAACGAGGCGCGACCAAAAGCGGACCGCGGCCCACGCGGCGGTGGCGGATCCGATCGCGGCCACGCACGCCAGCGGCGAGAGCCCCGGTGGTAACGTCTCCCGCCGTGCCGCGATCTGGCTCGAATGGGACTGCCAAGCGGCTGCGCAAAAAGACGGAGAGCGCTCCCGGTACGGTCGTCATGACTACGGTCGTCTGCTACCAGTGTGGTGCGCAGTTCGCCATTGCGCATCGTTCAGCGTCCCAAGACCAAGTCCTGGCCGAGCGCCAGGCAATCTGGCTGGCGGACAAGTTCGTGTGGGATCACATCCAGGAAAACAACCATCAAAGCTCGATTTCGCTGCCGGGATCGCACGAAATGAAGTGACTTGGCAGGCCAATGGGTGCCATTCCGTGCAAAGACGATAAAAGGGAGCGTATTTTGTCCGAGCACAATGGTGACAAGGCAAAATTCCACCGGCAGCGCAAGCAGAAAGCCCGCAAGCGGGAACGCAACCGGGAGTTACGGAAGGCACTTGCAATGCCCAAGGCGTTCACGGCGGATGCAGGCAGGCCCGCCGGCTAACGCGGGGTTCTCTTCGCGCTCCGCTGCGGCTGCTCCTGGGCGGTTTCGGATTGCGGCGGTTTCTTGAGGTCCCGCGCGTGGATCGCGCGCCACGACCACTCATCCAGACTGGACATCGATCGGGCGACAAAGCGGCACAGGTAGTAGATGGGCGCGGTGATCAGCAGCAACACCCGCACCGCCCAGCCTGCCAGCCACATGGTCGCCTCCAATGGGCTGCGAATCATACTATTGCACTAGGAGCGGGGCAACAGGAACCGAGGTAATCAGCCTCGGTTACGTCCGCACCCTGAACCGAAGGCAGCGGTTTGAAGGCGTGCGCCTGCGCAGCGAGGTTGCGCGCGCCCAACCCAGCCCGACTCTGCTATCCTTCTGCGACTCTCGAGGAGGCAAATCATGAAAAGAACGGTCGCCCTTGTGGGAATGGTTTTCGGGCTCTTTGGCGGTCTGCTGGTGGCGCAGGCGCCACCCCCAATACCTAAGCCCGCTGCCGAGCACCAGCGGCTTCACTATTTTGTGGGCGAGTGGAAAAGCGAGGGGAACATGAAACCGAGCCCATGGGGACCGGGCGGAAAGTTTTCGAGCACGGACCACAATACGATGCTGGGCGACTTCTTTGTGGTGCTGTATTCCGAGGGAACCAGCCCCCTGGGCCCGACGAAAGAAGTTGCCGTCATGGGGTACGACCCGAAAGAGAAGGTCTACACCTACGACGGCTACACCAACATGGGAGAGCATGATTTGTCGAAAGGCACCATCTCCGGGAATACCTGGACATGGCTGTCTCCTGAAGAGAACATGGGAGGGAAGAAGATCAAAGGGCGGTTCATCATCAAGGAAGATTCTGCCACGTCGTTTGCCTATAGTTATGACATCTCCATCGATGGCGGCGCCTGGACCAATGTCATGGAAGGTAAAGCCACGAAAGTGAAATAGCTGGCCCTTGCGGAAATGCCTGGAGTGTCGTGGAGGATCACACCTTCAGGCGGGGGAATGCACGCTGATCGGATAAGCGCCTTCAGGCGCTGTGGCCGCAGCGGCTCAAAGCCGCATCTCAGAGTTGACGTTCTCGTCCCACGCTGAAGGCGTGAGCTTCCACAGCTTGCGGCCCGCGTCTCTGCACAACCTGCGCTACACCAGATCGAACCTCAATTCTCCCAGTTTCTCCAGGCTGCACGCGATCTTGTCGCCGGCTTTGAGCCACACCTGCTGGTCCTTGGGCTTGCCCTGAATCACGCCCTCGGGCGTCCCGGTGAAAATGATGTCGCCAGGCCGCAGGGTTACGCGGGCCGCGGTGTAGCTGATGATCTGGCTGCAGTTGTAGATCAGGTCGTTGGTGTTCGAGGACTGGCGGGTTTCGCCGTTCACCCGGCACTCGATCTTCAGATTGTCGGGATTGATCTGGTCGGCGGTGACCAGATACGGCCCCAGCGGCGCGAACTGGTCCGGCGTCTTGCCGATCAGCCACTGGCCGCCGGTCTCGAGCTGCAGGTCGCGGGCGGTGAAGTCGTTACCGGTCGTGTACCCGGCGACATAGGAAAGCGCGTCCTTCTCGCTCACGTCGTGTGCTTCCTTGCCCATCACGATCACCAGCTCGACCTCGTAATCGAATTTCTTGGCGACCGCGACGGGCAGCTTGATCTGCCCGTTGTGCTTGCTCAGCGCGTTGTTGAACTTACTGAAAAGCACCGGTTGGGGGGGGATCGGCATGCCGATCTCCTGCGCGTGCCGGCGATAGTTCAACCCCACACACACGATCTTCTGCGGACGGGTGACCAACGGCCCGTACTCGATGGCTTCCTCTTTCAAGAATGCCTTCTTCACGGCGGCGGACTTCAGGGCGGCTTCCACCACCGCCTGCACGCTGGCGCCTTCCTCGTTCTGCAGCATGTCATCGAGGGTGGCGGGTGAATACATTTTCAGGATCTCCGCCGCCTGCTTGACGTCGAGGATGCCTTTATCGGTTTTGGCTCCCAGGCAATACTCGCCGTTGTGGCGCATGGTCAGCAAGGTCAGCCCGCGCGCCATGCCTTTCTTCTGCTGGCCTGTCGGTTTGGTTTCCGCGCTCACTGTGTTTTGGGAGCAGACGATAATACCGGCGGCAGAACCCTCCGGCAACAGCGATGCTCGCCGGCGGTGCTGGGAAGATAGGGTCGGCCGGGCGCGGTTCAAGTTCCCACCCGGAGGGGGAGACTGGCATGGGTGGCTGTGCCACGCCCGGGCCGAAACCACACTATTTCTCTGGCCCGGCAACTACGGGCACAACCCGTGACCACGCAAAAAACCGGGCCTCTAAGACTACCTGCGGGCGCGGCCGAACAGCCATCCCAGCAGCAGCCCCGCGCCCATGGCGACACCGAACGTGACCGCCAGCGACGTCCGGGGATAGCGGCGGATGCTGCGCACCGCATCTTCGTCCAGGTCCTCGGCGGCACGACGGCCGCGGATGACTACGCGGCGGGCCGCCTCCTTGCCTTCGTCTACCGCTGCGGAAATAGCGGCCTTGGCGTTTTCGATGTCACACACGGATTCCGCGAACTTTTCACCTACCCGCACGGTCTTGTCAAACGCGGTTTCTGCCATGGCTTCCTCCTTCGCTATTACAACAGACTATCCACGTTCCGTGAAATCGGGTCAGTGACCGGCGACAGTGCCGCTTGTGACGTGGCGGCATGCGAAGATAAGGGAAGCACGAACCGCGCATGATCGGGCCCTTGCAATCCGCGCAACTTCAGGGTCAGAAGTACATCAGCCTGGCCACCTTCCGACGCAATGGCCAGGAGGTGCGGACGCCGGTATGGTTCGCCGAGCAGGCCGGCAAGCTCTACGTCATGACCCGCAGCGATTCCGGCAAGTACAAGCGCATCCGCAACAACCCGCAGGTGCGCCTTGCACCCTGTACCGCTCGCGGAAAGGTTATCGGTGGCTGGAGCGACGGGCAGGCCCGCATCTTGAATCCAGAAGAGGAAGGCATCGCCCGGCAGGCGCTTGCCGGCAAGTATTTCCTAATGCGCTTTCCCTGGTTGTGGAGCTGGAAGAACATCTTTCTGGAGATCACGCTCGCGTAAGACATAAGGAAGCAGGAAACAGCTTGCAGGAGGCAGGAAAACCACAGCGAAGACCGCAGATTTTCCCTACCTCCTGCGTCCTGCTTCCCGCCACCTTTTCTTGTTATCCTGCCAGATACGTGCAAAACCCAGAGTGCTCCCGCCTCTTAGAACTTCCGTAACATCCGGCTTGCCAGAGGCTTAGGCTATTGTGACTAGTAACCCTTTGGTGCTCCACGTGTGCGCCAGGGGCTTGGACCAGAGCCTATGTCGCCTGCTATCGGCCGCTTCGAAGTGGTTCGCGAAATCGGAAAATCCGACCTGGGCACGGTCTATAAGGCCTATGACCCGGGAAAGAAGCGCACGGTGGCGTTGCGGGTGCTGCGCGCCGACACGCCCCAGGCCATCGAGCGCTCTCGCCGGTATCTGGCACAGGCCAAAGCGGCCAGCGTTCTCGACAGTCCCAACATCGTCAGCATCTACGCCGGCGCCGAGGAGCAAGGACTGGCCTACGTGGTGATGGAGTTTGTGGAGGGCGTTCCCCTGGACGCCGCGCTCGCCACCCAGCAAGGGTTCTCCCCCAGCGAACTGCTCGACATCTCCCGCCAAGTCTGCCGCGGGCTGGATCACGCTCACTCCAAGGGCATGTTCCACCGCCGGCTGACGCCCCCTGGCATCCTCACCGAATGGGACGGCACGGTGAAGATCCTGGACTTCGCCGCCGACCCAGGCCCGCTCGAAGGCAAGAGCGGCGACGAGCTCCGCTATCTGTCGCCGGAGCAAGTCCAGGGGCGTGCGCCCGATGCTCGCTCGAACGTCTTCAATTGGGGCGCCATCCTCTACGAAATGGTGACCGGCCGCAAGGCATTCGGGGATGGCGATGCGGCAAGCGTGCAGCGTGAAATCCTGGAAGCCATGCCGCCGGCGCCCAACGAGGTCAATCCCAAGGTGCAGATCGGGATTAGCCGCGTGGTCATGAAGGCTCTGGCGAAGAACCCGGAATATCGCTTCCAGCATGCCGGAGACCTGGTGAGCGAACTGGAAGCGGAGTGCGGCGCAGCTAGTCGGCCGTCCCTACCGGGCGTGCCACAGGTCAATGTGCCGCCGCCGCCGCTCGCGCCCTCGCGCTTGGAAACAGGGCCGTCCACCATCCCCGGTTTGTCACCCTACTTGGAGAGCATAACGCCGAGCCCGGCTGCGAGCGCACCCGCCCCGCTTTCGGCGTCCCCGGCACCCAATCCGCCCCGGAGCGAGCCGCTACTGGGTTACGCCATACCCGCGCCCGCCGCACCGGCTTGGGCGAAAAGCCCTGCGCCGGTGGTGGCGGCGCCAGCGGTCGCGGCGCCCAGTCATGCTCAGGAGACGATCGCGCCGCCTCCGGCCCGCGTGGTGGCTGCGAGCGGACCGGTCTCGCTCACTCCGCAACAGATCAAGATCCTGGTGGGGGTCATTGGAGCGGCGCTGGTAGTGATGGTGGTTTTCATGGTCGCTGACTCGGTGCGCGCGCGCCGCCTGCGGGCGGAAGCTGAGGCCGCCGCCGCGGCCCCACTCGTGGGTACGGCAGCACCTGACTCGTTTACGGCGTCGCCGGCACCCGTATTGGAGCCCCTCGAGCTACGGCCGACGGTTATCGAGATCGTGCCCCCGACGCGGCCCCTCAAAGCGCGCCGCAAGGCAGTGTCCGCTCCCGCCGCGCCCGCTGTGGGAGAGCTGCTTGTCAATTCGGTGCCGCAGGGCGCGCAGGTGCAGGTGGACGGAAGCGGCGTCGGCCTCACGCCGCTCTCGCTGGCCAGTCTCAGCCCCGGTCAGCACCTGGTGGTGCTGTCGAAGGCAGGATATGCGGTGGAGTCACGCAGCGTGGTGGTCCATGGCGGGACCAGGATCGCGCTGGCCGTAAGCCTGAACCAGTTGGCGGCCGTGGCCTCGATCTCCAGCGATCCTCCAGGCGCCGCCATCATCATTGACGGCCGCGACACCGGCAAAGTCACTCCCGCAAAACTGGCGGTGGGGCAAGGCAACCACTCGCTGGCGGTGCGCAAGGCCGGATATCTCGAAACCTCGGCCAGCCTGGCGCTGAATCCGGGAGAAACCTTCCAGTTCCAGCCCACGCTGAAGCCGCTGGGCAACGCCGACGACATCAAGCAGGTGGGCAAGTTCAAGAAGCTGATCGGCCGCGGCGGGCAGGAGAATGCGTCGCGTGTTCTCGTCCGCACCTTCCCCAAGGGCGCTCAGATCATGTTCAATTCGCGCATGATGGACCGCACCTCGCCGGCTGAGTTCCTGCTCGGGGCCGGCACCTACGAGGTGACCCTCACCCTGACCGGATACAAAACGGTGCACAAAACCATCACCGTCGAGTCCGGCGGGCGCATGGAAGTGAACGAGACCATGGAGAGATAGGGAGCAGGGAGCAGGGAGCAGGGAGTAGGGAGCACGGAGTAGCCAACGTGCTCTTTCTGGCAATTGACAACTGGCAACTGACAACTGACAACTGCCTACTGCTT
>DASQGF010000179.1:0-10689 GCA_035632755.1 Terriglobales bacterium
CGGTCGTGCAGCACGCCGGCGACGGGCATGGGCACGTTGGCGGCGTCGGCGGCGGCCAGGATCAGCCGCACGTCCTTTGCTCCCAGCCGCAGGCTGAAGCCCGCGGGCTCGTACTTCTCCTGCGCGATGATCCCGCCGTAATTCTTCTGAAAGGGCGCGCTGAAGAAGCTGTTGGAGAGAATCTCCAGGTACTGCTGCGGATCGATGCCGTGCTTGCGCACCAGCGCGAACGCTTCTCCCAGGCACTCGAGCGTCGAGACGATCAGGAAGTTGCCGCTGAGCTTGAGCACGTTGGCGGCCGGCGCGTCCTCGCCCAGGACGAACGTCTTCTGTCCCATGGCGCTGAACAGAGGTTCGCATTTCGCGAGCGCCGGCTTGGGGCCTGCGGCCACGATGAACAGCTTGGCTGCCTCGGCGGCCTCCGGGCGTCCGAACACTGGCGCGGAGACGTATGCTGTCCCATGGCGGCGATGCGCTTCCACCAGGTTGCGCGAGAGTTCCACGCTGATGGTGCTCATCGAAACGTGGATTTGCTCCGAGCGGAGCTTAGGCAGCAGGTTGCCTGACCCGAGCAGCACCTCCTCGAGCGCGTGGTCATCAGCGAGCATGGTGATGACGACCTCGCACGACGCCGTCTCCACCGGCGACGCGGCAACCCTGGCTCCCTCGCGTGTGAGTTCCTCGGCACGCGCGCGTGTGCGGTTGTAAACCGTGACCTCGTGCCCGGCCTTGATCAGATTACGCGCCATGGCGCGTCCCATGGCTCCCAGCCCGATGAACCCAACTTTCATCTTGTTTCTCCTGTTCCTCGATCACTTCAGTTTTTTCATGCGCGGGTTGGGCCGGTATTCGCGCCCGACCTTGGCGCAGCGGATCAGACGGCCGCCATCGTAGTAGCCGACAACGTCGGAAGTGAACGGCGTGCTGCCCTGGAAGGCGTTTTCGCCCACGGCGTAGACGTCCACCCGGGCGCCGGCGCGTTCGAACTCGCGGATCTTCTCGGGATTGAAGCCACCGCTGACGGCGATCTTCACTTCCTTGCCGCCGGCCTCGTCGAGGCGCCGCCGCACGACATCGACCAGCACGGGATTGACGCCGGTGAGGTTGTGACCAGCCTGCTCGACCGCTTTGTCCACCAGCGCGGCCGCGGTGTCCAAACGCACGCCCGCGAGCGCGATGCCGCGCTCCTTGAGCGCCTTGTAGACTTCGACGGCGGTCCGCGCCGAGTCGTTCTCGAAATCCACCAGCGACCAGATGGGCCGGTCGGGAGTCGCTTCAGCCAGTGCCAGCGTGGCGGCAACCGTGTCTCCCTTGAACGCAGCGATGAGCGCGTGCGGCATGGTGCCCACCGCGGGAGTGCCGAAGGCGGCAGCGCCGGCGGGAGTCGAAGCTCCCAGCGCGCCGCCGACCTTGGCCGCGTAGC
The DNA here is from genome assembly GCA_035632755.1 of Terriglobales bacterium. Lineage (GTDB taxonomy): Bacteria > Acidobacteriota > Terriglobia > Terriglobales > Acidobacteriaceae > JAHFUA01. The sequence continues at coordinate 1,424 of DASQGF010000179.1, forward strand.
CGTCGTATTCCTGCACCTCGGGCGCGTCGAAGCGGGCAGGGAAAAAGAGCACGGGCTTGCCGCTCGCGGCCTCTACCACCGCCCGCACGTTGGTCGCCACCCGGGTCATGCGCGACAGCAGCCCGAGGTAGACCGTCTCCAGTTCGACCAGCTCCTGGATGGGGCCGTGGATGTGCAGCACGGCTTCGAGCGGTGCGATGCGATCGCCATCCGCGAGTCCCTGGACTTCGACCTCAGGGCCAGTCTGCCCGAGCAGTTCCATCGCATGCTTGATCCCGCAGAGCACGGCCTCTCCGCGCTGAAACACCTGATAGAGCACGCGGCGATTGTTGCTCGCGTGCGCGCACGTGATTCTCGCGCGCGTGAAGTAGGAGTCCGTGTAGCGCGGGATTGCGTCGCGCTTCATGCGGGTGGATATATTACGCCATCCCGAGTACCGAGTACCGAGTACCGAGTACCAAGTACCAAGTAGCGAGTACAGGTGCGCGTTAGCTGCGACTCTCGGGGATGCATGCGTGATGGGTGCCCGAACGAGTCAGGAATCGGCGGCTGTTCCCCTTCCAGCTCGCTGTCTGCTAAAATTTGCTTCCGTCACTCGCGAAGTGTTCTTTGGCCGACTTCAACCCCCTTTTGACGATACCCGAGCAGGGCAACCTGCTTGCTTTCTGAATGGGTTTTCCACGATAGATACGTCAAAACAACGCAACAGAAAAGGAGAGTCGCATGCCGGAAAAGCGAACTCGTGCGAGCCATGCGGAAGTCATCACTGCACAGCCTCGTTTTCACCAGAACGCGCCCGAACTCCAGGCATACGGAACGGTCACCCTCTTGCCCCTTGAGCTGGAGGAGCCGGTCCGGCTGGAAATGACGGCGCAACTCAACCAGTTGCTTGCCGATACCATGACCCTGCGCGATCTCTACAAGAAATCTCACTGGCAGACCGCCGGCCCTACGTTCTATCAGCTTCACTTGCTTTTTGATAAGCACTATGACGAGCAGGTGGAACTGGTGGACTCGATTGCCGAGCGGATTCAACTGTTGGGAGGAGTGAGCATCGCCATGGCACCGGATGTCGCCGAGATGACGAAGATCCATCGGCCCCCTCGCGGCCGCGAAGCGGTCCCGGTTCAGCTCTCGAGACTGCTGGACGCCCACCAAGTCATTATCCGGGAGGCCCGGAAGCTGGCGCGTCTTGCCTCCGAGCTGGGGGACGATGGAACCAACGATCTCGTTGTCAGTGACGTGCTGCGTACCAACGAGCTGCAGGTCTGGTTCGTCAGCGAGCACCTGGTCAACCTGCCGTTGGTGGAAGTGCAGCAACCATCAAGAACTGCTGGCGCGGCGTAGCCCTGTCACGCTTGCCAAGGGGCAGCCCAGATCGCAATGGTCAGGCTGCCTTTTTTTAATTTTCAGCCTCCTGCCCACTGCAGAACGAACTGCCGGCGTAGAACCCCGCTGACACTCCCGCCTCTCGAAGATCATTTATATGGATAAAAAACAAAGAACAGCAGCGAAATCGCGCTGAGCACCCACAGCCCGGGACGGACTTCGCGGGCGCGGCCGGCGATCACTTTGCAGAACGGGTAGAGCACGAATCCGGCGGTGATCCCGATGCCGATGTTGTAGGTGAAGCTCATCAGCACGATCACGGCGAAGGAGGGGATGAGTTCGGTGAAGTCGTCGAATTTCAGCGACGTGACCGGGCCGAGCATCAGCAGGCCGACGACAATCAGAGCCGGCGCATAAGCCTGCGCGGGGATGGCGGCCACCACCGGAGAACAGAACAGGGTGAGCGCGAAGCACGCCGCCGTCACCAGCGCCGTGAGTCCGGTCCGGCCACCCGCCTCCACACCGGTGGCCGATTCGATGTAGGCGCCCGAGGTGCTGGTGCCCACCAGCGCCGCAAACATGGTAGCCAGCGCATCGGCAATCATCGGGCGCTCCACCTGCGGCAGGTGGCCTTTCTCGTCCAGAAAACCCGCCCGTACCGACACGCCGATCAGCGTTCCCATGGTGTCGACGAACGCCATGACAAAGATGGTCAGCACCACCGGGAAAAAGCTCCAGGTGAAAGCGTCGTGCAGGCTCAACTGGAGCAGAATGGGCGACAAGCTGGGCGGTGTGCTGATCCAGTGCGCGGGCGGTGCGGCAACGCGGAACAGGATGGCCACCAGCCAGGTGCTCGCAATACCCACCAGGATCGCGCCGGGGACGCGCCGGATCATCAGCAACGCCATGAGCAGGAATCCGGCGATGGCCACCAGCACCGGCGCAGAACTGAGTTCGCCGGCGCGCACCGGAGCGCCGGTCGTGCCCAGCACCACGATCCCGGCTTGGTTCAGTCCGATGAAGGTGAGAAAGAGCCCGATTCCCACCGCGAAGCTGTAGCGCAACGAAGCGGGAATGGCCTCCAGCAGCCACTGCCGCAGGCGGAACACGGTGAGCAGCAGAAACAAGAGTCCGCCCAGGAACACCGCGCCCAGCGCCGACTGCCAGCGGTATCCGAGCAGCCCGACGACGGTGTAGGCGAGGAATGCATTCTCGCCCATGTAAGGGGCGATGGCGAATGGCCGGTTGGCATACAGGCCCATCACCGCGCTCCCAAAGATGACGGTCGCGATGGTTGCGACCATCGACGGCCCGGTCGGGATTCCAGCGGCCTTCAGGATCGCCGGGTTCACCACCACGATGTAGGACATGGTCAGGAAAGTGGTGACGCCTCCGGCGATCTCGCGGCGCGCGTTGGTGCCGTGCTCGGCAAAATGAAAGAAGGCGGCGATGCGGTTGGAGGCTGCCGAGCCGGCACGGTCTTTCGTGGGAGACATCACTGCGGGGAAGTCTTCTTGGGCTGCGTGCTCGCCGCGTGCCGTTTGCTGCGGGTTGGCGGCCGGGGCGTGAGCTTCAAGACCAGTGCCGGCGGATTGGTCTGCTGTGCGACCGAGTAATCGGAACGCTTCTCCAGGTCCAGCACCACGCGCACAGTATCCGGTTGCGTTTGTGCCATCCTGATGTCGGAGACTCCGCCTTTATTCACGAACAAGGTCTTGCCAGCCAGTTCCGGCGCCAGCCGCGCACCGTGCAGGTCGATATAGACGCGATCGGGATGGTCGAGCCGGTGAGCATCGTAGGGGACAGGCTGATCCAGGGTGATGGTGACGTGCATTTTGCCGTCGATGAGCTGCGGGTCGACCCGCAGCACCGCTGGCTTGTTACTGACCGCAGCGGTGGCGCCCGGCGCGGGTAGAGCGGGGGCGGTGACCGGCGCTGGCGGGGCCGTCCGCGGTTTACCGCCGGTGGCGGCATAACGATAGGCCACGATACCAGCGACAGCGCCGACCAAGAGGCTGAGCACGACCGCCAAGGGGATGCGTACTCTCACGGTCTGTGCATCGTTCCCCGGACCCTCTGGATGCGCGCTTGGATGCAAGGCACTCATGGAAATACCGATCATCTCCCGCAGCATAACAAGTTGAGACCTGCTTCCATGTTACCTACGCGGTGTACCTGCGGGCTACGTTGGTCCCGCCGCCGGCTGGGGCAATAGCGTGCGCTCGTGCCCTCGCCGGGAAATCGCCGGCTGCCATCGTCGCCGCCTCACGCTGCCCGTATCTTTAGTTCCTGGTCGCGACAGGAAATCCGCCCGCGGTAACTCGTCCGTAACCACCCGCCCGGACATGTACTGGTCGGACATGTCCTGCCTCCTTCCGTAACTTTCCCGAAACAGGCAGGGCGGGTAATTTCGCAAGAAACAGTTCTGTGAGGGATGAGCTTTGCAATTCACATTGCTCAACGAGCGCAAGCGTGACCAGGGTCCTTTCGGGCTCAGCATGGTCCTGCACATGGGCGCTGTCATTCTCGCGGTTCTGCTCCCCCTCGTGCATCCGGAAATCGTACTGCCGCAGCACCACTATGACGTGGTGACGCTGTACGTCCCCCAGGAATACAAACCCGCGCCCGTGAAGGTGGACCTGCCGAAGCCGAAGCCCATGCTGGTGAAGCCGATGCTGGCGAAGGAGTTTCCAAAGATCGAACTGCCCCAGCATAAGACGGAGGTGCGCGAAGTCCGCGCCCCCCAGGTCGCGTTCAATCAACCCCGGCCGGAACTGATGCCGGCCGCGCGAACCACGATGCCGCGATTGGTGCCCTCCATCAAGACCGGGGTGCTGACCGGGAGTTCGGCCCCGGCGACGGTCAAGGCCCCGGTGTCCAAGGTGCAGACCGGTGGCTTCGGCGACGAGAACGGCGTGAACCCATCGCCGAAGTCCGATGGCAAGGGACGCATGGTGATGGCGCGTCTCGGGTCGTTCGATCTGCCTCCCGGCCCCGGTTACGGCAACGGATCCGGCGGCGCCAAAGGCATACGCGGGACGGTCAAGAGTTCCGGCTTCGGCAACAGCATCGCCGGTCCCGGACAAGGCGGCGGCCAGGGCGGCAGTCCCAACGGCGGCGTGGTGCGCCAGGCCGGATTCACCAATACCACCGCCGCCGAGGCTCCCCGTGCCCGCTCGGTGGTCGCCGAGCCCAAGCTGACCCCGGTCGAGATCATTTCCAAGCCCAACCCCATTTACACCCAGGAAGCGCGCGAGCTGAAGATCGAAGGCGAGGTGCTTCTGGAGGTGGTGTTTGCTGCTACCGGACAACTGCGCGTGCTCCGCGTGGAGCGCGGCCTCGGCCATGGCCTGGACGAAGCCGCGGTTCGCGCGGCTCAGCAGATCCGGTACAAGCCGGCCCTTCGCGATGGCCAGCCGAGTGACTCGGTGGCTCTGATGCATGTCCGATTCCAGTTGGCGTACTGACACTGATGCTGTGAGGAAGCTATGCGAGCTCTGAAAATTGCAGTTGTAGTGATGATGCTGACGGTGGCGGGACTGGCCCAGACCGCTTCCGACAAGAATCTGAGACTGGACCAGGTCGTCGACCGCGTTGTGCAGCAGGAAGCCGCTTTCATGGATTCTCTGCGCGACTACAGCCCACTGGTCGAGACCTACATCCAGGAGATGCGTCCGGACAAGGAACTGGGTCTGGTACCGGAGCGCGACCAGTACTTCCTATCCAAGGCGGACTTCAGCCAGGGCATCCACGACCGTGTCTTCATCGGCGCGGGCGCCGGCACCGGGCACCACCGCCTGGCGTTCGTCTCCAAGATGTTCTCCAGCCCCTTTGCCATGAAGTATGTCGAGGCCGGCTTCCTGCAGGGGATCATTCTTGACACCGGCGGCTTCGACCAGAGCAACTACAAATTTGATTTTCTGCGCCGCGAGTTCCTGGGCGACGTGCGTTGCATCGTGTTCGACGTTACGCCACGGCCGGGCAGCGGCCAGGGACGCTTCCTGGGGCGCATCTGGGTCGAAGACCAGGACTATCACGTGGTGCGCTTCAGCGGCGTGCGCGTGAACGCGCCGCGCTTCCGCTACTACTTCCACTTCGATAGCTGGCGCGTGAACATGGGTCCCAGTTCCGGAGCCTGGCTGCCCGCCTACGTTTATACCGAGGAGAGCGACCGCGAGTTCGGGGGGGTCCACCATGCTCGCTTCAAGGCGCAGACCCGCCTCTGGGGCTATAACCTGAAGAATCCCAACCGTCAGGACGAGATGACCACCGTGCTGGTGGAGGCTCCCACCGCCGTGGCCGATCACAGCGAGCAAACCTCGGACCGTGGTCCGCTCGAAGCCCTGCACGCCTGGCAGCGCCAGTCGGAAGACAACGTGATCGATCGCATGGAGCGCGCCGGCCTGCTGGCGCCGCGCGGCGACGTGGAGAAGGTGCTCGACACCGTGGTCACCAACATCCTGGTCACCAACAACCTCGACATTCAGCCTGAGGTCCGCTGTCGCGTGCTGCTCACCGCTCCGCTGGAGTCGTTCACCATGGCCCACACCATCGTGATCAGCCGCGGCTTGATCGACACCCTGCCGGACGAAGCCAGCCTGGCGATGGTGATAGCGCACGAACTCGGCCACGTCATCCTGGCGCACGCCATCGACACGCGCTGGGCCTTCAGCGACCGCATGATCTTCTCCGATGACCAGGCGTTCAGCCGGCTCGACTTCCAGCGCAACCCGGCGGAGGAGCAGGCCGCCGACCAGAAGGCCGTCGAACTGCTGGCGAAGTCGCCTTACAACGGAAAGCTGAATGAAGGCGGGCTGTTCCTGCGCGCTCTGGCCGCGCGCAGCAAAGACCTGCCCAACCTGGTCACCGCGCACCTCGGCAACCGTCTGGCTCTGGGCAACCAGGTGGTGCGCCTGCAGACCGTCGCGCAGTCCGCACCGGAGTTGAAGCTGACGCAGGTGGACCAGATTGCAGCGTTGCCTCTGGGCGCTCGCCTCAAGCTCGATCCCTGGTCGGACCGTGTGGAGATGCTGAAGAGCAAGCCGGTCGCGGCCACCTCGGCGCGCGAGAAGATGCCCTTCGAGGTGACACCCTTCGCGCCCTTCCTGACCCGTAGGCCGTCGACCACGGCCCCGGCTTCGGGAGGCACGACGGCGCAGGCTACTCCGGCTACAGCGCCAGCGGCGGCTCCAGCAGCGGCGGACGAAAAGCCGGTGACGGAGAACCGCTAACTAACGGGTGTTTCGGCGGCAATTGCGTCTGTACTGGACCCTCACGGTATTGACCGGGCTGAGGGTTCAGCGCAGGCGCAACGCCGCCGCAACTTTTTCCACCGCCGCCAGCAGCGCTCCCCGACGCAGGTTGACCTTGTAGCGCTGTGCCGCTCGCCGCGCCTCGCGGTACGCCGCTTCCATCCGCAGCCGGATATTTTCCTCCACGCCGTCCAGCAGGAAGCCTTCGTGTCCGAGGTTGAGGCTCCATTCCAGATATGCGGCTGCCGTGGCCCCGGCGCCAGCCAGGAGGGCGGGAACGACGATCGCGCCGCGCTCGTCCAGCGCTTGCTCTGCGGCACCTGTGATCGCGCCCTCGACCGCCTCGATCACCAGCGACGCGCGAATATGGGCAGCGTTCGCCGCCGTGACCTGGCGCGGCGCTGCGGCCAGCACCAGCACATCGCAGCCTGTCTCCAGCACCTCGGCATTGGTCACCGGCTCGGCTTCGGGGAATCCGAGAAGCACGTCCTTGCTCGCCATCCATTCCATCAGCGCCGGTACGGGGAGACCCTCATCGCACTGCACTCCGCCGGAGATGTCGGCCACAGCCACCAGCCGGGCGCCGGCATCGTCGAGCAGACGCGCCAGCGCTAACCCTGTCTGGCCCATCCCCTGCAGCGCGACGCGCAGTCCGGCGAGCTTGCGGCCGCTCTCGCCGAGGGCCAGAGCGAGGGTCGCGAACAGCCCTTGCGCGGCGGCATCGGCGTGGTCGGGCAATCCGAAAAGCACGCCCGGCTTTCCCGTGACCGCGCCGGGCTCCAGGTGGCCGGCAGCGCGGGCATGCGCGTCCAGCATCCAGGTCAGCACCTGCGGGTTCGAGCCCAGGTCCTCCATGAGCACGTCGGTTCCGGGCCCGAGGATCCCGCGCAGCGCCTCGACGTAGTCCTTGCTGAGGTGCCGCAGTTCGCGTTCGGAGAGCCTCGCCGGATCGCACACCACCGCGCCCGCAGCCCCGCCGAATGGGACATCCAGCAACGCGCATTGCCAGGTTTGGTTCATGGCCAGGGCGCGCGTCTCGCCGAGTTGCGTATGCGGCGAAAGGCGGACTCCGCCCAGCAGCGGCCCGCGCGCGGTGCTGTGCTGCACGCGGAATGCGGTGCAATTGAGCGCCTGCCCGTTGTCCCGCACCAGCACCAGGTTGGCGGTGATTTCCCGCTCGGGATGGCGGAGCCGCTCGACGATCCAGTCTTCCAGATCGAGCACACGCGCCGCTTCTTCCAATTCCAGGGTGGATTCGAGGTACGCGTCGAGTTCTTCTTCGATGGCGACCAGCGGCAGAAAATCGTGAGCAGTCATAACCATCTCCTTTTCGGATCGGGTCATCGGGCGATCGGGTCATCGGGTCATTGAATCCAGTCTCAATCAATCACCCGATGTCCCGATCTCCCGATCACCCGATTTCTCAATTCACTGCCGTGCTGGGGTGCGCCGGGAACACGTACCCCGTCATGCGCGGCAACTGGAACGGCGGCGGCGACACTTCCAACGTCTGCGGCAGGATCTTCAAGTGGAGCACCGCCCAGCGGAACGCCAGCACCGCGGCCGTCACCAGCATGATGGTTACCGCCATCTCCGTCCACTTGGGGACGTAGCCCGCGTGCGTGGCCCGCTCCAGCGAGGTGATGGAGACATTGATGCGGTGCACCATGAAACCGGCTATCGTGACCGCGCTCGCCCAGTACAGCCCGATGGGCCTCATCCGCACTCGCCGCAGGTTGAACATCACCAGGGGCGCGGCGATGAACAGCGCCATCTCCAGCCAGAAGTACGCCGTCTCCTCCACCGGCAGGAACAAATAGCCGAGCGCGTGCTGCTTGGAAAGATCGGCGAAGCGGAAGAGCGTGAAGATCGCCAGCATGGGCGCGATGATCCGGCTGAAGTCATCGAGGATGCGCATGTCAATACGCACATTGAGCGAGCGGACCGACAGATAGAGCGCCATGATGATCATGGCCATGCCGGCGGGAATCGCAGACATATAAAACAGCGTCGTCTGATAATTGCTGTACCACAGCGGATACATCTTGCCCTTGAAGATAATGAACAGCCCGCCAGGAAGGACTGGTGCAGGGAAGAGAGCAGCACGCCGACCAGCACCAGGGCAATCAGGATGCGATGGTGCCAGCGCAGGTACCACTCGCGTACCGGCTGCCAGGGGATCTTCTCCACCAGCGCCGGCGAGAACTCCAGCGCCAGCACGGTGGTGTAGAGCACGATGCACCAGATGACCTCGAACAGCACCGAGCTGCGGTTCCACATCACCAGCGGATGCCAGAAGTTCCAGGGCAGGCCCAACTCCCAGGCGTATCCGGCGATCACCGACAGGTAGCCGAGGAAGGCGATCACCACCGCCGCCCGCAGGATTGGCCGGTAGCGCTCCATGCCCAGCAGGTAAACCGCGCCGGCGATGGCGAAGCCTCCCGCCGAGAGCCCCACACCGCAGAGCGTGGCCACGCCCACCCAGATGCCCCAGGGCTGCGCGTTCGACAGGTTAGTGGCCACCTGGAAGCCCTTCACGAAGCGTAGATAGGTGGCCCACGCGCCGGCGGCGAAAATCAAGCCGACCAGCACTCGCCACAGGCTAATTTGGGGAACTCTTAACCCACGCATGGCTCAGCTCCTCTTCTTGTCCCGGAACCGCAGGACGTTCTTGGCTTCTTTTTC
>DASQGF010000180.1:0-1805 GCA_035632755.1 Terriglobales bacterium
ACTGCACCGCTCACAACAGCCTATGGCCATGTCCGACGACTTGGGCGTCTAAGGTAGACAGACCGGCGGTATTGCTGGCTTCATCGTGCTTTGCAGAAATGCCGCGAGCAGACTTCTCATGCCAGGGGTGGGCCGGGCCGCCACTAAGAGCCGCTTAACAGCCCGTGGTTAAAGTGTGGATTCCTGCTGAAATAATTGAATGATCCACAGGTGTAGTTCATAGAATGCGCACATGGCCATGGGCACTCGGAGTGACCGTGCGAAGCAGGAAGGCATGTGGATCGCGCAGGCGGAGCTGGCAGCAGCTCCCGGGCATCCATTTTATGAACGGCTGAACGAGGTGCTGGAGGAAGGGCGCTTCGACGAGTTCGTGGAAGCGCGGTGCGCACGGTTTTATCATGCGAAGCTGGGGCGGCCGTCGCTGACGCCGGGAATTTACTTCCGTTCGCTGCTGATTGGGTATTTCGAAGGCATCGATGGCGAACGCGGGATCGCGTGGCGCTTGGCGGATTCACTGGCGCTGCGGCGGTTTGTGGGGATAGGGCTGGACGAGAAGACTCCGGATCACTCGACGATCTCACGGACGCGGCGCCTGATTGATCTGGACACGCATCGCGAGGTGTTCGGCTGGGTAGTGGGATTGCTGGCCGATCATGGGCTGCTGAAGGGAAAGCGGATCGCGATTGATGCGACGACGCTGGAGGCGAACGCAGCGATGCGTTCGATTGTGCGGCGGGACACGGGCGAAAGCTACGAGGAGTTTCTGATCGGGCTGGCGAAGGCGTCCGGCATTGAGACCCCGACGCGAGAACAGTTGGCGCGGCTGGATCGCAAGCGCAAGAAGCGCACGTCGAACCGGGAGTGGAAGAGCCCGGTGGACGAGGATGCGCGGATTGCGAAAATGAAGGACGGCCGCACGCATCTGGCCCACAAGGCCGAGCACGCGGTCGATCTGGACAGCGGCGCGGTGGTAGCGGTCACGTTACAAGCCGCCGACCAAGGCGACACGAGCACGCTCGATGAGACGCTGAGCGAGGCCGGTATAGCAGTGGCGGAGCAGATCGGACGCGAGGCCGAATCAAAGCCTGACGAAGAGCCCAAGGTGAACGTCAACGGGATCGAAGAGTTGGTGACGGACAAGGGCTACCACAGCAGCGCGGTCGTCGAGCAGGTAAAGAGCTATCAGCTGCGTAGCTATATTCCAGAGCCGAAGCAGAACGGGCGACGCCACTGGCAAGGCCAACGCGAGGAACAGCAGGCGGTCTACAGCAATCGGCGGCGCGTGCGAGGCGAGTACGGCAAGAGCTTACTTCGTCGACGCGGCGAGTTGGTGGAGCGGAGTTTCGCGCACTGCTATGACACCGGCGGTATGCGGCGCACGCATCTGCGCGGACGCGAGAACATTCTGAAGCGGCAACTGATCCACGTGGGCGCCTTCAACTTGAGCCTGATCCTGCGGAAACTGCTGGGAGCGGGTACGCCGCGGGAGTGGAAGAACCGCGTGCGGGCACTTTTTGCGCTCTTGCTCGCCCTGCTCACGCACCGAAACCCTTGCTCTCAAGCCGGAAACACACAGGCAGGCCGTCCGAGCGCCGAACCAGTCCCCAGACTGCGCTGCCGTTCACCGTTGTACGGTTCTCGGCAGTCTGGGCATTGCACCACGGACTGTTAAGCCCCGGGTGGCACGGGTTCATTGAACGACCTGTTGAAAAGAAGAGGGTAGTCACGAGACCTACGTCTACGGCTTAGAGGCTAATCGGTTGAACAGAATTCCATTCAGCGTATACGACTTCTTCGCCTATCTC
>DASQGF010000181.1:0-17245 GCA_035632755.1 Terriglobales bacterium
CCGCCCGAGCAGCAGCGCTACACCCTGCGGCGGGTGTGGCTGAGCAAAGAAGAGGAAGAGGGATACTACTTCGGCTTCTCCAATGAAGGCTTGTGGCCCTTGTGCCACATCGCGCACACCCGGCCGGTGTTCCGGGCGAGCGACTGGGAATGGTACCGCCAGGTGAACGTGAAGTTCGCCGATGCCGTGCTGGAGGAGATCGCCTTCACCCAGCAGCCGGTGGTCATCGTGCAGGATTATCACTTCGCGCTGTTGCCGCGCCTGATTAAACAGAAACGCCCCGACGCGCGCGTCGCCATTTTCTGGCATATTCCGTGGCCCAACCCCGAGGCGTTCGGAATCTGTCCCTGGCAGCGCGAACTGCTCGACGGCTTGCTGGGTGCAGATTTGGTCGGGTTCCATATCCAATCCCACTGCAACAATTTCCTGGAGACCGTAGATCGCGCGCTGGAGTCCCGCATCGACTGGGAGCACTTCGCCGTGAACCGCAATGAGCACCTCACCTCGGTGCGCCCGTTCCCCATCAGCGTGGTGTGGGAGGAACTGGCCGAGGACGAGAGCGCCAAACCCCTGCACAAGAAACAGGCGGAACTGGTCAACGAACTGGGCGTCGAGGCGCTCTTCCTCGGCGTGGGCGTAGACCGCGTGGACTACACCAAGGGCATCCTAGAGCGCTTCCTCGCCATCGAGCGCTTCCTGGAGAAGTATCCCGCCTACCAGGGCAAGCTGACGTTCGCGCAGATCGGCGCGCCCAGCCGCACCCACATCAAGCGCTATCACGACCTGCTGGCGGAAGTGGAAGCGGAGGCCGACCGCATCAACTGGCGCTTCCAGTCCGGCAAGTGGAAGCCGATCGTCTTCCTCAAGCGGCACCACAGCCACGAGCAGATTGCGCACTTCTACCGCGCCGCCGATTTCTGCCTGGTGACTTCGCTGCACGACGGCATGAACCTGGTGGCCAAGGAGTTCGTCGCCGCCCGTGACGACGAACAGGGCGTGCTGCTGCTCAGCGTTTTCACCGGTGCTTCCCGCGAGCTGCGCGACGCCCTGATCGTGAATCCTTACGACACCGAACAGCTCGCCGACGCCATCTTCCGCGCCCTCGAAATGGAGCCCGGGGAGAAGAAGACGCGTATGCAACGCATGCGGCGCGCGGTGAAGGAGAATAATGTGTATCGCTGGGCCGCCAGCCTGATCGGAGAACTGTGCGACACGCGGATCGACGTCCAGGAGCACGCGCGCGAGGAACCCCGGGCGCTGGCGGCGCGCTGAGCGTGCGTTGGACAGCGCTTGCTTGTGATTACGATGGGACGCTGGCTAGTGCCGGCCGCGTCCGCCCGGCGACCCTGGAGGCCCTTGGCCAAGTGCGATATTCCCGGCGCAAGCTGCTGCTGGTGACCGGTCGTGAGCTCGAGGACCTCCTCGACGTCTTCCCATCGGTTTCGCTCTTCGACCGCGTGGTGGCGGAGAACGGCGCGGTCATTTATGACCCTTCGAGCCGCAAGAGCCGCCTGCTGGCCCAGAGGCCGCCACGCAAGCTGGTAGGTGCGCTGCGGGCGCGCAAAGTGCGGCCGCTGTGGGTCGGGCGCGTTATCGTCGCCACCTCGCGTGGGCAACAGCGCATCGTCTGGGAAGCGATTGGCGAACTGGCGCTGCCGCTCCAGGTCATCCTCAACAAGCGCTCGCTGATGGTGCTGCCGCAAGGTGTGAACAAGGCCACCGGCCTGATAGACGCCCTGCACGAGATCGGCGTTTCTCCCCAAGAAACCGTAGGCATCGGCGACGCCGAAAATGACGCGGATTTTCTCGCCCTCTGCGGCCACTCCGCCGCCGTCGCCAACGCGCTCCCCAGGCTCAAACGCCAGGTCGATGTCGTGACCTCGGCCCGCCACGGCGCGGGCGTCGTCGAACTGGTGAACCGCCTGCTGAATGGGAAGCGGACGAGGAGCGCGCAGTTGCTGTGAAGGGGCGCGGCTTTTAGCCGCGCTCGTTTGAATTCCTTCGCTGCGAGGCACCCGTTTTCTACCCCCACTTTGCGCTTCCGTCACCGTCCATTACGATAGTGGCCTGGCCAATACACTGGCCGCCCGGAGGAAAACGTGAGATCTCGCCTTGCCGCATGTGCGGCCATTTTCTTGCTCGCATCCCTCGCTGGCGCGCAGCAACCCGCCGCGCAGAGCGCCCTGGTGGACCGAGTCGGCAACACCGGTTTCGTCCAGCTCCACGCCGAGAGCTTCAAAGCGCTCGATCTCAAACAGCAAGCCCTGGCCTACTGGCTCACGCAGGCTTCCATCGCCATCGATCCCATCATTTATGACCAGTTGTCTCAGTGCGGCCTGCGGCAGAAGCGCCTGCTGGAAGAGATCGTCGCCCACCCCGAAGGCATCGACCCGGTGGTGGTGCACAAAATCACCGACTTCGCCAAGCTCTTCTGGGGCAACCGCGGCAACCACAACGAGAACACAGCGCAGAAATTCCTTCCGACGTTCACCTTCGAGGAGCTGAAGCAGGCGGCGCTTACGGCGCAGCGCCACGGCGCCATGAAGACGGCCTATGGCGACCTGCCGCCACTCACCACGCCCGCACAACTGAACAAGGAACTCGACGAGTTGAAAGCGTCGCTGTTCGATCCTGCCTTCCAGCCCATGATCACGGCCAAGAGTCCCGAAGGCGGCAAGGACATCATCCAGGCGAGTGCGAATAGCTTTTACGCCGGCGTGAGCCTCGCCGACTTGAAGGACTTCAAGGACCAGCACCCGCTCAATTCGCGTCTGGTAAAGGGCAAGGACGGCAAGCTGCACGAAGAGGTTTATCGCGCCGGCACGCCCGACGGCCGCATCTCTCCCGGCCTCTACGCCACGTACTTGCGCCGCGCCAACCAGTACCTCGAAAAAGCGCGGGCGGTCGCCGATCCCAGGCAGGCGCAGGTCATCGGCGACCTGATCCGTTATTACCAGACCGGCGATCCCAACGACTGGCTCAAATTCGGCGCCGACTGGGTGCAGGACAATTCGTCCGTGGATTTCGCCAACGGCTTCATCGAGATTTACCGTGACGCGCGCGGCGCTAAGGGGAGCTCGCAGAGCTTCGTGTGCATCACCGACAAGCCGCTCACCGACACCATGGTGAAGCTGTCCGGGAATGCCGAGTATTTCGAGCGGAAAGCGCCCTGGGATGATAAATACAAGAAGATTGGCGTGCGGCCGCCGGTGGTGAAGGCGGTTGAAACCTTGATCGAAACCGGCGACTTCCAGGTCACCACCATCGGCGACAATCTTCCCAACGAGAACGAGATCCGCGAGAAGTACGGCAGCAAGAACTTTCTGTTTACCGGCAGCTCACGCGCGCTGAACGACGCCGGCGGGTTCAAGTCACTGGAGGAGTTCGCGGCCACGCCCGAGCAGATCGAGCTTGGCAAGAAGTACGGTGAAAAAGCGGAGGACCTGATGACCGCGCTGCACGAGGTGATCGGCCACGGCTCGGGCAAACTCAGCGACCGGCTGAAGGGCGGCTCCGAACCCTACCTGAAGGAGTATTTTTCGGCGCTCGAAGAAGCACGCGCCGACCTGATGGCGCTGTGGAACGCCTGGGACCCCAAGCTGCAAGAACTCGGTCTCGTTTCCGATCAAGAGAACGTCGCCAGAACCATGTATGACCGCCAAACCCTGGTGGCGCTCACCCAGCTTCGTCGCATCATCAAGGGCACCATCATCGAGGAAGACCACGCCCGCGACCGCCAGCTCATCGTCCGCTACATCCAGGACAAGGTGCCCGGCGCCATCGAGCAGTTTGAGCGCGAAGGCAAGACCTATATCCAGGTGAAGGACTACCAGAAGATGCACGAAGGCGTGGGCATGCTGCTGGCTGAGCTCATGCGCATCAAGGCGGAGGGCGATTACGATGCCATAAGGGCGCTGACCGAACGCTATGCCGTGCACTTCGATCCCGCGCTGCGCGACCAGGTGGTGGCCCGCTACAAGAAGCTGGACATCCCGACCTACTGGACGGGGATTAACGCTTGGCTGATCGCACGCTTCGACGCCAAGGGCAACCTGAGCGGCGTCGAGATCCAGTACCCGCGCGACGCCGTGCGCCAGTACCTGAACTATGCCGCCATGTACGACAAGGGACTAGCGCCACGGTTGGGCGTGAACTCTTCGAGGGGCCATCACTAGCCGCCCAGGCAGGGCGATCAGCCGACATGACCAAGCCTAAGCATTGCCAGCACTCAGGCCGCTGGAGTTGTCGAAGCAGGGCCGCCACCGCTGGCGAAGGTCTGCTCACTCCATCTCACCTCATGGAGGCGGAGGGGGTGGGCGAAGCCCTTCAACTCCACCTCGCCAATATCCGAAAAGACGAATGGTTTGCCGAGGCACAGTTCCCGGACCACATTCGAGGTGAGAATCTGGCCCGGCTGGGCGAACGCGCACACCCGCGCCGCGAGGTTGACTGTGGCGCCGAACAGGTCCCTGTGGTCGGCGACCGGCTCGCCCGCGCTCAGACCGACGCGGACCACGATGGGCTGGACCTCGGCATTGAGGTTGTGAGCGGCAAACCCCTTCTGGATCGTCACCGCGCACTCGACTCCCTGTGCGACCGACAGGAACGAGGCAAGAATACCGTCGCCCACGTGCTTGACCTCAGTTCCAGCGTGGCGGTTCAACGCTTCTCGGATCACCGCGTTGTGTGCCTTCAGGACGTCGTGGAAACGCTGGTCCCCGAGTTGACCCGCCAAGGCGGTCGAGCCGGCGATATCCGTGAACATCACGACGCGGAAGCCGCCGTCGCTTGGATCGGTGCCCGAGTGGGTAGGCTTCTGAGCGCCTAGAAAAGCGTCCACCTGGTCCATCGTCACTTCGATCAACTGATCGGCGACAAGGCCGTGGGCCTCTTTGTGGACCCGTATCGCGTCCATGAGGCTGGGCGCTTCTACCAGGCAGTAGACGCAGCCGCTCTCGTGGTTGTGCCAGTAGCGGGTATAGCGCACGCCGTACTTGGATTGGACCTCAAGGTCCATCGCGTGAGCCATAGCAATGTCTTCCGGCCGCGCCTGCAGATTCCGATGCACGTCCATATAGATCGGCATAGCACCTCACCCCGTAACAACGCCTGCGTGTGGTGGATATCTTACGCTACATATTGGCCAGGCAGCCCGTAAGGAGTTGCTGACTTACGGCACCGCACGCTGAATTAGCGCCGCGCTCACGCGTTCCCGATCAGCACCCCGGTAAGGAAGACCAGCGTTCCTCCCAGGCCGACCTGCATGGCGGCCGAGAACACTGGGGTCTCCATGAAGCGGTTGCGGATCCAGGTGATAGTTGCCAGTTCCGCCAGCACTACGATGACCGCCACGCCCGTAGCCACGTTGAACGCTGGGATGAGGAAGGGAAGCGTGTGCCCGATGCCTCCCACGGTGGTCATCAGGCCGCATACCAGGCCGCGCAACCAGGGATGCCCGCGGCCGGTGAGACTGCCGTCATCGGAGAGCGCCTCGGCAAAACCCATGCTGATGCCCGCCCCCAACGAGGCTGCCAGACCCACAGCGAACGCCGTCCAACTGTTGCGGGTGGCGAACGCGGCCGCGAATACCGGCGCCAGGGTGGAAACCGAACCATCCATCAGTCCCGCCAGACCGGGCTGCACGATCTGCAGCACGAGCAGCTTCCTCCGCGCCTCTTCCTCCTGGCGCCGCACGTCGGGCTTGAGTTCGGTCTTCTCCAATTGTTCGGCGCGGCACTCGTGCGACCGTTCTTCCTGGGCGAGGTCGTCCAGTAGTTGGCGGATGCTGGCGTCGGTGGCGCGCGCCGCCGCGCGCTCGTAGAACCGTCGAGTTTCTTCTTCCATGGCTGCCGCCTGGTTGCGGATGGCGTTCAGCCGCAGCGGCCGCGCCAGCCAGACCGGCCGCCGCTGCACGAAGCCTTTCACGTCCTGCCGCCGTATCAGCGGAATATGCTCGCCGAATTTCTGCCGGTACAGGTCGAGCAGCCGCCGCCGGTGGCCCGACTCCTCCTCGTGCATGCCGGCGAAGACCTTGGCCGTCGCCGGATACTCCTCGCGCAAGCCTTCAGCGAAGTCGGCATAGATGCGCTCGTCTTCTTCCTCCAGAGAGATTGCCAGCGCCAGCACTTCCTGTTCGGACAGCGTATCGAAGCTTTTCATCCTGCGCTCCCTGATCGATGAGTGGATAATCGGGTGAAGTGAATTGTTGAGCCATTGAGTCATTAGAGCCATTTGAGTCCGGGGCCACCAATGGCCCAATGACTCAATGAATCAATGACTCAATCGGCTCTAAAATCAATTACCCCACTTCACACCGCGGCCCATAATACAAAAGAGGGGACTCATCGTCCCCTCAGTTTCGTCCGGTTTTTCTCGCGCTTCAGGCGGATTTCTTCTGCGTCTGCATTTGGGCCCAGAAAGCCTGGGCTCTCTGCTCGACCTCCTGCGGCGTCAGGACTTCCTTGCGGGTGGCGATCGACCAGCTATGGCCGAACGGGTCCTGCAGTTGTCCGAAGCGGTCTCCCCAGAACATGTCGGTGACGGGCATGGTCTCGCGGCCACCGGCGGAGAGCGCCCGCTTGAAAGCGGCGTCGACGTCGGGAACATAGAGATGCAAGCTGGCGGTTGTGCCGCCCAGTGCCTGCGGCGACTTGGTCGGCGCTCCGGGGAATTCATCGGCCAGGAAGATGATGGAGTCGCCGATTTTCAGCTCGGCGTGCCCCACCGCGCCGCCGGGGCCGTCCATCCTCCCCAGCACTTCGGCGCCGAATGCGCGCTTGTAAAAATCGATTGCTGCGGCAGCGCCCTTGATCACCAGGTGCGGCGTTACCGTGTGGAAACCTTCGGGTATCGGCGTTACAGCCTTAGCCATACGATCTCTCCTTCAAGTTGTGTTATCGCTTTGACGATGCGCTCCCCGCATCCACTCCCGGGGAACGCCTGCGAATCGCGGGTGCTCATTATACGAGACGCGCGCCGCGGAAAAAGGCTACCACCCTGGTTTTCCACATTTGCACCAATCACGGGCATTGACGCGAACCGAGCTCGCATTTAAGGTAACCACCGTCGACGGTCGAAAGGGTTGGCTTCCTGAACAGTCGCCAGTCCGAAGTAGGCCGGGTGATCAGTCCGGCGGGGCGACCCGCATGGACCGCCAGGCCCGAAAAAACCGGCGAGCTTGCGAGAGAGCGCTGGGGCTTGGAACTGCGAAAGCAGTGATCGCATCAGGGGCTGTGACGGTGCATGTTTCCACGTCGTTTGACTCCCTCGCAGGAGCCGGCGGCTAGAACATAACCAATGTCGCAGCCCTTTCTGTTTTGTGCAGGAGTTTCGCGGCCGTGAAGGAGCAACTGGAAGCTCTGGTTCTGCAGATGGTCCGCAGCGGCATCCGCTACGGGGAAGCGGTGCGGGAGTTCAAGAAGGCTTTTCTGACCAAGGTGCTGGTGGAGAACCGCGGCAACCAGTGCCAGGCCGCCAAGATTCTGGGCATGCACCGCAACTCCCTTGGCCGGACGTTGGGCGACCTCAAGATGGATGCGCGCGCCCTGCGCACGCAGTTGCGGCGGCCTCCCCGCGGCGAACGTCCTGCACCCGCCCGCCGTGCTGCCTCCGGTCGCTGATTCGTTCCCAACCCCGTCATGACCCTTCGCTGCACGATTCGAGGGAATCGCTGTCCAAAATGAGACTTTTCACGGTTGTTCGTTTGACAGACCCGCCCGCGGGATATACTAGACAAACTCGGTGAGGGTGGTTGCGCCAGCCAGTGGGGCGCGGCCGGGTAGATTCTGTTTCACCAACAACATTTTGTGGGGAGAGCCGATGAATGCCCTGCTGGTTTACCCGGAGTGGCCTGACACCTACTGGAGCTTCAAACACGCCTTGCCGTTCGAAGGCAAGCGCTCGGCTTATCCGCCGCTCGGTCTGCTGACCATTGCTTCGCTGCTTCCCGGGCACTGGAAGAAGCGGCTGATCGATACCAACGTCAAGCAGCTCACCGACTCCGACCTGCGCTGGGCCGATGTGGCGATGCTCAGCGGCATGTTGGTCCACCGTCGCGAGATCCTCGACATGCTCGAGCGCTGCCGTGCCCGCGGCCTGAAGACCGTGGTCGGCGGCCCCATCACCAGCAGCGTGGAAGAGCTGCCGCTCGCGGCCGATCACGTCGTCGTGGGCGAGGCCGAGGACTTGATGCCACTCCTGGTGGCTGACCTGGAAGCCGGTACCGCCAAGCCGCTCTACCAGGCGCACGCCCTACCCGACCTGAGCAGGACTCCGCTGCCCGACCTCGACCTGGTCAACCTGAAGCCCTACAGCGCCGTGGGCATCCAGTATTCCCGCGGCTGCCCCTTCAACTGCGAGTTTTGCGACATCATCGAGATCTACGGCCGCCGGCCGCGCACCAAGTCGCCGGAGCAGGTGGTAGCTGAACTCGAGTTGCTCCACGACCGCAAATGGCGCGGCTCCGTCTTTCTGGTGGACGACAACTTCATCGGCAACAAGAAGAAAGTCAAGGAGCTGCTGCCGGTGCTCGGCGACTGGAACGCCCGGCACGGCCGCCCCTTCACCTTCTTCACCGAAGCTTCGCTCAACCTGGCCGACGATTCCGAGCTGTTGGAGATGATGAAGCACTCCGGCTTCATCAAGGTCTTCCTTGGCATCGAGACCCCGATCGAGGCCAGCTTGAAGGAAGCGCAAAAGCTGCAGAACACGCGTCGCAGCCTGCTGGAAAGCGTGCACCACATCCAGAGCTACGGCATCGAGGTGATGGCCGGGTTCATCGTCGGGTTCGACAACGACCCTGACGACGTCTTCGATCGCCAGGTGGAATTCATCGACAAGAGCGCTATCCCGCTGGCCATGGTGGGACTGCTACAGGCGCTGCCCGGGACCCAGCTCTATCGGCGCCTGGTCAAAGAAGGGCGCCTGGTCACCGAGGGCACCGGCGACAACATGGAGACCCGGCTGAACTTCATCCCCAAGATGGACCCGCAGCGGCTCATCGATGGATACCGTTCCATTCTCAAGCGCATCTACGAGCGCGACGCCTACTACGATCGCGTGCGCCGCTTCCTGAGCCAGTACCATCCCGCCAACCATGTGCGGCACCAGGTCTCCGACTACCTCGCCTTCGCTCGTTCCATGTTGAAGCAGGGCGTCCTGGGACGGCAGCGGAGCAGCTATTGGAAATTCATCTACGATGCCGCCACTCGCTACCGCCACGCCTTCGGCACGGCCATTACCCTGGCCATCATGGGCTACCACTTCGAGAAGATCACGGAGAAGGTGCTGCATCGCGATCCCGCCGAGGAAGGCATCTCCGTCGGCCTCCTCGAACCCGGCATGGAACAGAGCGTGTGATGTGGGGCGTGCGCTCCCTCGACTTCGCTCAGGGCAGGCTCTCGCCCGCCGCACTGGGTTGTCAGGAGACTGATTTATCGCTGATCCCGGGAAGATCGGTTCTTACCCGCCGGTAATGCTATCTCGACCTCGAAGCTCAGAGAGTCCAGACGGGCGTGCTTGCCGGGCCCGAGATTCGACAACTGAACCGTCTTGACGAGAAAGCTCCCACTGCCCAAAGGAGGCTCCTCGTAACCGGGATTGCCGATGATCACGGTCCCATCGGGCGCGGTTTTCGGCTTGCCGTAAGCCTCATCCTCCATTTCGTCGCACGCCTTCTTCTGATCTGTGGCGTTGAAGACGAACCGGAATTCCCGTTTCTTGACATCCGACAGTTTCGCTTCGGGCAGCTTCCTGTTGTCTTCGGTGACAAACTGCGTGGACAGGACGTCAGCCTGGGTCGGCCCGTGAAGCGGCAGCGTGACACAACGGACGAAATTGTCAGATCCATCCAGAGGCTGCACTTCGATGGTCCAGCCGGAATCTTCGCCGGAATCGCCGATCGGAGTGAGAACCAGGACCAGTCCCGGGCCGATCTCTTTGCGAAACACTTGTCCGGCGCGGACCGTGCCCGCAATGTGGACCAGCGGCTGCGCCATCAGTGGCCCAGCCAGCACTGCCATGCAAACCAGGCGTCGCAAGGTTAGTGAGCGCATCAGTGTCCCCGGCTCGCCGGCGGGATGATTCCGTTCATTCGCAGGTATTCGACGATCTGCCCATAGTGATCGAAGCAGTGCCCGACGGTCAGCGTGGCCATGCCCAGGCGCGTGACCGTTCCCTGGCCGAAGGGACTCCTGATGGGCGTGGTGGCATTTTTCTCGCTGATGGTCGCGAATGCCTTGTGGGTGTAGTCGAACGAGTCCTTCAGGAACTTGATGATGTCGGCCTTCGACTTCATCGTTTCCGGACCTTCCTCGCTCTGCGCGGCGGCCGGCGGAGCTTCCTCGAGGATCGCGGCGGCGAACTGATAATTGCTCGCGGCAACGTGCTTGATCTGTTGCCCGAAGTTTCGCACGCCCTTAAATTCGCCGTTGGTCGGCGCGAACCCGAACTTGTCCCCCGGCATGGCTTCGGCGGCGGGGACGAGTTCGCGCTCCACGCTGCTGAGCTGACGATTCAACACTGTGGCCACGGTCGGTTCGGATGGTTTCTGTTGTTGAGCCGAAGCAAGACAAGAGAAGGCGACTACCGCTAACCACGCAGCCGCGAGCAAGACATTCCGTTGCATACCATCCTCCATGAAGAGGTCCAAAGACAATGCACACTTCGTGGGATCCTTCGCCACGCTCAAGGTTGCAGGCCTGTGATTAATTATCCCAGCTCCATCTCATACGCCGGCAGCCGATAGCGCACCGCCGCCACCAGTCCCAGGACCATCCCCACCGCCGCCAGCAGGAACGCGGCTGGGAGTCCCAAATGCGAGGCCACCGCGCCCCACAGCGCGCTGCCGGCGGCCATGCCGCCCTGCAGAACCAGCAGGTACATGGAGAGCGCCCGCGCGCGAATCCACGCCGGGCACATGATCTGGGCGGTGACGTTCAGGGTGGCGATGATAGCGATCCAGCACATGCCCCCGAGGAATAGCACCGCGCACAGCCAGCCGAACGCCGTCAGTTGCGCCACTGCGAAGGTAACCAGGGCGAACAGAACGGTCGCCGTCACCACCAGTGCATCGCAGGAGAAGGCCCGCCTGAGCCCAGGCAGCAGTATGGCGCTGGCAAGCGCGCCCAGTCCGAAGAAGCCGAGCAGCAGGCCGTAGCCGACGGGGCCGTGCGGGCGCGCCACCAGCGGCAGCAGCGCCCAGATCACGCTGGCGAACAGGCTGAAGACGCCCGTCCGCACCAGCACCGCGCGTACCGTCGGCGCGCCTCGTGCATAGCGGAATCCCGCGGCCAGGGCGTGGCGCAGGCGGCTGGCGGGCTCCGGCACGTGGTGCGGCACCCGCTTCCACCGATAGAGAAAGATGATGACGCCGAAGAACGAAGCCGCGTTCAGCAGGAATGCGAATCCCGATCCCGCCAAGGCGATCACCAGCCCACCCAGCGCCGGTCCGACGGCGCGCGCTGCGTTGTAGCCGGCGGAATTCAGCGCCACCGCCGAAGCCAGTCGCTGGCCGGAGACAGTCTCCGGCGTGATTGCCTGCCACGCTGGATCGTTCATCACCGCGCCGAAACCGAGGAGGAACGTCAGCAGCACCAGGCTCCAGGGGCTGACCATGCCGAACACGGTTAGGATGCCCAGGGCTGCGGCGGCCACCACCATCCACGCCTGGCTCAACAGCAGGAAGCGGCGGCGGTCCACCATGTCGGCGAGGGCGCCCGCGGGCAGGATTACCAGGAAGACGGGCAGCGTGGTCGCGGCCTGCACCAGTCCCACCATCATGGGAGACGCTGTCAGCGAGGCCATCAGCCAGCCCGTACCCATGTTCTGCATCCAGGTGCCGATGTAGGAGACGACGGAGGCGGTCCACAGCGTGCGGAAGAGCGGTTCGCGCAACGGGCTCCAGGCCGACTCGGCAGCCGGCGGCGCCGGCGCCACCACGTGCAAGCTTGGTTGAGGTTCGGCCATGCTGATGGAAGGGCCCCCGCGCAGGAACATGATGCTACCTCATCCCTCAAACGAGTGACTGTTAAAAATCGAAGTAGTGAGCAGAATTTTTGCGGACTTGCGTACAGGAATGAGACAGGGCGGCCCCTAATGCACCCTGTATTCCTTGTACATATCCAGCCGGTTGATCACGCCCAGGATGATCCGCGTATAGGCCACATACTCGTGGAGGCTTTCGTCCGAAACCGAGAGGAGCGCCGCCCGCCGCGCCTCGCGCACCGTTCCCAGATCGGCGTCGCTGAGCACGGCGATGGCGCTGCGAATGAACGGCTCATCATCGGCGATGCCCACCACCGGTTTTTCCTTCCTGAGTTCGGCCTCCATCTGATCCGGCGTCCGCGGCAGCGCGCGCAGCCGCGCCAGCACCTGTTCCCGTGAGTAGGTTGGGATCGCCTTGCCCTCCGGGGCGTGGTACGCCAGCGCGGCAATCACCTGCTTGCGGGCATACTCGGGCAAGCTGCCGATCCCGGCCAGTCCAGCGAGTGCGCGGTAGCTCTCCTGGGTCATGTTGAGCGCAAGCTGAAGCGTTGCCGTGTCGCGGATGTACGCTTCTTTCGCACCGAGCAGCGGTACCAGCAACTTGTCGGCGCGGTCCGCGGGCATGCTGGCGTAAAGGAAGATGGCGCCGGTCGCGCGGTCCACGGGCAGCGAATGCTCGGCGATGTAGCCGTCCACCTTGGGATACTTGATGTACTTGTCGGCCAGCGCGCCGGTGTCCACACCGCGCTGCGCCAACTCCAGGACGAGTTCGACGTAACCTGCGGCATTGATCACCCCCAAGTCGCTTCGCCCGGCTGCATTGCTCACCACCGCCAATGACGGCTGCGAATCATCCAAATGCAGCAGCAGGCTCGCGCCATCGAACAGGAAAAAGGAGTCGGCGCTCTCGGACTTCAGCATGCCTCTGAGGCACGCGACGCCGCGCTTGCCCTGGGTTCCCGCCAGTTTCCAAAAACGATCGATCTGTTTTTCCTTCGCGGTCTGTTGTTGCTGGGTGAGCTTGGTGGGACGGAAGCCGTAAGTTTCTTTCTTGAGCGCCTGCAGTTCGGCGCAGCCCGGTTCCTGCGCGGCAGCCGCGGCGGCCAGAAGCAGCAGAGACGCAAGGATTGGCGCGGAGCGGCGCGGCTGGGAGGTTTGCGGCATGTGATATCGCGGCAGGGGCTTAGGTCACTCTACCACGCTGGTTTGTTAGAATAACCGCTGTGGGGAACCCTCTTTTAGGGCGGAGGATCGAGAAGCGTCCCGGCCGCGTGCGCCTGAAGGGGCGCATTCTTTTTCTGACCGAAGATCCGGAGCTGATCAAGCGGCAACTGGTGGGCGAAGACCTGCCCTGGGACACCGCCAACCCGCGGAACAATCCCAAGCTGCGCGACGACATTTCCACCGACGAGATCACCCCGGCGCACATCTGCTTCTACTTCGATGAGACTCTGGGCGAGTTTCCCTACACCGGCTTGAAGTGCGGCAGCGAGTTGCCCGTCAAGCGCGGCGAGGTCAAGCGCGGCGGGTTCGTCTGCGCCGTGAGCGGAAAGCGGCGCGGCAAAGGATCTAGCCGCGAGCAATCACCATATGCCGAGCGTGCCGCCGGTATCCAGCTTGTGATCGCCGTGAACATCGAGCGCATCTACAAACAGAACTGCCAGAACCTGGGCGTACTGACCTCCACTGACTTCGGGCTGATCGGCAGGATCCGCCGCGGCGAAGAGATCCCGCTCGCGGAATTCACCCGCGGCGAAGACGACATCACCCGCCAGATTATCGAATACGGCGGCCTGTTCCCCTTCAACGTCGCTCGCCTGCAGAAAAAAGTCTTTCTGCCGTCCATCACCACGCCTGCGCGCCCGATGACACTGGCGGAGAAGATCTTCGCCCGGCACATGGTGGACGGCCAGGGACGCGTCGGCGTGTCCTCGGTCAAGCCCGGCGACTCCGGCTTCGCGCGCACCGACCAGCGCTTCAGCCACGAGTACGTCACGCCCATGGCGGCCATTTTCTACGACCACTTGGTGGGCAAGGACGTGCCGCTGAACGATCCCGCGTCGATTCTTTTCTTCCGCGACCACCTCACCTTCCTCGACGAGGTGATCTCGCCGGAGAAGCGCAAGATGGGCCTGCTCGACCTCGCAGGCCAGCTCAAGTTCAAGCAGGAAGACTTCGCCCGCGAGCGCGGCATCAAGCTCCACGGCGAGCTGAAGGACCGCAAAGGCTCTGAGGGCATCTGCCACTCCATCATGCTGGAGAGCTACGCGCTGCCCGGGCAGTTGATCGTGGGCTCGGACTCGCACACGCCGCACTCGGGGGCCATCGGCGCGGTAGCCTTCGGCATCGGCACCACCGACGTCTTCAATTCCTGGATCACGAAGGATGTTCGCGTGAAGGTACCGGAGTCGGTGAGGGTCATCGTCCGAGGAAGGAAACATCCCAACGTCACCGCCAAGGATTTCATCCTGAAGATTCTCAGTCTCGATTACGTGCGCAGCGGCAAGGCGCTGGCCAAGGTGATCGAGTACGCCGGCGAGGCCATCGAGGACTTGAGCGTGGACGAGCGCGCCACCATGACCAACATGGCGGCCGAGATCGGTGGGTTCACCGGCATCGTTGCACCCGACCGCAAGGCGGTGGACTTCCTAGCGGAGCGCCGCGGCATGGACCGCCGTGCGGCCGAGAAGATGATCGAGGGCCTTGCCAGCGACCCCGGCGCCCAGTACGCGCACGTGATCGAACTCGATGCCGCCGAGATCACCCCCATGGTGGCCACGCCCGGCGATCCCGGCAACGGCAAGTACGTGCGCGAGCTCAACACGCCCGTGCCCATCGAGATCGCCTACGGCGGCACTTGCACCGCCGGCAAGAACGAGGACATGGACATGTACGCCGCCGTCCTCGCCGACGCCCTGCGCCAGGGCAAGCGCGTCGCCGATTCGGTGAAGTTCTACATCCAGTTCGGCTCGCAGGAGACGCGCGACTACTGCGTACGCAAGGGGTATCTCGACGTCTTCCACAAGTCCGGTGTGATCGTGATCGAGCCGAGTTGCGGGGCCTGCATCAATGCCGGCCCGGGCGCGACCAGCAGCCCCACGCAGGTGGTCATCTCCGCCCAGAACCGCAATTTCCCCGGCCGCAGCGGACCCGGACAGATGTACCTGGCCAGCCCCTACACCGTAGCCGCCAGCGCGGTGGCCGGGTACATCGTGGAATACCAGCCGTCGGAGCAACTGGTTTCGGCCTAAGGGTTGTTGAGGGCCTGGTTCGGACTTGGTAATTGGGAAATTTGGTAATTGGGTAATTGAGGGCCGGGGGAGCTTCTCAATTACCAAATTACCCAATTACCAAATTACTCAATTGAGCAGCCCCGTTCGCTGCACCCAGGCGCAGGACAGCCCCGGCTTCTTACCGTCACCTGCTTTGCTGATTGTGGCGGGCTCCATCTGCTAAAATAATGCGTTGGAATGCACTCATTCGAGCGACTGAGGGGGAAGCAAACTCTATGGCTTATGTGATCGCAGAGCCCTGCATCGGCACCAAGGACACGGCATGCGTGGACGCCTGCCCGGTCGATTGCATTCACCCCAAGAAGGACGAGCCCAACTACGCCACCGAGGAGATGCTCTACATCGATCCGGTGGAGTGCATCGACTGCGGCGCGTGCGTGCCGGTGTGCCCGGTGTCGGCCATCTTCGCGCTCGATGACCTGCCGGAGAAGTGGAAGGCCTTCACCGAGCGCAACGCCCAGTATTACGGGCGCTAACGCGAACATCTTCGGATCGGCCGCAGATTAGTGTTTTCAGCGGACGCGCAGTCGCATCAAGGCTGCGCGTTTTGCTTGTTGTCCTCCCCATGAAAGCCCTCGATTCCATCCGCGAATACTGCCTGTCGCTTCCCGGGACTACCGAGAACATCCAGTGGGAAGACGTCCTGCTGTTTCGCGTCGGCGGCAAGATCTTCGTCATGGTGAACCTGAATCCCGCCGGCGAGGATCGCATCGCCTTCAAATGCGATCCCGAGACCTTTGCCGAATTGCTGGAGCGGGAGGGCGCCCGGCCGGCCGCCTACGTAGGCCGCTTCCAGTGGATCGGCCTCCGCGACTTCAACGTCCTGCCCGCCGCGAAACTGCGCGAGCTGATCCGACGCTCGTACGAGCTGGTCAAAGCGAAGCTGCCCAAGAAGAAACTGGCGGCTCGGCGTGCTCGCCGCTGAGTCGTCCGCTTTCTTATCCACCGCGCTGTGCATTACAATCAGCTTTTGCGCAGAGCACTCCTGTGGCGCTTGTAATCCGGGCGTTTCATGGCATTGAAGCAGTCCGAGGCGATCGTGCTGCGCAGTTATCCGCTGCGCGAGGCCGACCTGCTGGTCACGCTGTTCACGCGGACGGAAGGCAAGCTGCGCGGAGTGGCCAAGGCGGCCAAGCGGTCGAAGAAGCGTTTCGGCGGCGCGCTTGAGCCGCTCACTTACGTGCGGCTTTACTGGGAAGAGCGTGAGCGCCAGGAGTTGGCGCGGCTCGATTCCTGCGAGGTGTTGGATTCGCCGCTGGCGACCGAGGTTGACTATCCGCGGGCGGTGGCGCTGGGCTACCTAGCCGAGGTGCTGGACGACGTGCTGCCCGACCGCGAGGCCAACGACGCCATATTTCGCCTGGCGCTTTCGGTGCTGGGGCAGTTGCGGGCCGGCGCCATATGGATGCCGCTGACGTATTTTGACCTGTGGTCGGTGCGGCTGATGGGCCTGCTGCCGGAGCTGGGTGATTGCATTATCTGCGGGATGGCGCTGAACGGGCATCGCGCGTGGTTCCATCCGCTGGCTGACGGCCTGATGTGCGCCGCGCATAAGCGGATGGCATCGTCGGAGATGTCGGCCGAGTCGCGCGTCATCGCGGCGGAGATGTTCCGCCGGCCCGTCGAGAGCTTTACGGGCGCACCCTGGCCGCGCCAGCGCGCCGCCGACCTGCGCCGGTTCCTGGCGCAGCGCATCGAGCGGCACATCGAGAAGAAGCTGGTGACCGCGGGGAGGTTGGAAAAGTTGGATAGCAATTAGCACTTGGCA
Organism: Terriglobales bacterium; assembly: GCA_035632755.1. Lineage (GTDB taxonomy): Bacteria > Acidobacteriota > Terriglobia > Terriglobales > Acidobacteriaceae > JAHFUA01. The sequence goes on from DASQGF010000181.1 coordinate 17,044, forward strand.
TTTGGCAATTAGCACTTAGCCGATCCCGGGACCGGCCAGCACGACAGACGACGACCGGACTGCAGGGCTAAGTGCCAACTGCTAAATGCTAACTGCCAATTGCTAAGTGCTTCGGAAGAGTCGATTGAATCAGAACAATCACAACACACCCCCCACTTACCAGGATCTAATCCTGACGCTGGAAAAGTTCTGGGCCGACCGC
>DASQGF010000182.1:0-38444 GCA_035632755.1 Terriglobales bacterium
GCTGGCCACCGTTCCCTCCGCCCTGGACATCGAATCGGCGCTAGCGAGATGGTCGCGGGCGGTGGCGCAGCGGGTGCACATCGCGAAAGCTTCCGCGCGCGCGCTCGCGGAGTGGTATGGGGCGGGCGCGGCCGAGATCGCCCACGCCGCCGCCATGGACGAGCGCCTGCGCGAGGAGCTCTGCGAGCACTCGCCGCACCTCGTCGCCGAAGCCGCGGCCGCAGCGCGCCGGGAATGCGCCGTTACCCTCGCCGACATCCTGCTGCGGCGTGTGCCGGTGGCCTTGGGTGCGTGCTGGAGCGAGCAGTGCAGCCGCACCGCCGCGCGGCGCATCGGCGACGTCCTGGGATGGAGCCTGTCGCGCATCGCCCGCGAGCGCGAGCAGTTCGAAGAAGAGCGTGCGGGATTCCTGAAGCGCGTCGAGGCCGTCGCTGGCCGGTAGCAGCGGCGTCCTGCCACCGAGCTTCACTCCTCCATTCGGCAGAGACGCAGCATGCTGCGTCTCTACACATTATCTTTGGGAAAGGTCCGCGCCAGCAGCGCCGTGTCATCCGAGATGATGCCCTCCACCTCCCACTCGGCCAAGCGGCGCATCTGGGCCTCGTCGTTCACCGTCCACACGAACACCTTGCGCCCGCCGGAGTGGATCTCTTCCACCAACCGGCGATTCACCAGCTTGTAATGCGGGATGACGTATTCGCCCGGCAGGCCCCTCCAGCGCGCCAGCTCGCGCTGCGTGTCGCAGATGAACCCGGTTACGAGGCGGCGGGCGGCAGTGGCGATGACCACGTCCGGAAAGAAGGAAGAAACGACGTAGCCACGCCGGGCTGGGCTCTCCTGCAGGCAAGCGAGGACCGCATCCTCCAGGCCGGCAACTTTTAATTCAATGTTGAGGAACGCTCTCGACGCAAACCGCGCCAGCACGTGTTCCAGGCAGGGCGGCCCACCGGCGCGCGGATAGATCTCGGTGTAGGTGTTGCGCGCCACGTCCAGGCCCGCCAGCTTCGGATCGTGGCAGATGATGGCGCGCCCATCGGCCGTCAGGCGCACGTCGAACTCAAAGCCGTCGCAGCCATGTTCCAGCGTCAGATCGAATGCGGAGAGAGAATTTTCGGGCGCGTAGCGGCGGGCGCCGCGGTGCCCCAGGAGCAGCGGCCGGCTAGTCGAGGTCGATGTCACGCACGCGCGAGATGTCGGGCGCTTCCTTGGCGCGCTTCAGGGCTTCCTGGAACTTCTTGTCCAGCAGGTCGGCCTTGTGCTTCTCAGCCTCGACCGACTGCCGGAAGATGGACTCTTTGCGTGCGTCCTGCTCCTTCATGGCGCGCGCGGCCTCTTCCATGTCGGCAAAGGTCTTGGGACGCACCGCCGCGGTGTGCGCGATGACCGCCCCGGTGGCGCCATCCACCTTCAGCACCGCGTTGCAGCACGGGCAGGTTACCTCGAATTGTTTGGGACCTTTGGCCATGCTGAGGGAATGATAGCGCGTTTCTTAGCTGCTGGCTTCTAGCTTCTGGCTTCTAGCTTTCGGCTAGGAGCCAGAAGCTAGCAGCTAGAAGCTACAGAAACAGCACCTGGTGATCCGGACACCCCGTTTTGGCCGCGTCATAGAGCGTGAGCAGCAACTGCGTGCCGTAGCGACCGAGGAAGGACATCGCGCCGATCACGCGCTCCTGTGGCTCTTTTTCCGGAAAGAGCGAGTTGCTGAGCAGGCCGGCGTGGGCAGCGGTTTCCTCGCTGCGGCGCAACTGGGCGCGGGCAGCGCGTTCGCGCAGGCGGTCGAGCTGGTAGCGGATTTTGGAGCCGGCACGCTCGGCGGCCTCGACCAGCGTGGGATCGAGGCGCTCCAGCGACGACTGGATGGCGGCCATCGAGCCTTCAAGCTGCTGCGTAGCGGCATCGAAGCTGGAGTTGATGTCGCCGGGCAGTGCGCGTTCAGCGATCAGCACCCGCAGATGTTCGGGATCGAGGAAAGTCTCCTCCGGCGAGAGTCGGTAGCGCTCGAGCAGGCGCTGGATGCGCGGCTCGACCAGCGTGGCGCTCAGGCGCGGCAGGATGGGCGTCACCCGGCCCAGCAGCTCCTCGTACACCACCGCGACCTGCGCGAAATACGCGATCTCTGCCGGACCGCCGACGTACGCCAGCGTGGGCAACAGGTAATCCTCCACCACCGGCCGCAACAGCACGTTGGCGCTGAACTCCGCCGGCCGCTGGCTGATGCGCCGCAGCAGCTCGTCTTGACCGAGCTTCTCTTCCGCCAGCGCGAACTGCCCGTTGGCGCGATGTACGGGCACGCGGCTGCCGTCTTTCATCGCAAACAGGAGCGTGGAAGACGGCGTGACTTTGACCTGCGCGTGGTAGCCGGCACCTTCCAGTTCACGGCTGCGCTCCAGCAGCGCGTCGTCGAGGTCACTCGCGGCAACGATCGCCGCGCGATACACCGACTCGGCGATAGCGTGCAGCTCTGGGTCGGAAGCGTCGATCAGGATCACGCCTGAATGCTGGAAGAGGCGCGAAAACAGCCTGGCGAAGGCGCCGCCCAGGGTCTCGCCCGCGCGGTAGCTCTGGCGCAGGAAGCCGGCGACTTCGGAATCGCTGAGCAGACTCGCCGCTTCCCCGGCCCGCGCCTCGATCTCAGAACCGAGGCGGACGGCGTTCATGGGCGCGTCCTCGGGACCGCGGGCTTCGGTGGTGAAGGGCGCCAGTGATCCGTCAGCGCCGAGCAGGGTCACGTGATTCACTTCGGCCAGGTCGTGGTCCTCGGTGGCCAGCCAGAAAACCGGCACGCACTCCTGGCCGGCGTGGGTGAACTCGGTGGCCAGCTTGATGGCGGTCAGCGCCTTGTAGATGGAGAACAGCGGCCCGCCGAAGAGCGCCACCTGCTGCCCGGTCACCACCGCCGAGGCGCCCGAACGGAAGCGCGCGATATTGTCGAGCGTCTCCTGCGAGGCGCCCCAAGCTCGGTTCTGCCGCTCCAGGATCGCCGCCACCCGCTCACGCCGCGCCGCGTCGTAGTGCAGACGCGAGACCTCGTCCTTCAGCCAGTCGCGAGACCAAGGCGCGCGCGGGAAGAATCGCCGGATGTTATCGAACTGGTAAAGGTAGTCGCGGAACAGGCGGGTGCTGTGCGGGACCTGCTTGAACGACAGACAGTGAGACTCCGCCACGCGGTCTCAACCCCCAGGGATTAGACGTAACCGCCTCGATTTGGATGCCACAGGGAGAGGCACGATGCGGGAAATTGGCCTGCTCCCAGCGGAGTGCCTCGGTTATTGGACTTCCTTTCGCCCCGGATTAACGCGGATTTGCGCGGAGGGTTCTCTGATCTGCGTTATTCCGCCCCTCGACTTCGCTCGGGGGCAAGGCTATCCGCGGCGTTGAAGTTCATGCCGCATCTGAGCTGGCGAGTCTTCCGTGTCCATCCCGCATCCAATAGGTAGTTGACATCCAGCGACTTCCCTCCTAACGTGGAAGTAGTTCTTTGACCAGCCGCAAGGGCGCAGATACGCCATTCCGCCAGGGTTGTCACCGTGGGGGCGCCACGGATTCGACGGAGATGCTTGCGGTCAAGAGGCATGCCGGGGTGCACACACCCGTGATCGCGTGCAAAACGATAAGTGCCAACACACAGCTGGCATACGCTGCTTAATTAGTTAAGTAGCCGTCCTCCGTGGCCAGGTCCGCGGGCTGCGGAAGGACGTCGCATAGCGGACTGGCCTTCGGCGCTCGGCCCGTGCGCCCGAGGCGAGATCATCGGGCTAGTGGCCCGCGTTTCTTGTCGGTTCTGAGCGTGGGTTGCGAAAGTTTCCGGCGAAGGCCGGAAGCGGGAACCCGACTAAGCATGTAGTCTCTTGGCCAGTAACATTTTCGGACGCGGGTTCGACTCCCGCCGCCTCCACCATGCTATCCCTTGTGCAGTTTTCCTGGGCCGTCACTCACCAAGTCGGCAGTCCGGTTCGAGTGATCGACTGAATCAAGCCGATTCGTACCCGGTAGTCAAAACGAAAGCCTGATTGACGTCAGTAGCCCTGCCGGAGTAGGGTTGGGGGCCTTTCAACAATCCCACAAGCACAAGGAGAGCAAAATGCGAGTGACGCTGGCGCTTTATGGGGCGGTGTTGTGCGTCTGTCTCACCCCAATCCTCTCGGCTCAAGACGCGGCCAAGGTTGACCCCAAGCATTACACGGTAGTGAGCGAAAACGACCAGGTACGGATTCTGAAGGTGCACTACGGCCCGCACGAGAAGTCGGTCATGCATAGCCATCCCGCTACGGTTGCGGTGTTCCTCACCGACGCCAAGGGGCAGTTCACCTACCCGGACGGGAAAAAGGAAAGCTTTACCCCCAAGGCAGGCGGGGCGCAATACTCGGCGAGCGCCACCCACTTGCCGGAGAACACCGGCGACACCGGGATGGATTTGATCGTAGTCGAGCTGAAAGGCAAGCCAGCCATGCCAGCGAAAGCAGAGAAGAAGTAATCTCCGGGCGCTGAGCTGCATTGCTGGTCTTGTGGCCCTCATACAGACGAGCAAAATCGGCATAGGGGGAGGGTCGCCCCTCCTCCCCTGCCACACCACCCTACTTCTGCTGCCCGCCTCTCAGGTCCTTCGAAGCTTTCGAGAGCCCGCCCTTTATCTCTTTCTTGTCTTTGTCTGAAAGCTCTGTGTTTTTGTCAATCCTCCCAGACAGACTATCCAGCTTGTTTGCCGCCTCATTTTTGTCCATTTTGTTGACTAGGCCATCGGCAACCTCTTGCGCGGCCTGGGACAGGCTAGGGTCCTTCTTGCACTTCTGTTTCAGCTCCTTGGCGATAGCGTTCAGTTGGGCCGAAACCCTCTTGCGGAGCGCGTCATCCGCATCCTTATTCGTGCCGACATTCTTGCCGGCGACTTGGGCAGCATTGGCGCTGGGCGGTTCACGGCCTGCCGCTCCCAAACCGGCAACGGAGAATAACACGAGAATAACCACGAGCGGCAATGCGCATCCTAGATTTCGCATATTGGTCCTCCTTTGTCAGAGCACGATAATCCTGGTCTGCACGAAACACAAGGTGCAGACGGCAAGGCTGGGGACCTCAAAGATCCCCGCACTCGCTGCTTTTGTGGGCTCGCGGGGCATGCTGGTCTTACGACCTTTGTAACTTCCGGCGCGGCCGGCTTGCTCCTAGAATGGCTTTGGATTTGATCATGCCTCAGGCAACACAACGCGGAAAAGACCCCTGGCCGGAGGAACGTGAGGGCTACCATCAGCCGCCGCCGGTGGCCTACGTTCCCGTCCGACTGGACCCAAGCGCCAAGGAAAGCACGGCCATCCGCCGGGCGGAGCAGATCGGAAGCCTGGTCGCCGGCAGTGGCATCATCTGGACTACCTACGCCGTCGCCCACCATTCCGCCGAGATCACCCGTTTCGCAGTCTTCCCACCGGGACCGCTGGAAATCCTGGGAGTGGGCGTGTTGATGTGGCTGATCGCCAAGTGGTGCCGTGCCGTGCAGGTGCGCTGACCACTCCCCCCAAGCTTCTCATCGACATCTCCAGAAACCAGGGCCGCAAAGATCTTCTCGTGTGGCTGCCCGCGCCGCCGGCGCCGTTGTACTGACGAGAGCAGGATATGCAATAAAATCGTCGGGACGGCTCGAATGCTCACTGGGTGCGCACGATGAACGCTCCGGCTACGCTGCTTGATCTGTTGCAACTCGTCCCCGGCGATCGTACGGCGATTGTCATTCCGGAACTGGGAATCCGGATCACCTACGACTCGCTGCGGCAGCAGGTGCTGGCCATGGCGGACGTGCTGGCGGGGCACTCCGCGCAGCGCAGACGGCGGGTGGCGACGGTGCTGCCCAATGGCGCGCCCGCCATCGTCACCTTCCTGGCAGCTTCCATCGCAGGCACCGCCGCTCCGCTCAATCCCGCCTACCCTTACGAGGAGATCTTTTTCTTCCTGGGAGACACCTCGGCGGACGTGCTGGTGTGTCCCGCGCATGGGGCGGAGCAGGCGCGCAGCGCCGCAGCCGACCGGGGCATTCCCGCGCTCACCGTGGAGATGGATACACAGGGCGCCGTCCACCTGGTCGAGCCGCGCCGAAAGAGCGCGGCCAAACCGCCGGCGCCGGAGGATGTGGCGCTGATCCTGCACACCAGCGGCAGCACCGGGCGGCCCAAGCGAGTGCCGCTGCGACATTCCAACCTGGTGGTGTCCGCCGCCAATATCGCGCACACCTACTCGCTCACTCCGGAAGACGTTTCGCTCTGCATCATGCCGTTGTTCCATATCCACGGGCTGGTGGCCTCCACGCTGGCGCCGTTGATCTCCGGCGGGACCGTGGTGGTTCCCACCAAGTTCAACCCCCTGCCCTTCTGGCGCACGGTGCACGAACATCGCGTCACCTGGTATTCGGGAGTGCCCACCATGCACCACCTTCTGCTGACGCGCGCCCACGGCCACAAACACCACGCCGGCACACTGCGCTTCATCCGCTCCGCCAGCGCACCCATGCCGCCGGAGATCATCCTCAAGATGGAAGAGATCTTCGGCGTGCCCTTCGTCGAGGCCTACGGGATGACCGAAGCTTCCCACCAGATGTCGTCGAACCCTTTGCCGCCGCGACATCGCAAGCCGGGCTCGGTGGGACAGGCCACCGGGATTCGCATCAGCGTGGTGGACCAGAAGGGCCATCATCTCGGCCACGGTGAGCGCGGAGAGGTAGTTATTCAAGGGCCCAGCGTGTTCAGCGGGTACGAAAACAATCCGGAAGCGAATGAAGCCTCCTTCATCAAGGGATGGTTTCGCACCGGCGACCAGGGATGGCTGGACAAAGACAACTACCTGCATCTCAGCGGGAGGATCAAGGACCTGATCATCCGCGGCGGCGAGAACGTGTCCCCACGTGAGATCGACGAGGTCCTGCTGGGGCATCCCGCGGTCGCCGAAGCGGTCACCTTCGCCATGCCGCATCCGGTGCTGGGAGAAGAAGTGGTGGCCGCAGTGGTGTTGCACGAGACCGGGGGCGCCACCGAGCCGGTCCTGCTGAAGCACTGCCGGGAGCGGCTGGCGGAATACAAGTGCCCTAAGAAGGTCTTCATCGTGCACAGCATTCCCCTGACCGCGACGGGGAAGATCCGCCGCCAGCAGGTGGCGGCCGCGCTGCTGGACGGCCAGCCATGAGGTTTCTGATCGCCGGCGCCGGCGCGATCGGGGCCTACATCGGCGCCCGCATGGCGCGCGCCGGGTTCGACGTCACGCTGTTTGCCCGCGGCCCCCATCTGCGCGCCATGCAGGAGCACGGCGTGCGCGTGAAGAGTGGAGACGGGGACTTTGAGGCGCGGCCCAAAATCGCCGGCACGCTCGAGGAAGTGGGCCCGGTGGACGTGGTTTTCCTGGGCGTGAAGGCGCACAGCTTGCCGCAACTGGTCCCGCACTTGCCTCCCGTGCTCGGCCCGGAGACGGCGGTGGTCAGCACTCAGAATGGCATCCCCTGGTGGTTTTTCCAAGGCTACAGCGGCCCCGGCCAGGGCATTCGTCTGGAGCGGGTGGATCCCGGAGGCGTGATCTCCGCCGCCATCGAACCGCGCCGAGTGGTGGGCTCGATCGTCTATTTTTCCACCGAGATCATCGAGCCGGGCGTGATTCTGCACACCGACGGCAATCGCATCTCGCTGGGGGAGCCGGACGGCAGCCGCTCGGAACGCTGCCGCCGCATCGCCGACGCGCTGATCACCTCCGGCTTGCGCGCCCCGGTCACCACCCGCATCCGCAATGAGATCTGGGTAAAGATCCTGGGCAATGTCGCCTTCAACCCCATCAGCGCCCTCACCCGCGCCACGCTCGTTCAGATGGTGCGCGATCCCGAGGTGGCGGCCCTGGTCCGCAACATCATGCTGGAGGCAGAGGCCGTAGCCGCGCGCTTGGGGCTGGAGTTGCCCGTCTCCATCGAACAGCGCATGGCGGGAGCGGAAAAGGTTGGCGAGCACAAAACCTCCATGCTCCAGGACCTGGAGGCCGGACGTCCGCTCGAACTCGAGGCGGTGGTGGGAGCGGTGGTCGAGTTAGGCGAACACTTGGGGCTGCCCATGCCGCACACCCGAACCGTGTACGCCTGCGCCAAGCTGCTGGCGCAAGCGCGCATCCCTTCCCCCGATCGTGGGTAAAGGTCTCTTTGCCGGTTGCAAGGACTCGCCGCCGGGCGTAGCCTTGCCTTGCTTTGGGGTTGCAGGTACTTGCTCCTGTGCCCCGAAACAGATGGAGGTGACTTGATGCCAACCACAAGAGAATTCACCGTCCAAATGGAAGACCGGCCTGGAATGCTGGGAAAGTTCTTCCGGGCTTTGGCCGACAAGGGAGTCAACATCCTGGCCTTCCAATCGTTCCCCAACCAGGGCCAAAGCACCGTCCGCTTCGTAGGAGACAATCCCACCACCATCAAGACGGTTTTGGATGGCCAGCGCATGACCTACGCCGAAACCCAGGTGGCGCAGACCAGGCTGACGCATCGGCCGGGTGAACTGGCCCGGGTGGCGTCGCGGCTGGGAGAAGCCAACATCAACATCGACTATGCCTATGTCGGAATCGAGCCGGGGACCAACATCCCGCTGCTCATCTGCGGGGTTGCGGATGTCGCCCGGGCAGCCAAGATCCTCGACGAAGCCGCCGCCGCAGCGGCCTAGCCGTCACTGCTCCTCTTTTGCAGGGGCCCAGGCGAACGGCTTGGGCTCTTTTGCTTTCAGGTGTGACGCAGGTCACTGCAGCTTGCGCCGGAGTTGCTAGACTCCATGATCGGCGTGGCCAGTGTGTTGATGATCAGACGTATGCCCTGGCAGCTCGCGTCGAGTGGCTGCGCGCGCACGGATATGTCGTCCTCGTCGCCGGCTCGCTCGAGTCGGCGCGAGACGCCTTTCTCGAGAACCCCATCGGCGCCGCCCTCCTGAACTGCCACATGGCGGGCACCTTCCTGATCGCCCGCCTGCTGAAGCGCATTCGCCCGGCACTTCCCATCATCATGCTGGCCGCCTACTGCGGCGTGCGCTGCTACCAGCAAGGCATGGTCAGCGCCTGCCTGGGGCGAGGCGAACCTCCGGCCGTCCTGCTGCACACGCTGCAGAAAGTGCTCGGCAGCGGAACTCCCGGCCAAATGGCCGCGTGACCACACCTAACCGCACATCCTGTATTTGTCCATCGGATTCCCACCTGCTATCCTCCCCCGCCATGGACCGACGCACATTTCTCGAAACTGCCGCCGTGGGTGCGGCCGCGATGGCCTTTCCGCGCCTGGCTCGGGCCGACGCGCCTGACCTCCAGCCCATCTACACACAGATCGAAAAACTCCACGACGAGGCGGTCGCACGCCTGCAGGAGTGGATCCACCAGCCTTCGATCGCCGCTGAGAACCGCGGCGTAGCCGAAGGCTGCGAGCTGACCATGCGGATGCTGCGCGACGCCGGATTCGGCGAGGTCGCGAAAGTCCCCACCGATGGCCAGCCCGGCATCTTCGCCACCCTCGACGCCGGCGCTCCCCGCACCGTCGGCCTCTACTTCATGTACGACGTGAAGCAGGTGGACCCGGCCGAGTGGTCATCGCCCCCGTGGGACGCCGCCATTGTCGACAGGCCCGGCGTGGGAAAAGTGGTGATCGGCCGCGGCGCCGTCAACCAGAAGGGTCCGGAAGCCGCGTGCATCGCCGCGCTGCATGCCATCCGCGCCGCCGGGCGCAAGCCTCCGGTCAACCTGGTGCTGGTGGCGGAAGGCGAAGAGGAGATCGGATCGCCGCACTTCCCGCAGATCGTGCGACGGCCGGAAGTGCTGGCCGCGCTCAAGCCCTGCACTGGGATTTTTGTGCCGTCGGCGGCGCAGGACCTCGATGGCAAAGTGATCATGACGCTCGGCGCCAAGGGCGTGGTCGAACTGGAGCTGGTGTCGAGCGGCGAGCGCTGGGGCCGCGGTCCGCGCAAAGACGTGCACTCCAGCAACAAGGCACGCCTAGACAGCCCGGCGTGGCACTTGGTTGAGGCGCTGGCGACGCTGGTGTCGAAGGACGGCAACGATCCCGCCATCGACGGCTTCGCGGACAAGGCGCGCCCGCTCTCCGCGCGCGAGAAGGCGATGATCGCCGAAGCGGCGCGCCGTCTCGACGAGCAGACGGCCAAGAAGCAGCTCGGCGCCGAGCACTGGGTACACGACGTGAGCTGGCGAGAAGCGCTGGAGCTCTGGCAGTCACGACCCACGGTGAACATCGAGGGCCTGGTCGGCGGCTACACCGGGCCCGGCGGCAAGACCATCCTACCCCACCGCGCCGTGGCCAAGCTCGACCTGCGCCTAGTGCCCGACATGACGGCCTCCGAGGCGCTCGCCGCGCTCAAGGCACACCTGGCCAAGCGCGGCTTCGGCGACATCGAAGTGAACATGACCGGCGGCTACGATCCCAACAGCACACCCGCCGACGCCGGCCTCATCCGCGCGCAGATCGCGGTGTACAAGCGCGACGGCATCGACCCCGTCATCTTGCCGCGCAACGCCGGCTCCTGGCCCGGCTACGTCTTCACCGGCGAGCCGCTGCGCCTGGCCGCCACCCACTTCGGCCTCGGCCACGGCAGCGGCGCCCACGCCCCCGACGAATACTTCGTCGTCGAGTCGAGCAACCCGAAAGTCCAGGGCATGGACGGCGCCGTGCGCTCGTTCGTGGACTACCTGTATGAGATCGCGGCCATGTGAGCGAGAACGTGCGCCGCGTCTAGCTAGCCCCGGGAACTCAGCGCATGCTGCTGATCTGCTCCGGCTCGGCGACGATGAACGCATCCACGCGCAATCCCACCGGCAGGCGCGCACCCCGATCAAGCTCGACCAGGGTTTCTAGGATTTTCGTGTCCACGTGCTCGGTGGGCTCATCGGTGCGGATGTTCTTGCGCCCGAGTTCCTGTCCCACGCGGATCACGTGTCCCCAGAATTTCTGCGGGCCGTAAGCATCGGCGGTCACGTACACCTTCTGGCCCACCCGCACTTTACTCACCTCGGTCTCGTCTACCTCGACGCGGACGTTCAGCACGCCCTGGTCGCCGATGGTCAGGATGGGATCGGGCGCGGTGGATGAGTTCGAGACGCTCTCGCCGTTGCGGTGATGCTTGCGCAGCACCGTGCCGTCGATGGGAGACTTGATCAGCGTCTTGGTGTAGCGGGCGCGGGCCTCCTCCAGGCGCGCTCGCGCCAGCTTCAGATCGGCTTCGGCCAGCGACTGGTCTTCTTCGCGCGCCCGGTCGTCAACGAGCGAGTGGTGCTCGGTCGCCTCACGATATTTTGCCGCGGCCACGTCATATTCGCGGCCATAGCGCTCCGCCTCTTCGCGCGAGACTACCCCGGCCTGGAACAGCTTCTGGCGGCGTTCCATCTCTGAGCGCGCATTGTTCATCACCGCTTCCGCGGCGCGCACCGACGACCACGCCTCCAGCCGCTCCTGGCTGCGGGCGCCGTTCACCACCTTGCGCAGTGTCGCTTCCTTCGCGGTCACGTCGGCTTCCGCCGACGCAACCTGCGCGCGGTAATCGTCGTTCTCCAGCTCGGCGAGCACTTGTCCGCGGTGGATCGTGTTTCCCTCCTCGACATAGACAGCTTTCAGCTTCCCGCTGAGTTCCGATCCCAGCTTGATATCTTCCGACGAAGGCTCGACCCGTCCCGGCCCGGCGACCAGCGATTCGCTCCGGCTGGCCTGCGGCTGCACCTGTGCTTGCGTGGCCGTAGTGTGCGAGCGCGCAAAGATCACCGACACGGAAACCGTCAAGATGAGAACGGCAGCACCGATCAAAATGGCGATTCTTCTTTTCATGACATCACTCCACTTCCCTAGGCGACACTTAGCCCAGCTTGCTGTGAGAACCCCTGCACCAGCAGCCCGGCGGGCGCTTCTTCAATCAACTCCGCTCCTGCGATGATTCCATCCTCGATTCGCACGACACGGTCGGCGAACTCTTTGAGGCGCCCATCGTGCGTAACGATGACCACGGCGCGGCTACGCTCATGCGCCAGGCTGCGCATCATTTCGATGACGTTGCGCCCGGTGCGGGAATCGAGCGCCGCCGTGGGCTCGTCCGCCAGCACGATCTCCGGATCGCCCGCCAGCGCCCGGGCGATGGCCACGCGCTGCTTCTGGCCACCGCTCAAGTCGGCGGGAAAAGATTTGTACTTCTCCCCTAGCGCGACCTGCTCAAGCAGTTCCGCCGCGCGCCGTTTGGCCTCCGCTCCGCGCACGCCTTTGAGGTCAAGCATTACTTCAATGTTTTCCCCTGCGGTCAAAGTAGGAAACAGGTTGAATCCCTGGAAGACGAATCCAATGTGCTTCAGGCGCAGCGGCGGCAGTTGCTTCTCGCCGAGCTTGGTGACTTCCATCCCGGCGATGCGAACGCTGCCCGAACTCGCCGCCAGAATGCAGCCCATGATGGAGAGCAGCGTAGTCTTGCCGCTGCCCGAGGGCCCCATCAGCAGCACGATTTCCCCCGGGTCGACATCCATGTCAACCCCGCGTAGAGCCGGCACACCGGTCGCGCCCTCGTCGTAGGTCTTGGTCACTTCACGTACTGCAATGGCAGGTTGCACAGTTCCTCCTTAGCTCTTGAACACCATCGCGGGATCCAGCCGCGTGACTTTATTGATCGAGACCGTGGCCGCGCCCACACACATCAGCAGCGTGAGGAAGAACATCCCCACCGCCATCGGCCAGGGCAGCAGGATGGCGGCGCCGCCGTGCTGGCTTGCGCGCACCACGAAGAAGCTGACGAACATGCCCACCACGTAGCCCATCACCGCGCTCAGCGCCGCCTGCTGGATGATGACCTTGTACACATAGCTGTTGGGCGCGCCCATGGCCTTCAGCGTCCCGAACTCGCGCAGGTGGTCCACCGTCGTCGCATAGATCGTCTGCGCCACTACCACGAACCCGACCACCAGCCCCAGGACCGCCGCCAGCAGCACGGCTACGCCCGCGCCGGTGGTGAACATCCAGTAGACCTGCGTCATGCGGCTGAACTGGGGACTGGTGTAGACCTCCACGTTCCTCACGCGCGCCAGGATCTCGCGCCGCACTTGGTTCACGTCCGCGCCAGGCTCGGTCTTCACCAGCACGTAAATCGTCTGGTCGGCCTGCACCCGCCCGAAGTCCTGCGCGCGTTTAAACGTGGTGAACACGTACGGCGAGGTGGTGAACGCCCGTATGCCGTGCGTGAACCCGACCACCCGCGCCCGGTGCCCGTTGATCTCGAACACCTCGCCCACGCGCGTGACGCCCAGCTTCTGTTTGTACACATCGTCCACGATGATCGAGTCGGGGACTTTCAGATTCTCCACACTTCCCTCGACCAAGCTCCACGGCCCGCCCAGGCCGGATTCGGGGTTGAACCCGACGATTTGCACCGACTCGCGCCGCCCGTCAGGACGCTTCCATTCCGTCCAACGGTTGATGAACTTGTCCGCCTCCTTGACCCCGGGGACGGCCTTCACCTGGTAGAGCTTGCGCTCGCTGAAGGGCGCGCCCAGTTCGACATAAGGCACGTGCTTCGAAGTGACCCACAGGTCGGCGCCCGAGTGATCGACCAGGCTCGACGTTGTCTCCGTGAAGCCGACAAACAGTCCCAGCTCCACGACGATCAGGACCACCGCGAACACAATGCCGGTGAGCGTGACCGTGAGGCGAACTTTGTCGTGAAACAGATTGCGCCGCGCCAGTGGAGGCATCTCAGTTCTCCTTCAGCATCCCGCGCAGTACCGCATCCAGCATGGCCTGCGCGCGCTTCTCCATGGGGCGCCATTCCACCCACTGATCGCAGTGCTTCGCTATCTCCAGCGAGATCACCCCGTGCACTGCTGCCCACAGCGTCTGCGAGACCAGCTCCGCATCCTGGAACTCCTCGCGAAACGCCCCGGCGCCGATAGCCTGCTCCACGGTGTGCTTCAAAAACGCGTACGCATCCACCTCGGGGTTGCCCTTAATCTCGCGATCGCGCTCATCCAGTTCTCCCCCCGGATGTGGCGTCATGAACATCAGCTTGTAGTGGTTGGGATAGTTGAGGCCGAAATCAATGTAGGTCTGCCCGATCTGCTTCAGCCGCTCGATCGGATCGGCAGCCATGGAGCGGCCCTGAAACACGGCCGCCAGGCGCGCGAAATCCTGCTGGCACAGCTCGTGGAACAGCGCATCCTTGTCGTCGAAGTACTCGTAGATCGCAGTGGCCGAGTACTCGATGCGGTCCGCCACCTGGCGCATCGAAACCCCATCGTAGCCCTTGTTGATGAAAAGCTCGCGCGCCGCATCCAGGATCTTGTCCCGCGTCTCAACTCGTTCCCGCTCCCGCCGTTCTTTGACTCCCATAACTAACCTCTGTAAATTAACATCGTTAATTTAACATCGTTAATTTACAATTCCGCGTTATGTTTGTCAACGAAAAAATGTGGAGGGCCGAGCGCACCATAATCGGTGCAAGAGATGAGAGATCAGATGTCGCTGGAGCAGGGCCGGCTAGGACTGTGCGTTAATGCCCATACGCGTCAACTGCCATTCGCGCAGCGACCTCAACTCACGTGCCAGCAGGTCGGCGGCCTGGAAGCACAGGTCGAGGCGCTCGCGGACGAGTTCCAGCGCCCGTTCCCGCTCCACGAAACCGTAAACGCACTCCCCCAAGGCTTCGGCGGTCAGGCTGTAAGGTTGGCCGGAGAACAGCGCCGGCAGGCCCAGCACGTATCCCGGACCTACCGTACGATAGGGCAGCCGCGACTTGCCATCGGGCGACGCAGCGCAGAGGCGAACCTTGCCGCGGCGCACCACCAGCACACCATCTGCCGCTTGTCCTTGCCGGAACAGAACGTCGCCGGAGCGGCAGCTATGCGAGCTGGCGATGGTATCGAGTGCCTCCGCGAGCTCGCGAACGGCATCAGCATGAACGTCCTGATCGCTTGTCAAAATGGTGTCCCCAGCGACGCTCATCCTGTGCCGCCTGACCACACATTGCAGTGATGCAAATCACAACACCGCGTGACATACCAGAATCTCGTCCCTTGATTTACAAGACTTTACCTTTCCTTGACGCAATCTTTACCCGCGCATTTCGTCTCATGGGTTATTACAGGCAGGGTCCAGGCAGGTCATGAACTCGCTACTCGAAGCCGTGATGTGGGGTGCGCCGGTGGTCCTGCTGAGCTGGGGATTGCTGCTGGCACTCGGGTGCGTGCTGGTTTTCCGCGATGACCCCTCGCCACGTGAAGAGCCTCCGCGCTCGGGGGTGGCGGGAGCAAGAGCGTGAAGCGCCTGAACATTTGCTGAGGTGGGGCCGTGCGAGCCAGGAGAAACCCATTGCGGGCTGCGTGGAGTCTAGGGCGCCACATCATCAACTTTGCAGCCTTTGCGCTGGCCGACAGCCCGCCTCAGCTCTCGGTCCTTATCGTCTCCGCAGCTCTGGGTTTCCTGCTGGACCTGTTGCCCGGGCGGCCAGCATTAACGACCCCGCTGCGGCTGGATTGAACTTGCGCCCTGGATTGGAGTTGCTTATGCCTCGGATCATTTGCATCGATACCGACTCCGGCCGGGTGAAAGCGCCGGTCGAAGTCCTGCGCTCCGCCGGTTATGAAGTGATGCTGGCGTCTACCCCGGAGGTCGGCATGGCGCTGCTGCGGCTGTTCCCGCCGGACATCGTGCTGCTCGATTCCCATCTTTCCGAGCAGCTCATACCGCAGATACAGCAGGCGTGCCCGTCGGCGACGGTGGTGTTGACTGGAGAGAAGCCGATCTCAGTGGAAGACTTGCAGTGGCTGACCAGCCATCAGCGCGCCGGCGTGCAGACCCAGGACGCGCGCCGCCTGCCGCACTGAGCGGTTTTACGCCGCCGAGCTGGCGCCGGTCTTCAGTTCCGCCAGCGGCTGCAGTTCTCCGAGGATGGTCGGCACCAGTTCCGACACGGTGGGATGGATGTGCATGGCCCGCTGCAGGGTGGTGTAAGGCGCCTTGGCGTACATGACGTCGAGAATGCAGTGAATAACCTCGTCGCCGCCAGTGCCCAGGATGGCCGCGCCCAGGATCTCCTTCGTATCCCCGTCCACCACAATCTTCATGAATCCCTGAGTTTCGCCTTTTTCCACGGCGCGCCCCACGCGCGTCATGGGACGCTTCCCTACCAGCGCCCGCCGGCCTGAGCTACGCACCTGTGCGTCCGTCCAGCCGCAGCGGCCGAGCGGCGGATCAATATACAGCGCGTACGCTTGGATGCGGTCGCTCACCCGCCGCGAATCGCCGTCCAGCAGGTTAGCCGCGACAATCTCGTAGTCGTTATAAGAGGTGTGCGTGAAGGCGCCCCGGCCGTTGCAATCGCCCAGCGCCCAGATGCCGGGGACGCTCGAGCGCAACTGGTCGTCCACCACGACGTAGCCCCGCTTGTCCACCTCGACGCCGGCCCTCTCCAGATCCAGATCATCGGTGTTGGGACGCCGCCCTACCGCCAGCAGCAGATGCGAACCCGCGCCGGCCGGCGGGCCGTCGGTGCAATCCACGCCCACGGCGATGTCGGCGCCGCGCTTGGAGACGGAGATGCACTTGGCGTTCAAGCGAATATGGACACCCTCGGCTTCCAGGATCTCCCGCACTGTCGCCGAGACATCCTCGTCCTCACGCGAGATCAGACGCGACGCCATCTCGATGATGGTCACCTCGCTGCCGAAGCGCCGGAACATCTGCCCGAACTCCAGACCGATGTAGCTGCCGCCCACGATCACCAGGTGGCGTGGCAGGAAGTCCACGTTCATCATCGTGGAATTGGTGAGATACGGCACCTGCTCGATGCCGGGCATCGCCGGCACCACGGCGCGCCCGCCCACGTTGATGAAGATCTGCGGGGCGGTAAGCCGCTCCGGCCCCACGCTGACCTCGTGCGCCGATTCAAAGCGCGCCTGGCCTTCGTACACCGTGAGATTCTTCGTGCCCCTGAGCCAGCCCTCGACGCCGGTCCGCGACCGGCCTGAGACCGCGTCCTTGCGCGCCTTCACCCGCTTCATGTCCACGGTGACCGTTCCGCCGATGTCCACCCCGTATTCGGCGGCGCGGCGCGCCAGATTCGCGGCGTAGGCGCTCGCCACCATGGTCTTCGTGGGAATGCAACCGGTGTTGACGCAGGTCCCGCCGAAGAACTTGCGCTCGATGACGGCGACTTTCTTTCCCGCGCCCGCCAGTCGCACTGCCAGGGACGGCCCTGCCTGCCCGGTGCCGATGATGATCGCGTCGTAGGTCGTGGCCATGGTCGCCTCCGAGACGTTGGATTCCGATCGGCATCGTAGGTCACACCACCGATGGCAAAGTACAACACAGCCAATGTAGTGAGTCAGTTTCCGGCTGAACCTGTTGCACGGCCCTTGGGGATTACTTGTGTAAAAGCGTTTTTGCGACAGTAATCGACGGCGGATCCAGAGTGCGAGGTTGTAGCTTGTTGCTTTCCATTGACTTGCCGTTCACGGCGGCCCTACGAATTAAGCAGCGATCTCTTTTACCTGCTTCCAAGCGTCTTGGCTTGACGGGGCGGGCCTCTAGCTAGTTGAGCCCAGCATGGTTGACAACCGAACGAAACGGGGCTAGGGTTGTAAGCGGGTGAGGCCCTCTTCTCACTCTTTCAGATTTCCTGAACTAAGTCAGCCCATCTGAAGTTCCCCCCTTAGCCTACCGCACGTGAGAGGAGACTTACGATTGAACCGCGTGAAGAGATTCGCCTTGACCTTGGTTGTGATGGTCGGAATGACCCTGGCAATGAGCAGCCCGGGACTGGCGCAGCAGGAAACCCTCCCCGATCAGTTCCTGGGAGCCGATGAGATCAGATCTGCGCAGCCCGTAGCGCAGCAGACGGACAACAAGAAGGTGGCGAATTCGCACCGGCAGCCGAAGACCCGTAAGCAGAAGCAACTGGCGAAGCAGAACGCTTCCGACAAGCGGACGGTGGCCGCCGCTTGGAAATAAAACCGCAAGAACCAGGTAAGACCTTGCACCGGGTCGTAGGGGGCTTGCACCCCCTCTTGCGGAGGTCGGCTTGGGATTCTGAGCTTTGAAAGCGCTCTTAAGGAGGGCAACATGAAAACCGGTCTAAAAGTCGCAGGAATTGTGTTCGTGGTTGTTGTCGTCGCTTTCGCAGCGCTGGTGAGTCTCACAATCGGCTGGCGTCCCTTCATCGGACCGAAGGCGCGCCCGCTCACATCCCGGAGTTTCGAGCGGACGCCCGAGCGTCTGGCGCGCGGCCAATACCTGACCGAAAACGTGCTGGCATGCTTTGATTGTCACGCCGAGCGGGACTGGACTAAGGACGACGTGCCGCTAACTCCCGGAACGAAGGGTGGTGGCACGGCGAATTTCCCCTTGCTCGGCCTGCCCGGGAAGATTCACCCGCCCAACATCTCGCCAGACAAGGAAACCGGCGCCGGAACATGGACGGACGACATGTTCGCGCGCGCCATTCGCGAGGGGATCGGGCACGATGGACGCGGCCTGTTCAACTTTATGCCCTATGAACGCTTTCGCCATCTTTCGGACGAAGACCTGGCTTCGGTGGTCGTTTACGTGCGCTCGCTACCGCCCGTGCAACACGTAGTGCCGAAGACGGAGTTGATTTTTCCGGTAAAGTACCTGATCAATACCGTGCCGGAGCCGGCGACGGAGCCCGTGCCGCCACCCGACCTCTCGACCCCGGCGAAGCGCGGCGAATACCTGCTGCTGTCCGGTGTCTGCCGCGACTGCCACACGCCCCAGGTAAAGGGGCAAGCCCTCAAGGGGCTCGACCTCGCCGGAGGCTTCGTCCTGCAAGGCCCCTGGGGAACGGTGGCGTCGGCCAACATTACGCCGGACCCTTCGGGGATCGGGTATTACGACGAAGCCCTTTTCATCCAGGTGATGCGAACCGGATACGTCAAGGCGCGCAAACTCAAACAGATCATGCCCTGGCCGATTTTCCGGGGGATGACCGACGAAGACCTGAAGGCGATTTTCGCCTACCTCAAGACCGTACCACCGATCAAGCACCGTGTGGACAACACTGAGCCTTCTGCGCCTTGCCGGATCTGCGGGTTTTCGCACGGAGCAGGCGACAAGAATTAGGCAGCACTCGGTCAATTAGTTGATGCCGTCTTACTGGTTGCGAAGCGCAGCCGTAATATTCTTGATTAGAACTGCCAAGGATTAATCGGAGCAAGCAGGAGATACAAGCCTAGCAGCGGTTGGTGAAGCATTTCAGCCGGGTCATCTTCTACGAGGAGATGGTCGACCGCGGCTACATGTTGTCGAAGCCCGACGCGTGCTTCCCGATCCAGTCGCCCGACGCCGTCGCGCTGACCGGGTACTACCCGACCCGGTCGTGCATCCGCTACACGCCTGGGAAGGACGAGTACACCGTCTCCATGGAGGACTTCGTGCTTCGCAAGGCGAGCCCACCCGGGCCGGTTCGGGACACCGCGAGCGGCAAGCCGTAGCCTAGTGGCTCATTGAGAAGAGGGCCAGAGCGTGGAGGAAGCCTGGCGGTTAGTACCGCTAAGTCGCTTACTGTTTATCGACGAATCCGCAGGGTCAATCCGAAGTTCTGCCCGAGTGACGGGCAAACCGGAAAACAACCCCTCAGGATGAAAAACGGGCATACCACACGAGCAGCGGCGGATAGTTGTCGATAACAGGTTTTACACAACCGATCCAGATTGCGACCGGAAAATCCTTGCGTCCAACTGGACGCGTGGGTGGCTTTCCGGAAACTGACCCACTACCCAACCCTTGACCTTCCCCTTTTCTGCGGGTACCGTAATCGCATGTGGGGGCGGGCGCATCTCCGTCATAATGCGCAGCTGCCTGGAACTCCCCTGGCGGATGGTAATATTGAGAATTGCATGCCTCTAAAGACCCTGTTCCTGAACCCGCCCTCCTTTGAGAACTTTGACGGCGGCGCCAGTTCTCGCTGGCCTGCCACTCGCGAGATCGAATCCTACTGGTACCCGGTGTGGCTGGCCTATCCCGCCGGCATGCTGGAGGGCTCGCGCCTGCTCGATGCCAGCCCGCACCACGTCTCCTGGCAGGAGACGGTCGAGATCTCCAAGGACTACGAGTTCGTCGTGCTCTTCACCAGTACCCCGGGTTTTCCCGGCGACTGCAAGCTGGCCGAGGCCATGAAGGCCGCCCATCCCGGGCTGAAGATCGCCTTTGTCGGCCCGCACGTCACGGTGTTGCCGGAGCCGGTCCTGCGCGACTGTCCGGCCATTGATTTCATCGTCCGCCGCGAGTTCGACTACGCCACCGTGGAGTTCGCCCAGGGCAAGCCGCTCAGCGAGATTCTAGGCGTCTCCTACCGGCAGAACGGCCGCATTGTGCACAACCCGGACCGGCCGCCGGTGGACGACCTAGATGCCCTGCCCGACGTCACCGACGTCTATCATCGCGATCTCGACGTCCGCCGCTACAACGTGCCCTTCCTGTTGTATCCCTTCGTCGCGCTCTACTCGACGCGCGGCTGCCCGGCGCAGTGCACCTTCTGCCTATGGCCGCAGACCTTGAGCGGACATCCCTGGCGCAAGCGCTCCAGCGATGCCATCGCCCGCGAAATGGCCAAGGCCAAGGAATACTGGCCGTGGGTGAAGGAATTCTTCTTCGACGACGACACCTTTAACATCCAGAAGGCGCGCACCATCGAGCTATGCGAGAAGCTCAAGCCGCTGGGGCTCACCTGGTCATGCACCTCGCGCGTCACCACCGATTACGAGACGCTGAAAGCCATGCGCGAATCCGGCTGCCGCCTGCTCATCGTCGGCTACGAGTCCGGCGATGCGCAGATCCTTAAGAACATCAAGAAGGGAGCGACGGTCGAGCGCGCGCGTGATTTCACCCGCGACTGCCACCGGCTCGGCCTGGTGGTCCATGGCGACTTCATCCTCGGCCTGCCAGGCGAGACCCGCGACACCATCCGCAACACCATCGACTTCGCCAAGCAGCTCGATGTCGAGACCATCCAAGTGTCGCTGGCGCACGCTTATCCAGGCACCGAGTTCTACGATTTCGCCAAGAAGAACGGGTTCATCGTCAACGAGCAGCAGATGGTGGACGAAGGCGGACACCAGCTCGCCCACATCGAATATCCCGGGCTGCCGCGCGAGGAAGTGCTGGAGGCCGTTCACCGCTTCTACGACGAGTACTACTTCCGCCCCAAGGCTGTCTACCGCATCGTGCGCAAAGCCCTGTGGGACTCGGGCGAGCGCAAGCGCCTCTACAAGGAAGCCCGCGCCTTCCTCAAGCTGCGCGCCGCCCGCAAGCGCTACGTGGCTGACCGGCGCGCGACTCCCGCTGCTCCCGCGCCCCCTGCGAAAGAGCGCGAGACCCCAGTCGAGACCGTCGAGGTCTAGAGATTGCGGGCATGGGTGGAGCAGGCCCTCAGGCCTGCGATCAGGCTGTTACTTAATTGATTGTCATTCCGAGGGGCCTCGGCCCCGAGGAATCTGCTGTTCTTAGCCCGTGCAAAATCCGTGACCTTCCGCAAATACCTCGTCCTTGTCGCCATCATCGTCTTCGCTTCCACCGGCGACATCAGCCTCTCCTACGGTATGAAGCGCGTGGGCGCCATCTCCCTCGCCCGCTGGACCGAGCTCTTCGCCGCCGTGCTCAATCCCTGGATTGCTCTCGGAATCGTACTGCTGCTCGGTTTCTTCGCCGCCTATCTCAGCGCGCTGTCATGGTCGGACCTGACCTACGTCCTTCCCGCGACTTCATTGGGCTACGTGCTGCTGGCGCTGCTCTCCGTCTGGCTGCTTGGCGAGAAGGTTAGCGTTACTCGCTGGATTGGGATCCTGCTGGTCAGCTCCGGCGTCGGTATCGTGACCCGGGGACCTTCCGCCACCCACCGCCACCAGCCCGAACCTGACTCCGCCGGAGACCAGCGATGAGCGCCGTCTCCACCTGGTGCGCCATCGCCGGCATCGTCGCGAGCTCGACCGCCGGCGACGTGCTGCTCTCCCGCGCCATGCGCCAGATCGGACACGTCGGCGAACTGTGGCGCCGCGCGGGCCTCGGCGCCGTGCTCAAGGCCATCGTGACGCACCCAAGTTTTCTTCTCGCCCTGTTCTTCATGGCGGCCGCGTTCTTCGGACTGCTGCTGGCGCTCTCCTGGGCCGACGTCTCGCTGGTCGTCCCCGCGACCGCGTCGCTCACCTACGTGACGAACGCCCTGGCCGCTCGCCTGTTTCTGCACGAGCGCGTGGACCGCCGCCGCTGGATGTCAGCCCTGCTGGTTTGTGCGGGAGTGGCTGTGCTGGCGGCGTGAAGCGCTGGGCCAATTTCGCGCGCCGCTCCGTGGCTCTGGAAGCCGCGCTCTGACGCGAATCCCAGCGGTTGACACGCGCACTTCACAAATTACAAATTACCAACTACCAATTACTAATCCTCATCAACCCCTTCGCCCCTAAATCCCCCACCATTAACTTCGCTCTCCCTCCTGCCGACTGGGACACCGCTTCCGCCGCCAGGTAACCGCTGCGCACGGCGCCTTCCATGGTGGCAGGCCATCCGGTACGCGTCCAGTCACCGGCCAGGAAGACGCGCGGCCAGCCGGTCACCGCGGGCGGACGGTAGGCATCCGAGCCCGGAAGCGCCGAATACGTCGCGTGTACTTCCTTGATCACGGTTGCCTTCACCAGCTTGGCCTCGCGGGTCGCGGGAAAAAATTCGCCTAGCTCACCGAGCGCCATTTCGATGATCTCCCCGCGCGGTTTCTCCACCAGCGCCTTCGACGAACTCACCACCAGCTCGACGTAACTCGGTCCTTCGCGGCCGAGCAGCCGCGACTTGTGGAACATCCACTGGATGGTGCGGTCGAGCAGCACCGCGTGATCGAGGTCGGTGATCTCGCGGTCGAACCACAGATGGATGCCGGTGATGGGCGAGGTCTCGAAGTGCGCAATCATCTCGGCGAGCGGCCCGGCAGCCGCGCTCTCCGGGAGCAGGCGGGCCAGCGCGTCGAAGGGCACGGCCAGCACCGTGAAGTCGCACGCCATTTCCGCGCCGTTCACGCACAGCCGCACGCCCGCCGGCTCGGCGCGGAACGACTCCACTTGCGCCCTGAGCCGCACCTCGCCGCCACTTCCGCGGATGTACTCCGCCGCCGCGCCGTACAATTCCGTGAGCGGCACTCGCGGCACGCCCATGCGCCCGCCCTCGCGCGACTTCAGGAACGCCTCGCGGAACACCTGCGCCGCGTAGTACACCGACATGCGCTCCAGGTCTTCGTTGAGCGCGCTCACCAGCACCACTTTCCAGAAGCGCTCGATGGCCCGCTCCGTCTGCCCGTGTCGCTTCAACCATTGCATGAAGGTTTCGCCGGTATCCGGCGGCAGACGCTGGGCGATGGACATCATGGTACGCGCGATGGCCAGCTTGTCGCCGAGCCCGAGGGAGCTGGCTTTCAGGAACGACGGCGCGGTGTGGAAGGGCGGCGGCAGCCAGGAAGGCGAGATCTCTGAGCGCCTGCCGCCCGGCTCGATGAAATTGAGACGGTCGTACCAGCGGATCTTGTCTTCCACGCCGATCCGCCGGTAGAGATCAATGAGGTTGGTGCAGCAGCCGAGCAGCACGTGCTGGCAGTTGTCCACCACCTCGCCCGTGCCGGGATGCTCATACGACGACGCGCGCCCGCCCACGAACGGTCGCTTTTCGACCAGGGTCACGCGGAAGCCGGCGTCGGCGAGCGCGCATCCCGCGGCCAGCCCGGCCAGTCCTCCGCCCGCGATCGCGACGTGCAACGCGCTCACGTCATCCGCCGCCAGAATCCGCGGGCCAGCACGCTGAGCTTCTCGCGCCAGCTCAGCCGGACCTTCTCTCCGAAAACGTCGTAGCCGCGCGCCGCGATTCTCTCCAACAGACGCCGGTAGATCTCCACCAGCACCCACAGCGCCGGACGGCTGTCCTCGTCAATCAGCGGCAGCAGTTGCTCGGCGGCGCGATAGAGTTCGCGCGCCCGCTGCGCCTCAAACTCCAGCACTGGACGGAAGCCGGCGGCGTCAAAGCCGTTCTGCAGGCGGCTGGGGTCGAGTTCCGCTGCCGCCCGGCCGAAGCGTTCGAGATCTTCCTCCGGCAAATAGACGCGCCCCATGGCAGCGTCTTCTTTTACGTCGCGAATGATGTTGGTCAACTGGAAGGCCAGCCCGCACTGCTCGGCCAGCGCCTCCGCCGCCGGATCACGATAGCCGAAGATCTTGATGCAGATGAGCCCCACTACCGAGGCCACGTGATAGCAGTAACGGCGCAGGTCGTCGAAGGTCTGGTAGCGGATGGATTCGCCCGGCTGCGGGGTCACGTCCATCGCCGTGCCCTCGACCAGGCGGTCGAACAACTCCAGCGGGATCTTGAAGCGCCGCTGCGCGTCGGCCACGGCCAGCAGCACGGGATCGTCGGTATGCTCGCCCGCGACCACGCGATGCAGCGCGTTACGCCATTCCGTCAGCTTGTCCTCGCGCTCGCGGCGCGTGAACCCGGGATCGTCCGAAAGGTCGTCGGAGTGGCGCATGAAGGCATACACGGCGCTCAGCGCGTTGCGACGCTCCCGCGGCAGCACCAGGAATCCGTAATAGAAATTCCGCGCCGCCGAGCGCGTGATGTGCCGGCACACTCCGTACGCCGCTGCCAGTTGCGAGTTCATGGGCTTTGAAAGGGCGCGGCTTGAGCCGTGCCACAAGGGTGCTTCTATTCTCTTGTCATTCCGAGCAGGCTTCAGCCTGCGAGGAAACTGCTTTTAGAATTGGAAAAGCAGATCCCTCGCGTCGCGCTCCCGCGGCTTCGCCTTGGTCGCGCTTGCTCGGGATGACAATAATTTTGTACTTGCCATCTCAGGGCTTCCGCCCTGGGCTAACCTATTTCGGCCCTACGGGCCTCGATGACTCAATGGCTCAATCACTCAATGACCCAATGGCTCATTTGCCCGATGACCCGATCACCCGATGATTCGCTTCCCCGCCACCCTTGCCACCAGCCACAGCTTCCCCGGTTTCGAAATCACCGGCCGCGCGTGTAACACGTCGAACCCCTGCCGCTCGATGGCGTTCAGAATCTCCTGGCCGCCGCGGCTGAACAGCTCGATGTCGATCGCCAAGTCGCGGTCCACCCGCCCTGCGAGCGGCAACCCGCGTGCGAACCACTCCCGCGCCCGCTCCACTTCAAACTTCATCAGCTTGAGGAACTCGGGCGTCGCACGCCGCTCGGCGATCTCGCGCTCGCTCACCCCGAAGCGCCGCATATCTTCGAGCGGGAGGTAAATGCGTCCCTTCTGCCAATCGACGTTCACGTCCTGCCAGAAGTTCGCCAGTTGCAGCGCCGTGCAGGTCGAATCCGAAAGCTGCTGCCGCTCGGCATCGCGATATCCACAGACGTACAGCACCAGGTGTCCGACCGGGTTCGCTGAGTAGCGGCAGTATCCCAGGACGTCGTCGAAGGTTTCATAACGATGGACGGTCTGATCCTGGCGGAAGGCCCTCAGCAGATCTGCGAATTCATGCTGCGGGATGTCGCAGGCGCGAATGGTCTCGCGCAGCGCGATGAACACAGGATGGCGCGGCTCTCCCGCGTAGCACGCCTCCAGTTCGCGCTCCCACTCGTCCAGCAGCGCCAGCGCCTGCTGCGGATCGCCGACCTCGTCGCCCAGATCGTCCGAGATCCGGCAATACGCATAGACCGAGTAGAAGTGCTGTCGCAGCCGCTTGGGCAGGAACCAGGTCGCGACAGAAAAATTCTCGTAGTGCGTGCGCGCCAGGCGCTCGCAGTATGCTTGCGCTTCTTCGAGCGACGGCGCTTTGTCAGGGATGGCGTATTCGGCGGGCAGCTTGGCCCAGCCGTCCGAGTGCGCAGTCGTCGTGTGGTTCAAGCTGCGGGAACCGTGGCTCGCGAGGGTCGACATAAGGCTGGGCTCGATTCCCGCGCCGCCTAGTGTCCGGGGATGATGGCCGTCTTGATGTCCCCGTTGCGGTTCAGCATGTGGCGGAGCACCTGCTGCAAGCGCGACAGCGGCGCTTCCCCGGTGATGTAGTCGGTGCCGCGGATCTTGCGCTCCACGATCAGCGCGAACGCCTTGCGCACCGCCTCCGGCGTGTGATGGAAGGTGGCCTTCAGCGTGATTTCGGAATAATGAAGCCGGCTGGTATCGAGCGGAACTTTGGTTCCGGCAGCGCAGCCGCCGAAGAAGTTCACGGTGCCGCCCTTGCGCACCATGTCTACCGCCCACTCCCAGGCCTGTTGACGGCCGACGGCCTCGATGGCAACGTCGGCGCCGCGGCGGTCGGGGGTGAGCGCGCGGACGGCTTCCACCACGTCTGCGGTCTCGGTCAGCACGATGTCGTCGGCGCCGAAGCGTTTGGCCGCCGAACCCTGGGAGTCGCGCTTGACCACGGCAATCACGTTGCAGCCAGCGAGCTTGGCTACCTGAACGAACATCAGCCCGATGGGCCCGCCGCCGATAATGGTGACGGTGTCGCCGATCTCCACGCCGGTCTCGTGCAGGCCGCGCAGCACGCAGGCCAGCGGCTCGACCATGGCGGCTTCCTCGAAGCTGACGTGGTTGGGGATGGCCAGCATATTGGTCTCGACGATCCGCCGCGGAATGCGGATGTACTCGGCATAGGCGCCGTTGTTGAACAGCAGGTCCTCGCAGAGGTTCTCCTGATGCTTGGAACAGTAGAAGCACATCTGGCAGGGCGCGGAATTCAGCGCCACCACCCGCATGCCCTTGCGGAACCAGCGGACGTTTGGCCCCACTTCCTCGACCACTCCCGCCAGCTCATGGCCGAACAGAGCCGGAGGCACGATCATGCGCGCGTGGTACCCGCGCTGGTACACCTTCAGGTCGGTGCCACAGGTGAGCGCCACCTGCACTTTGATCAGCACCTCTCCCTCGCCCAGGCGCGGGATCGGCACCTTCTCGATCTTCACGTCCTCCTTGCCGTAGAGGACGGCGGCTGTCATGTCTCCGTTCACGTAGCGTTCCTCTCCCAGTCGATACCTGGCTGCACCACCACTTTCAGCGAATCCGCGCGCGGGTGGGCAGCCAGTTGCAAGGCCTCCACCGCCTGCGACAGCGGAAATCGGTGCGTGATGATCCGCGTCAGATCCAGCTCGCGGCCAAGCACGAACCGCACCGACTCTTCCTGCAGATCTGCCGATGCGCTATAGGAGCCCACTAGCGACTTCTCGTCCACGCAGATGGCAGCCGGGTCGATACCGACTTCGCTGCGCACCGTCTGCGCGAACAACATCGTTCTGCCGCCGGGTCGCGTCGCTTCCAGGGCGGGACGGACAAGCTGGTTGGCGGCTACCGCCAGGATGACGGCATCAGCCCCGCGTCCCTCGGTCAGCTCGCGCACTCGTTCAACCGTCTCGGTGCGCGCGGCGTCGATCGTCTCCGCCATGCCGAGTGACTTACTCATTGTAAGCCTCTGCCCGTACAAATCGGAAGTTATCACCCGTGCACCCGCGCGTTTGGCCAAGTACGCCAGTATCAGCCCGATCGGCCCTTGTCCCATCACCAGCACGGTCTCGCCCGGCACAAGGCGCAGCGTCTCGATCCCCTTCATGCAGGTATTGACCGGCTCGATGAACGACGCCTGCTCGTACGAAACGTCATCGGGGACCTTCACCAGCCCGCGGCGCACGATCCAGTCCATCACCCGCACGTACTCGGCGAAGCCGCCGCCCGCGGGCTCGAAGCCCGCTGTGCAGCCGACACGCTTGTACACCTCGCACTGCGCGAAAACCTTGTGCCGGCAGTAATAGCACTCGCCGCAGGGGATGTGATGGAACGCCATCACGCGGTCGCCCACGTCGAACCCGCGCACGCCCGCGCCCACAGCCGCGATCATCCCCGCAGTCTCGTGGCCGAAGATGCGCGGCGCCGAGTGCGACCCCGTGGCGATCTTTTTCAAGTCAGTGCCGCAGATACCGCAGGTGTGCACCCGCACCAGCACTTCTCCCGGCTCGATCTCCGGCACCGGCACGCTCTCGATGCGCACGTCGTTGCATCCGCGATAGACGGCCGCCGTCATAGTGGCGGGAATCGCCCGCCGCGCTTGTTTCATGCCGGATTGTGTCGCCGTCGCCATCTACAAGAAAAAATCAAATTGTCATCCTGAGCGACCGAGAGTCCCACGCGCTTTCGGGGCCCCCAGCACGCCCGGGGTCCCCAACGAAGCCGCCTTTGCTTCGTTGGGGTGGAGGTCCGGTTTTGGCGTGCTGGGGCAGAGCGCGGGAAACGGTCGCGAAGGATCTGGGGTTGTTTTCCACCCCGCAATCATTTCTTTCAGCTTCTCCCCCAGCGCCGCCGCCGCCACATCACTTCTCCTCTTCAGTTGCGCGATCACCGGCCACCAGCGCGGATGCCAGGCCACCCAGAATCCAAAGCGCGCGCCCTGGAACCTGCCCTCGGCATCGACGAATTCTTGCAGCGGCGGCAGCTCAAAATCCATTTCGTCCGAAACCGCTTTCACCGCCAGAAACGGCAGTCCGTGCGCTTCGGCGACCTCGGCCACCGCCGCGCCTTCCATATCCACCACATCAGCGGCGAAGCGCGCGGCCAGTTCGCGTTTCTTTTCGGCGCGCGCAATCTCGCGCGAGCTGACGACAATTCCCTCGCCGTGCGCGGTCTTGAATCGCCGTCCGGTGGCCTCGTCCACCACTTCCGCCGCGACCATCGTCCGCCCCAGCGTCCACTCCGGCTTCAGCCCGCCGGCCAGACCAGTGGCGATCAACACGGAAGGCTTGGCGTATTCGATCAGCGTTTGCGCCGCGCGCTTTCCTGCTTCGTGTCCGATCCCGCCGCAGAGCAGCACCGCATCTTCGCTCTCAAAGAACACCGCCGGGTGCCCCACGTTTGGCTGGTTTTGCCAAGGGTGGGGATTTTGCCGCCAATTCCGTATCAGCGGCCAGACCTCCGTCGCCATAGCGGTGACGATCCCGACCACGTTTCCCTCAGAGGTTAAAGCCCGCATCTTGACCGGACCTTAGCGGCACAGCTAAAGCCGTGCCTTCCCGAAACCCTAGCTCTAGGCATAGCCATGCGCACGGAACCACTCCACCGCGCGCCGCAGGGCGTCATCCACGGCAATGATCTTCCATCCCAGCTCGCGCTCCGCTTTGGCCGACGACGCGAACATCTTCTTGCGTCCCATGCGCACCGAATCCAGCGTCACTCGCGGCTCGCGCCCTAGCAGGACGCTGGTGAACAGCGTGTCCACCGCGCCGGTGACCAGCGCCACCGCGTAGGGCAGCTTGACCTTGGGTGACGGCAGCCCGCTGATCGCCGCTAACCGGTCGAGGATCTGCTTCAGCGTCAGGTCCTCACCGCCTAGGATGTAGCGCTCGCCCTGCCGGCCCTTCTCCGCGGCCGCCACGTGCCCACGCGCGCACTCGCGAACGTCCACTAGGTTCAGCCCCGTCTCCACGTACGCCGGGAACTTACGCTTGAGGAAGGCCACGATCACGCCGCCCGTGGGCGTGGGCTTGATGTCCTGCTCGCCGACCGGCGTTGTCGGATTCACGACCACCACGTCCAGCCCGCCGCGCGCGGCTTCCATCGCTACCTGCTCGGACATGAACTTCGAGCGCTTGTATGCGCCAATCATGTCTCGGAGCGAGACTGGCGAGTCCTCGTCCGCCGGGCGGCCGTTGGTGCGGAAGCCGATGGTCGCGACGCTCGACGTGTGCACCACGCGTCGCACGCCCGCTGTCCGCGCCGCGTCGAGCACGGTGCGCGTGCCCTCGACGTTGGCGCGGTAGATCTCGCGCGGATCGGGCGCCCACAGCCGGTAGTCGGCGGCGACGTGGAATACCAGCTCGCAGCCCGACATCCCCTGGCGCAGCGCCTCCGCATCGCACAGATCACCGGTCACGCGTTCGGCCCTGAGGCCTTCGAGGTTCTCCGTGCGGCTGGTCGCTCGGACCAGCAACCGCAACTCCGCGCCCTGTTGAGAAAGAACGCGCGCCACGTGGCTTCCCACGAAGCCGGTAGCGCCGGTGACGAAAACCTTCAACTGATTTCTCGTTTCTGGTTTCTCGTTTCTCGGCAGAAGCTGCCTCGGTCGAGGAACTTGAAACGAGAAACTCCGAAACCTTACTCCAGCCGTTCTGGCTCGAGCGAGATGTTCTTCTCCCCGGCCGCGCGCCGCTCCCAGTACTGCCGCACCCAGTTTTCCCAGCTTTTGCCGGCGGCCATGTCGCGGCCGGTGAAGGCGAGACCGGCAATATCGGCGTAGGAGATGGAGAGCTTGGCGCCGCCATCGTTCGGCAGCAGGCGAACGAACGACTCAGCCAGTGTGCGTCCTGTCCGCCGGTCGAAGACGTAGCCTTCTACCCTCGAGCCATCCTTGCGCGTAATCAGCACGTCGCCGCGATAGCCGAAGGCCTGCTCCAGCGCCTGGCGCAGTTCTTTTTCGCCGGCCAGCTCCGGTACCCAGCCTTCCAACTCGTCGCGCGCGGCACCGGGTACGACTTCCAGAGCGTCCGGATTATGCGGGGTGTCTCGTCCTGCCTCGCGCCCACTCACCGGTGCACCTCCTGCGGCGTTTCCTCGAGCTGCACCAGCGGATTGATGGCGTGCACCGGCTGCACCGGTTCGTCGAGCAGGCGCAGGGCATCGGGATCGCGATAGCGGCTGAACGTGGCCTTCGCCGTCTCCCACACACCCCGCAGCGAGCCGAAGGTATCGTTAACCGCGGAAGCTTCGTAACCGCTGTGCACCATGCAATTGGCGCACTTGGGATTGCCGGACTCGGTGCCGTAGCGCTCCCACTCGGTGGCCTCAAGCAGCTCCGCGAATGAGTCGGCGTAGCCGTCCTGCAGCAGGTAACACGGTTTCTGCCATCCGAAGACGTTGTAGGTGGGCATGCCCCACGCGGTGCAGGGATAATCGCGCTTGCCCATGAGGAATTCGAGGAACAGCGGCGACATGTTGAAGCGCCACGTTTCTTTTCGGTTGGCGAGGATCGCGCGGAACAGCCGCCGCGTGCGGGCGCGGCCGAGAAAGTGGTGCTGGTCCGGCGCTTTCTCGTAGGAGTAGCCGGGGGAAAGCATCATGCCCTCGATGCCGAGTTCCATCATCTCGTCGAAGAAGGCGCGCACGCTTCTGGGATCGGCGCCGTCGAAGAGCGTGGTGTTGGTAGTCACGCGGAAGCCGCGCCGCAGCGCCTCTTTGATCCCTTCGACTGCTTTCTCGTAGCCGCCTTCGAGGCAGACGGAAAAGTCGTGGTGCTCGCGCTGGCCGTCGAGGTGGACGGAGAATGTCAGGTACTTGCTAGGAGTGAACAAATCGATCTTCTGCTTGAGCAGCAGCGCGTTCGTGCACAGGTAGATGTACTTCCTGCGCGCGACAAGGCCTTTGACGATCTCGCCGATCTCGGGATGCAGTAGCGGTTCGCCGCCTGGGATGGCGACCGTCGGGGCGCCGCACTCCTCCGCCGCGCGGAAGCATTCGTCGGGCGTGAGCTGCATCTTCAGCACGTGTCCGGGATACTGGATCTTGCCGCAACCGGCGCACGCCAGGTTGCAGCGGAACAGCGGTTCCAGCATCAGGACGAGCGGATAGCGCTTGCGCCCCTTGAGTTTTTGTCGGACGACGTAGCTGCCCACCGTCCACATCTGTGAAAGCGGTACCGCCATGATCCTCCCCGATTTCTCACTTTACCCGTGTGTCATCCTGAGCTTGCGACCGCGCGTTTTCTTGTTCGCGGCCCGTTTCCGGGCCGCGCGGTCGCAAGCGAAGGATCTTGGTTCTGCGATTCGTCATTACGAATGTCTGTCAGGGCTCCTCCGCCAGCATGGGCTTGCGCACCAATGCGTAGATCCTTCACTCGCCCTCACCTCGCTTGCGCTCGGTTCGGGCTTCGCTCAGGATGACAATCCTAAAAGGGCCTCTGTACGGCACGGCTGAAGCCGTGCCCTGATACAAACCCGTTCCCCCGATCACGGCGATTTCGGCGATGGCGCCGATCTCGCGATCACCGTGACGCCGTCTCCCTTTCCGTCTCCACCATCGCCTTGGCATAACTGGTAAGCGCCAGCAGCGGAAAGTACGTCCGGTACAGGTGATACTTCAAATAGAACACCCGCGGGAAGCCGGTGCCGGTGCAATACGGCTCCTCCCAATTCCCGTTCTTGCCCTGGGTCCGCAGCAGGTAGGCGATGCCGCGCGCGAGCGAATCGCTGCGGGTGTCGCCGGCGGCGAGCAGTCCCAGCACCGCCCACGCAGTTTGCGACGCCGTGCTCGGGCCCACGCCTTTCTTGTTGGGATCGTCGTAGGACTCGCAGGTCTCGCCCCAGCCGCCATCGGAGTTCTGCACCATGCGCAGCCACTCCGCCGCCTGCTGGATGTAGGCCTCGCGCGTGTCCTCGCCGATGGCCCTCAGCCCGCGCAGCACCTGCATGGTGCCGTAGATGTAGTTGACGCCCCAGCGCCCGAACCACGAGCCGTCGGGTTCCTGCTCGTGCCTGATGAACTTGAGGGCGCGCTTCACCGTCGCATGTTGCCGCGTGCAGCCGAAGCTGGCCAGCATCTCCAGCACCCGCCCGGTGATGTCCACCGTCGCTGGATCGAGCATGGCGTTGTGATCGGCGAAGGGCACGTACTGGAACACCATGCGGTTGTTGTTCTTGTCGAACGACGCCCAGCCGCCGTTCTTGCACTGCATCGAAAGCACCCATTCCCTGGCGCGCTCCACCGACTTGTGCAGATAGCCTTCGTCGGGATGGTCCACCTGCGCGAGCGCCAGCAGGACCATGGCGGTGTCGTCCACGTCGGGATAGAACTCGTTGTTGAACTCGAAGTACCAGCCGCCGGGGTTGGCTCTCCGGTTCTTGACGGTCCAGTCGCCGGTGCGCGTGACCTGCTTGCGCAGCATCCAGTCGGCGGCAGCGACCAAACGCGCCTCGCTGCGCGGCACTCCGCTCTCCCCCAGCGCGTACAGCGCGTAGGCGGTGTCCCACACCGGGGAGTTGCAGGGCTGCATGCGGAAGGTGTCTTCTTCCTCGATGCCCAGGGCCTCGAACTCGTCCATAGCGCGGATCATCTGGGGATCGTCGAGCGAGTATCCCAGGCAGCGCAGCGCGATGATGGAGTTCATCATCGCGGGATAGATGGCGGCCAGGCCGTCGCTGCGCTCGAAGCGCTCCAGGATCCACTCCTCGGCGACGTGGATGGCGATCGACCGCAGCGGCCGGAAGTGCACCGCCTCCAGCCAGTGCGTCACGCGGTCCAGCACCAGGAAGACGTTGCGCCAGCTCAGCAGCTTCATGGCCCACGGCAGCCGCATGTGCTTCTTGCTCTTGCCGTGCAGGAACAGCTCCTCCACGCCCATCTCCGGCGGGATCTTCTTGAACGGCTTCTTGGCGTAGGCGATGGCCAGCGGGACGAGAATGCCGCGCGACCACGACGAAATCTCATAGATGTTGAACCAGAACCAGTTGGGGAAGAGCACGATCTCCGGCGGCACCGCCGGCACCGACATATAGTCGTACTGCCCGAAGAAGCAGAGATAGATCTTGGTGAAGGTGTTGACCTGCGTGACCCCGCCCAGTTCCAGGATCTTCTTACGTGCCTTCTCCAGCGCGGGATGATCAGCCGTGTATCCCGCCAGCTTCAGCCCGAAGTAGGCCTTCACCGAGGCGCTGATGTTGGAAGGCCCGCCCAGGTAAATGCTCCAGCCGCCGTCTTCGTTCTGATGCCGCAGGATGTAGTTTGCGGCCTTGCGGATGCGGTCCGGATTGCCCGTCCCCAGCAGCGTGTGCAACAGGATGTAGTCGGATTCGAGCGTGGTGTCGGCTTCCAGTTCGCCGCACCAGTAGCCCTCTTCATGTTGCTGCGAAAAGAGGAAACGGCGGGCGGCATCGGCGGCCGCGGCCACGCGGCTTACCATGTCGTCGAGTTTGCCGAACAAGAGCGACGGGCCGCCGCTGGGCGCGGCGCTCAGTTCGCTACTCTGCGCCATCGGGGCTGTCGGGATGGGGCGACGACTGTCGCCGGTGTTGTCCATCGTTTACTCCGCAGCCGCGGTAGCGGGGGAGATGGCTTCCACGATCTCAGGAGGCAGCCCGAATCGCACGTTCTCGGGCATCACTTCCACTTCCTCGAGGTTGCTGAAGCCTGACTGCGTGAGGAACGATACTGCTTCTTGCACCAGGCACTCCGGCGCCGAAGCCCCGGCGGTCAACGCCACCGTGCGGATGCCTTCCAGCCACTCCCGACGGATGGCGCGGTAATTCTCGATCAGGTAGGCGGGGGTTCCCTGCTTGCGCGCCACTTCCACCAGCCGGTTGGAGTTGGAACTGTTGTCCGAACCCACCACCAGCAGCAGATCCGCGCCCCCGGCCACCTGCTTCACCGCCACCTGGCGGTTCTCGGTGGCATAGCAGATGTCTTGCGCCGCCGGCCCGTGGATGCTGGGGAACTTCCTGCGCAGGGCGGCGATCACGTCCTTGGTCTCTTCCAGACTCAACGTGGTCTGGGTGGTGAAGGCCACGCGCTCGGGATCGGGGACGGTCAACTGCTCCACCTCTTCCGGGCTACTGATCACCTGCGTGACCGCCGGCGCTTCGCCCAGGGTGCCGATCACCTCATCGTGGTCGCGGTGGCCGATTAGGATGATGCTGTAGCCGTCCTTGGCGAAGCGTACGGCCTCAACGTGCACCTTGGTCACCAGCGGACAGGTGGCGTCGATCACCCGCAGCCGCCTCCGCTCGCTCGCCTCCCGGACCTCCGGCGAGACCCCGTGCGCGCTATAGATCACCCGCTCCCCTTCCGGGACTTCTTCCACACTGTCCACAAACACCGCGCCCTTGCCCTGCAACTCTTCGACGACGTAGCGGTTGTGGACGATCTCTTTGCGGACGTAGATGGGTGGGCCGAAGGCCTCAAGGGCGATACGCACAATGTCGATCGCGCGTACCACCCCCGCGCAGAAACCACGGGGTTTCAGCAAAACCAGGGTCTTACCATTCTTTGTATGTGCCATCCGAGTTGCGTCCAGTATATCCCTTAGTCCGCTTATGAATAAAGTTGCAAAGTTAGCTCAATTGGATGCCCGGGTCAATGTAAACGCATGAGAAGCAAAGGATTAGCATTTTTCGGTAGGTACTCGGAGGTGAACGGTATGGGGCAGGCGCGGGGGTGCCCCACCGTTTCCGCGAACCGTCTCCCGTCAAAACGTTCTTTGTCCGCCGGGGTAGGAGCGGAAGGGTGGGGCGACCTTCTTTACTTTCCGGCTACGTAGCTCAGGTCCGGCCGGTACTGCAAGGCCTCGGTATACACAGAACGGATCGCCTTCCGCAGCGAAGCCAGGATGGCCGCTCCCTGCTCCTTGCCATAGGCTTCTTCCATCATCGCGTCGAAGGGTTTTTCCGGCGATTGGAAGCTCGCCCAAGTGGCGCGCTCTCCCACCAGCACGAAATGCGGGACGTCTCCCCCGTTCACCAGTTGATACCAGTGGCTGGGCCCGGCCTGGGGATAGTTGGTCTTGCCGATCGCCTCGCCCACCTTCTTGACGCCGTCGAGGAAGTCGTTGACGCCGTCGGGCCTGACCATGAAGTGCGTGACCGAAATCAGCTTCGTGGCCGGGGGGAACGCCTCCGGGCCTCCGCTCAGGTCGGCGCGGTGGAGGTAATAGCTCATCTGCTCGCTGGCCAGGGACGCGCCCATGTTGGCCTGGGCATCGGCACTGTCGGCTTGGTTGAATTTCTCGCGGCCGTCGAAATGCTTCCAATGGTGCTGGAACGTCCCCACCACGTACGAGCCGGTGCCCTCGCCCGTCAGAACTTCCCACGTGTACCACGACCAAGTGTCCTTCTGGCTCTTGTGCCAGGCCATGTGTTTCTTGCGCCCGGTTTCGTACTGCGCTGTCATCCCCGGTTTCACCCGGTTGATGTGGATCTCCGCCACCTTACCCGCGTCCTGCGCCATGACGGGCAACACCGCCGCCAGAGCGAACATCACCGCCAACGCCACACTGCGAACACGCATTATTTCGCCTCCCTTTTTTTTATTTGTTGGGAATCCTGGGTTCTTTCGACCGGAGGCGCAGACTACTCTCTCGCCTCTGCGCTGTCAACTGCGCCGGGATAAGGAGCGGGGCCGAAAGCATTAGGGCGAAGCCGCTCTTTCAAGTCCAGCCGCGGATCTCTCTGGAAATAGCAGCCATCCGAGAATGGCCAACGACAGGCCGCCCAGCAAGAGCCCGTTCCACTGATAGATTCTGGCGGCTTGGGACAGCAAGTTCACGACTGGGTCTGCAACCGTTACGCAGAAAACTGCGGCGAGATACGCCAGCGCGTTGTCCCGGAAGAAGGTAGCAATCATCCAGACAGGAATCGCGAATGAGATGACCGTGTATATCCAGCCTGCGAGGAACTCGCGAACCGAATGGGCGTGTGAAGGACCCAGTGCTATGAGCAGGAGCAACAACGCTACCCAAATCCACCAGGCCCGGCGGGACCAGCCGGACTTGAATACCGCGATCAAGACTACCACCCCGGCCGTGGCCGGCATCGCACCCAGCACCGCCGGCAACAGAAACGCCAGTGCCGGCGACCAAGTGTCCAGATGGCCTGGAACAAGATTGATTCGCGGCGGAAAGTAAGCCGGCCAAAGTGAGGTCAGCCTAGCGCCGAGCTTCTCGAATGCTGCCGTCATCGCCAGGCTTAGAATGACAGCTATCATCGCATCTCTGCGCCAAGCGCGTGTTCCCGAGCGTCGCAGAAGGCGCTGCGCTTCGGGAAACAGGCTCAACGCAAATGCCACCACAAGCCAGGCTCCTAGGCCGGCCAAAATCGGCGCCAGTATGAGCCCCGTGCCTTGCTGAAGCCAGAAGGTCCCGAGTGAAATCGAGGTGGAATAAGCCCGCTCGGCCGTCGTCAAGGCATTCAGTTCGGAAAGAACAACGAGGGCGGCCATCGCCGCTCCGACCAGGGCCGCGGTGCGCCACGGGAGCGGGCCGTGACGCACTTGCGCCACAAAAAGAATGACCACTCTCACAATGATGATTACGCCTAGTAACGCCCCAACCGCGCCCAGGATGGAGTTGGCCAGGCCGCTTTTTTGCCGCTGGCGCACCCACTCCTCCGGCAGCTTGAAGTAATCGGAGACGCTCACGACTTCATCGCCGGCAATGTTGACCTCAGTGCGGTACTTTTCGTCGGCGACGTTGCGCGGGTCCCCGGGCTTCGCTTGCCACACAAAGGTGTAGTCTTCACGCGCCTTGCGCTTCTCCCCGCGGGAATCCTGCAGCTCGAATTCGGCAAGCCGGTAACCATGTCCTGCCAGCGCCCTTTCTGCGAGCGCACGAGCTTCATCGGGCGCCAGCGACGCTCCGGGAGCATTTTCGTCAAGCGAGTGGCGATGGTCCACGAAGTCACCGTTGGTTGGATCGAAAAAGACGTGGTGCTCTTCGATCTCGAGAGGGCGGAAGTAACGAACCTCCCAGCCGATCATCTGTGTGGCTCGGCGATAAATCTGATCAGCCTGCTTGACGGTGACATGCTCGATCAGGTAGCGGACCGCAAGCGGTTGCACATTGCTGAAGAGCCGGGGAACATGGCGATACTTCGCTGGGTCGATTCCCTGTTTTCGCAGGTGGGCGTCGGCGGCTCGGATCGCTTCCTGGGCCGTCATCCCCACTTTGACTTCCTCGCCGAAGCGATAGACAGGGATCAACGCTACCGCAACAAAGATGGCAGTCAGAACGCCCGCCAACACTAAACGTCCACGGCTGAGTGATTGGTAAGTAACCTCCGGGAGGACGGCTTCGGGTTCTGCCGGGCGCGGCACGCGTGGAATGCGTTCTGCCGAGTTGGTGAGCGTCGACTCGTCCTCGAAGGCGCCAGTGCGCAGGTACGAAACCAGCGCCACCAGCAATGGGATCAGCATGATCCCACCCGTGATTCCTCCCGAGATCATCAGATAATGATTGGGCGAGCGCAGGAGCAGAAACGCCGAATAGAGCGCGTCCACGGAATAGTGCCAGATGAGCGTGGCGATGATGCCGAACCGCAACATCACCAGACCGATCAAGATCCCGCCGAAGCCGACTTCCAGCCCGCGGATGTAAAACGGTTGATTCGGATACGCGGAATGAAGGAATCCCCAATTGAATGCTGCCAGAATGATCGCTATCGGCAAGGAGCGCACCAGCTTGGCGAGGAAGGGTACGGCAAAGGCGCGAAATTGCATCTCCTCGGAAACCGCGGGAAGAAATCCCATGAAGAGCACCGACATCCATGGAATCCATGTATTGAGCTCGTTGGTGAAGGGAATGTCCGAGGGCGCCCAGGCGCCGAGTTTGTTTGCGAAAAAGTAGAAGAGCGTCTGATACCCAAAGAAAAAGAATGCGAGCGCAACCCCGACCACGTTGGCCATAAAAAATGACCTGGTGCGGAGGCCTTTCCAGCTAAAGTACCGCCGCATGGAGATCAT
>DASQGF010000183.1:0-16865 GCA_035632755.1 Terriglobales bacterium
GAACCGGCAGCTTCCTCTCCACCCAAGGTCCCGCGCGGGCTGCGCTCGCTGCGCCATCGTAATTTTCAGCTCTTCTTCGGCGGGCAACTGATCTCGCTTATCGGCACCTGGATGCAGAACGTGGCGCAGGCCTGGCTGGTCTATCGCCTGACGGGATCGTCGTTCCTGCTGGGCGTGGTGGGGTTCGCGGGGCAGATCCCGGTCTTCCTGATGGCGCCGGTGGGCGGCATCGTCGCCGACCGGAAGAACCGCCACCACGTGGTCATCGCGACGCAGACGGTCTCCATGCTGCTGGCTTTCATCCTCGCCGCACTGACGCTCGCGAGGCTGGTGCAGGTGTGGCACGTCATGGTGCTGGCCGCGCTGCTGGGCGTGGTGAACGCCTTCGACATTCCCGCGCGCCAGTCCTTCATCGTGGACATGGTCGGCAAGGAAGACCTCATCAACGCCATCGCGCTGAACTCATCCATGTTCAATGGCGCGCGCGTGGTCGGTCCCGCGATCGCCGGACTGCTGGTGGCGTCGATCGGCGAAGGCTGGTGCTTCTTTGGGAACGCCGTCAGCTACGTCGCGGTGATCATCGGCCTGCTGCTGATGCGCGTGACCTGGCAAAGCGGGAAGCCCACGGGCTCGCCGCTGGAGAACATCGTCGAAGGATTCCAGTACGTGCGCAGGACGCAGCCAGTCCGGTTGCTCCTGCTGCTGCTGGGGCTGGTGAGCCTGGTGGGCATGCCGTACGCGGTGCTGATGCCCATCTTCGCCGACCGCATCCTGCATCGCGGCGCCAACGGGCTCGGCATCCTGATGGGCGCTACCGGCGTGGGCGCGCTCATCGGCGCGCTAAGCCTGGCGTTCAAACGAGGGCTGAAGGGGCTGGGCAACTGGGTGCTGCTCTCCTCGGCAGGATTCGGCGCCACCCTCATCCTGTTCGGGATCTCGAAGAACTTCTGGCTGTCGGTGGCGGTACTGGTGCCGGTGGGCTACTGCATGATGGTGCAGATGGCCTCGTCGAACACGCTGATCCAGTCCATGGTGCCCGACCACCTGCGCGGACGGGTGATGTCGGTGTACTCCATGATGTTCATGGGCATGGCGCCCATCGGAGCGCTGGGCGCGGGCGCGGCGGCCCACCACTTGGGGGCGCCCTTGACCCTCGCCATCGGCGGCATGGCCTGCATCCTCGGCTCGGCTGCTTTCGGCATGCGCCTGCCAGTGATGCGCCTGGAAGCCCGCCGCCTCATCCTCGCCCAAGGCCTGGCCGGCGGCGACCCGCCGCAGGAAATTGTTTCCCAGGAAGTCTCGGAAAAGGCGTGAACCATCGGGTGATCGGGAGATCGGGTCACCGGGTGATTAAAAAATCGTACAACCCATCTGGGGGACGTGCCACTTCGTCAAAGGCGATTTACTATGGCCGATGTCGCTCCTTGACTGCTGTTTGCTTTGCTACTACTATCCTCCCCTCTTCGCGAATCATGGAATCCGTTATCGGGCAGACCGTCTCTCACTATGCCGTGGCTCGCAAGCTTGGCAGCGGTGGCATGTGTGTGGTGTATGAAGCTGAGGACACACACCTCGGACGCCGTGTTGCCCTGAAGTTCTTGCCTCATGACCTGGCGCAGGACGCGCATTCCTTGGAGCGTTTCCAGCGCGAAGCGCGCGCCGCCTCTGCTCTCAATCACCCCAATATCTGCACCGTCTATGCCATCGAGCAGCATGAGCGGCAGCACTTCATTGTTATGGAGCTGCTGGAGGGGCAGTCGCTCGCACAGCTGATTGGTCAGCACCCGTTCGAGATCGAACCACTGCTAGCCCTCGCGATCCAGATTGCGGACGCCTTGGAATCGGCACATGCGAAGGGCATCGTGCACCGCGATATTAAACCGGCAAATATATTCGTCACGCCACGAGGGCAGGTGAAGATTCTCGACTTCGGCCTGGCCAAGATTGAGACCTCGCGCCCCAAGGTCGGGTCCGCCGGCACCGCTTCGCAGCTCGAAACCATGGGTCGGCCCGAGGACCTCACCACGCCCGGGACGGCCCTCGGCACTGTGTCTTACATGTCGCCCGAGCAGGCGCGGGGCCAATTGACAGATTCCCGAACGGACTTGTTCTCGCTGGGAACGGTTCTTTATCAGATGGCGACTGGGCTTCTTCCCTTTAAGGGCGACACCTCCGCTGTCGTGTACGAAGCGATTCTCAACCGGGATCCGGCTCCTGTAGTCCAGGTGAATCCGGCTTTGCCACCCGAATTTGGTCGAATTGTAGACAAGGCGCTGGAAAAAGATAGGAACCTCCGATATCAGACCGCCACCGACTTTAAGACTGACCTCGTGCGCCTCAAGCGGGACATCGATTCCGGACAGAAGCGTGCCGCCAACCTGGGCGAATCACGTGGCGGAACCGGCAAGCCAAGCGCGAACTCAGTTGCGGTCCTCTACTTCGAGAACCTCAGCGGGGCCAAGGAGGATGAGTACTTCCGCGACGGCATCACGGAAGACATCATCACGGAGCTTTCCAAGATCAAGGGTCTGAACATCTTTTCGCGTCCGACCGTGCTGGCCTACCGCGACAAGCAGGTCACCCCCGCGCAGATCGGGCAACAGCTAAAAGCGGCTTATGTCCTGGCAGGTAGTCTGCGGCGCTCCGGCAATCGCCTGCGCATCAATGCCCAACTGGTGAACACCAACACTGATTTTCCCATCTGGTCCGAACGCTATGACCGCGAGATGAAAGACGTATTCGAGGTCCAGGACGAGATCGCCAGCAAGATCGCCCAAGCGCTGCGGATCACTCTGTCTCCGCAAGAGCAGGAGGCGATCGCAGCCAAGCCGACCGACAACCTACAGGCTTACGACCTCTATCTTCGGGGCAAGAGCTACGCCCGGCGTCTGCAGCGGCAGGACCTGGAATTCGCCTTGCAGATGTTCGAGAACGCCGTCATTCTGGACCCGAATTTCGCGATTGCCTATGCTGCTATCGCCAATGTTTGCGCCCAGAATCACTACAACTACGGACGCGACCCGGTTTGGATGGAACGCGCCATGAAAGCATCGGAAACCGCCGTCATCCTGCGTCCCGATCTGCCCGAGGTGCAGGTCGCCCAGGCTTGGATCCTGTACGCGAATGGCAAGTACGATGAAGCCGTGGCGGTTGTTCAAAAAGCCATCGAGCGCAAGCGCGATTGCGAGGGGGCTTATTACATCCTCGGTCGCACCCTATTCGCTTCCGGGCGCTACCAGGAGGTGGCCAGTATCGCGGACGCTGCAGTGGAAGCCAGTGGCGAGGACTACAACATCTACGTGCCCATCATGAACTCCCTGGGAGCACTGGGAAAGGAAGAAGCCCTCCGGAATATGCGCCACCGGCGAGTGGCGGCGCTGGAGAATCATCTGAGACAGGTTCCCGAAGATGCGCGCGCACGCATCCATCTTGCAGGTGAGTATGCGGCGACGGGTCGGACCGAGGATGCGGTCCGCGAAACGAAATTGGCAATGACCTTGCGCCCGAACGAAGCCACCGTCCTCTACAATGCCGCCTGTGCCCTCTGCCAAATGAAGAGGAAAGCGGAAGCCATGGACGCCCTCCGAAAGGCCTGGGAGGCTGGCTTCAAGGACCCGGATTGGGCGCGTCGGGACCCCGACCTCGAGCTCCTGCATGGCGACCCTGAGTTCGAACGGCTCTATCCTGAAAAGGCGTCGTCCGCGGTTAAGGCTTAGTGCAGGTATCGCACGCTTCACCTGATCCGGCTGAAGGCACATACTTGTCGTAAACAGCCTTTCTCGCCCGCTATTTCGCCG
Source organism: Terriglobales bacterium (assembly GCA_035632755.1). Taxonomy (GTDB): domain Bacteria; phylum Acidobacteriota; class Terriglobia; order Terriglobales; family Acidobacteriaceae; genus JAHFUA01. The sequence goes on from DASQGF010000183.1 coordinate 3,798, forward strand.
ACACCTGACTCTGAATCACCCGATCACCCGACGTTTCAGAAGATTCCCAAAAACTTCTTCGCCGGCAAGAACGCCGTCACGCGTGTGCGACAGGCCGCGCAGAAGTGGCTGCCTTTCAGGTCGATCCGTTCCACGGCGTGCGAGGCGGCCATGACGCAATCGTAATCCCGGCAGTGGGTGAGCCCGAAGGTGTGTCCCAGCTCGTGGACGGCCTCTTTCAGCAGACGCTCACGCAGCAGGTCGGGGCTCGGAGGAAGGCCGTAGAACTCCTGCCGCAAACGATGGCTGGAGACCACGGCGCAGGTATTGTTGAGCTGGGCCTCGCCGAAGACGAAGGTCAGGATGGGCATGTAGAGGTCGTGCGCAGTCACGCCCAGGAGGCGCCAGCATCCCTGCGGGACGGCCCGCTCCATCTGCTTGAGGATTTCGGTGGAGTGGTACTGCCGCCGCTGGTTGTGGAAGGCGAACTCCGGATCCAGCCGACGCGGCAGGACCTCACAGCGGGCGCGGAACTCGGCTGCGAGGTCCCGCCGCAGCCCCTCCAGCGCGAGGGCACCAATCTCTCCCACCGGCAGCAGGTGGAGGACGCTCATCAGGTCCCCACGGGAGTCTTCTTCCAGCCGTAGCGCTTCAGCTTGTTGTAGAGGGTGACGCGGTCGATGTCCAGCCTTTCGGCGGCGCGCGTCTGGTTGCCGCCGCACTCCTCCAGCACCTTCAGAATATGCGCCCGCTCGACGTCTTCCAGGGTCTGCGGCACGCCTTCCGGCGGCGCGTGCAGCTTGAGGGTGAAATCCTCCTCGCGCAGCTCCGGCTCCTGGGCCACCACCATGGCGCGCTCCACCGCGTTCTCCAGCTCGCGCACATTGCCCGGCCAGTCATACTGCTGCAGCAGGGCCATGGCCGCCGGCGCCACGCGCACAATGCGCTTGTTCATCGCCTGCGAGAATTTGCGGATGAAGTGGTCCACCAGCAGCGGGATATCCTCCTTGCGCTCGGCCAGCGCCGGCACCTCCAGCCGGAAAACATTCAGCCGGTAGTAGAGGTCAGGGCGGAACTTGCCTTCCTCGACCAGCGTCTCCAACGCCTTGTTGGTGGCGGCGATGCAGCGGAAGTCCACCTTGATAGGCTGGTTGCCGCCCACGCGCGTGATCTCGCGCTCCTGCAAGACGCGAAGCAAGTCGGTTTGCGTCTTCAGGCTGATGTCGCCGATCTCATCGAGGAAGACGGTGCCGCCCTCGGCGATCTCGAACTTGCCTTTCTTGCGGTACTGCGCTCCGGTGAAGGCGCCTTTTTCATGGCCAAAGAGTTCGCTCTCCAGCAGTGTCTCGGTGAGCGCGCCGCAGTGGATGGCGACCAGCGGGTTGAAGCGCCGCGGGCTCTGGGCATGGATGGCGCGCGCCACCAGTTCCTTGCCGGTGCCGCTGTCCCCGGTGATGAGCACGGTGGCATCGGTGGGGCCGACGGTCTCGATGGCGTCGAACACCTTCTTCATGGCCGTGCTCTGCCCCACCAGCTCGGGCGGACGCGCCACCTCGGCCACCGTCTCCTTCAGGCGCACGTTCTCGCGCGCCATGCGGCGGTGCTCCAGTGCGTTGTGCACCACGTGGGCGATATCATCCGGGTCGAAGGGCTTGGTCACGTAGTCGTAGGCGCCGTTCTTGAGCGCCTGCACCGCGGTCTCGACCGACGCGTACCCGGTCATGATGATGACGATGAGTTCGGGGTCGATCTCCTTGAGCCGCCGCTGCAGCTCGATGCCGTCGGTGCCGGGCATCTTGATGTCCACCAGAGCCGCGTCCCAGTGGCGCTCGGCCATGCGCTGCAGCGCCTCGCGCGCGCTCTCCGCGATCCCGATCTCGTAGCCTTCCTCGCGGAACCATTTGCCCAGCGAGTCATGGACGATCTTCTCGTCGTCCACCACCAGCAGGCTTCCTCTACCGTTTGTCATGGCTTACCTCGCTTTCCCGCCGTCGCAGCCGGGGCCGCCGCCACTTCCGCGTATGCGTCCACCGGCAGGGTGATGGTGAACTTCGTCCCCTGCCCGGGCTTCGAGTCCACGTCGATGCGCCCGCGGTGGCGCTCCGCGATCCCTTTGCTGATGGCCAGGCCCAGCCCCACGCCGTGTCCTTTTTCCTTGGTGGTAAAGAAGGGCTCGAACAGGTTGGGCAGGACGTCCTCGGGGATGCCGACGCCGTCGTCCTGCACTTCCAGTTGCACCGAGCTGATCTGGGGCACCATGCGGCTGCGCACCCACAGGTTGCCGCCGTGGGGCATGGCTTCGCCGGCGTTGATCATCAGCGCCAGTAGCAGTTGCTCGATCTGCGCCGGATCGCATTGCACCTGCGGCAGGTCTTCCGCCATCTGCGTCTGGAGCTGTACGTTGTTCAGCTCCGCCTGGTGCTGCACCAGGCGCACGCAGCGGTCCACCACTTGGTTCAGGTCCGCCCATTGCAGGTTCATGGGCGCGGAGCGGGAGAAGGTCAGCAGGTTGCGCACGATCTCCCCGCAGCGGCGGCTCTCGCTCTCGATCAGCTCCAGCGACCCGCGCACCTCGTCGCGGCGCTGGGTGTCCCAGCCGTCGCGGTCCAGCCATTTGCGCAGCAGCTTGGCGTAGGTGAGGATGCCGGAGAGCGGATTGTTGATCTCATGCGCCACCGTGGCGGCCAGCTTGCCGATCGACGCCATCTTCTCCGACTGCATCACCTGCTCGTGGGCGTGCTTGAGCTCGCGGCTCTTCTCGTCGACGCGCGCTTCCAGCGTCAGCGCCCAGGCGTCGGCCTCCTCGCGCGCCTCGCGCAACTGCCGGCTCATATGGTTGAAGGAGAGAGCCAACTCGCCCAGCTCGTCGCGCGACACGATGTCGAGCTGGTAGCCCAGCTGGCCGTGCGTCAAACGCTCCGTGCCCGCGGTGAGCTTTTTCACCGGGATGTGCACTACCCGCCACACGAACAGCCCGGTGAGCACCGCGATCAGCGCCACCGCCAACACCGTGTACGCCCCCATGCGCAGGCTGCTCTCGCGGAGGTTGGCATCGGCGCGCGCTAGCGAGACGTTGGTGTCGAGCACGCCCAGCACTTGCTGTTCCGCCGGATGCGCATGGCACTCCGCTGTTGAGCACGAAGGCTGGTTCTCGATGGGGGTGATGATCCCCAGCACCCGATGCCCGTTAGGCTTGAAAATGCGGAAGCGGTCGGGACGGTTCAGCTTGGTGAGCGGTTGCGCCTGGGCATGGCACGCATAGCAGGCTTCCCCGCGCTTGTCGACGTAGGTGTTGACCTCGCTGGCGTCACTGGAAAAGCTGATCCGCCCTTCCTGGTTGAAGATGCGGATGCGCACCACGCCCGGCTCGCTGGCCATGGTGCTGATGGAACGGTAGAGCGCCTCGCGGTCGTTGCGCAGCATGTGATAGGTGGTGGCGCGGGTGATAACGTCGCTCATGCGCTCGGCGCTGAGCAGCGTGGCCGCCTCCAGATGCTGGCGGTGTAGCCGGATGTTCAGGTAGCCCAGCAGGGCGAAGATCACCACCATCCCCGCCAGCAACAGCACGATCAGCCTGGCGCTCAGGGTGTTCCCCAGGCGCCTCCAGCGCATCGCCTGCCCGGAATCGGTTCCGGACGCCATAGGATCAATCTCCTGCCACCGGCTGTTCCAACGAACGCGCCCGAACCACGACCGCCGCCGGTTTCGCGTGCTCGCCCTCCGCGGGGAAGATGGGCAGATACTTGGTGGCCAGGCCGAACAGCGCGAAGCCGCCGGCGATGATCATGGCGGTCACCGCCATCTCCGTCCACTTGGGGACGTAGTGCATTCCGGCAGCGCCTTCCATCCCGGTGATGCTCACGTTCAGACGGTTGGTGATGAAGCCCAGCACTGTGAGCACCGCCGCCAGATAGAGCCCGCCGGTGCTCTCACGGATGCGGCGCGTGAACAGCATCGCGATAGGCAGCAGCAACCCCACCACCACCTCCAGCAGGAAGAGCCAGGTCTCATACCGCGGCTGGAGCACCAGCTTCAGCACGCCGCGGTGGTAGAGGTCTTCAAAGCGCAGCATGGCATAGACCGACAGCACCACCGCCAGGATCCGCCCCAGATCGCTCAGCAGTGGCAGCTCCAATTGGCGGTGGAAATACTTCGAGCTCATGTAGGACTCGAAGATGGTCATGGCCAGGCCGATGCCGATGGCCGAGATGAAGAAGAACACCGGCAACAGCGGCGTGTACCAGAAGGGGTGCAGCTTGTTGGGCATGATCAGGTAAAGACTGCCCAGCGAGGACTGGTGCAGGGTGGAGAGGATCACGCCCAGGATCACGAGGGGGATCGAAACCGCCTGCAGGATGCGCAAGGGCTTCTCTAGGCGCAGCCGCTCGAAGACGATGGGCGCGAACTCCAGCGCCAAGACCGTTGTATAGAGCATCACGCAGTAGGCCACCTCGAACATCACGGAGTGCGGGTTGCGCATGATCAGCGGGTGCCAGATGCGGTAGTAGCGGCCCAAGTCGAACATCAGCGCCACGCACACCAGCAGGTAGCCGAGGAACGCCGTGAGCACCGTGGGGCGGATGATGGGCTTGAAGCGCTCGATGTGGAAGATGTGCACCGCCGCCATCAGGGTGAAGCCGCCGGCCGCCAGCATGACGCCGCACAGCACGTCAAAACCGATCCAGATGCCCCACGGGAACTGGTCGCTGAGGTTGGTGGAGGCGCCCAGGCCGCGGGTGAAGCGCAGCACGGTGGCGTAGGCCCCTGCCGCCATGATCGCCAAGAACACGACCTTCCACAGCGTGAACCTCATCAGTTTCTGCTTCACGTCACTTCTCCTTCTCGTCCGCCTTTCTTGCCTTCGGCGGCGGCGACTGCGGTGCGTCGGTTGGTGATCCACCACACTCCTCCCAGCAACACCCCACCCAGCGCTACCAGGTCGGGAATGCGCGACAGCACGCGGAACGTGAACAGCGGCAGCGGTTCGCGCACCAGGTCAGTGCGGTAACCGAAGCTCTCGAATGGCACCGAGGAGAGCAACAGCACGCTGGTGCCACCCACCTCTTCCAAGCCGTAGATTCGGTTCACATAGTTGCCGGGATTCTCGTGCAGGCGCTGCTTGGCTTCGGCGATCAATTCCTCGCGGTCGCCGAACTTGGTCGCCCCGGTGGGACAGACCTCGGCGCAGGCTGTCATCTTGCCCGCCAGCACCCGGTCCGAGCACATGTCGCACTTGCGAACCGCCGGCAGCGCCTTCTCCCACTCGTACTTGGGCACGCCGAAGGGGCAGGCGACCACGCAATAGCGGCAGCCCATGCAGCGGACTTCTTCGTAGATCACCGGGCCGTCCTTGGTCTTGCGCAGCGCCCCCACCGGGCACACCGAGGCGCAGGTGGGGTCCTCGCAATGCATGCACAGGCGGCGCATGAACTTGTCGCCCTTGGTCAGGACCACGGTGTACTTGTGCGCCGACTGCACCGGCTCGGCAGCGACGGCATCGTTGTACGGCAGCTTGTTTCGCTCTGCGCACCCTTGCTCGCAGGCCTTGCAGCCGATGCAGAGTGTCGCGTCATACAAAATGGCTTTGCTCATCTTCTTCTCCGACACAAACCACCAACTTTGTTGAGGGCAATCCTCCTGCCGCCTACAGGGTTGGGGATCAAAAAGTGGTGAGACGGCTAAGTGCCTCACTGGGAGGGGCTTACCGAGGTGCGGCATTCTTCGACAAAGCGCTCCAGATTTCTACGGGTCTGGCGCTGAGAAATTAAGCGCAGGGCTTGCGCGGGCTTGCACACTGTTGAGAAGCTCACTAGAAATCTGGAGCGGCAGAGGCCGTTTAGCCCCTGCCGCTCTGCCCCGCGCTGGGAGGCTCATCAGGAGGTCCTCAGCTCAGGAAGAACTCGCGGGTAACGTCCGCCCATTCCTTGTCTCCTAGGTGGGTGGTCAGGTCGCTGATGGCGGTGCCGCCATCCTGTGCCACACCGGCCGGGATGGGCATGTGCTTGCGCAGCCGCGCCGCAGCTTCATCCATCCACCAGCGGGCCAACTCGCCGCTCAGCAGGTTGCGGAAGTTCAGCTTGGCATCGGGCGATTCCACGCTCACCAGCCAGCCGTCGCCATAGGGATCGCGGCGCGCCAACTCAGGATCTTTGGCGGCGGTGTCATTGACGTCGGTGACCACACCCTCGATGGGCGATACCATGTCCACCTTGGCGCCGTTCCGCTCAATCGTCCAGATCTTCTGCCCTTGCCGGACCCATTGCCCGCGCTGCGGCAGGGTGATGTTCTGCACCTTGCCCAGCAGGCGGGCGGCAAAATCATCGAGTCCGATGCGGACCATTTTTGGACCTTCGTTCAGCGCCCAGGTGTGTCCCGGGTGGTATTTCAAGTTTTCCGGCACTTGGAATCCGGCCACTACGGTAGGCTGAAGGGCGGCGGCATGAGCCACGGCCACGGTCGAGGTAGCGGGCTGAGGTTGAACCTCCATAACCGGACGAACCGCCAGACGCCGGCTGTAGAAATGATCAATCAGTAAGAAGACGATGAAAGTCGCGAGTACGAGAATGACGGTCATGATGAGCCTCCTGGTGCGGCCTAACTTCCCGCTTTCCACCTTTGCTAAAGGCAAGCCCCATGCCATCGCGGGCCGATCTGCGCGTGGCTGGCTGTAGGTCGCTGAAGTCAAATGAGATGTAGCGCGGCCAAGGGGCTGGCGGCGAGGCCGGGTGCGGAAATGCTCAACGGCGATTTGTTGCGAATCGCAACACGAAGGAATAGGCTAAGTGCCGCTTTCTCTGCGACTGCGAGCGGAATGTGTGACTTGCGCATAAAGCTGAGGCGTTGAATTCATCAATGTGCATTGCTCAATAATTCAACGACATTTTTGGGCTTTGCTGAGACTTTTGGACTTGGCATCTAATAACACATCAGTTTTTCTAAGCCTGTGATCTGTACTGGGCCCGAAACCGCAGACTAACCCCGGAGGAGTGATATGAAGAAAGTCCTGGTTGTTGTTCTTACGCTGGCGGTGCTGGTGGTGATCACGGCGCCAGCGTTCGCAGCCGACGATGGCGCCAAGGTGTTTGCCGCGAAGTGCGCCGTGTGCCACGGCCCCGATGGCGCCGGCAAGCTGAAGGGCACCCCCGATTTCCGCACGGCTGAGTTTCAGAAGAAGAGCGATGCGGAATTGACGGAGGCCATCGCCAACGGTCCCAAAGGCAAAGAGACCCACGCCTTCGCCAAGAAGGGTCTGGACGCCGCCACCATCAAGTCGCTGGTGGCCTACATCCGCACCCTGAAGAAGTGAAGGATTCTGGTCGAAGAATCCCTCCCCCCGGGGTCCACCTCGGGGAGGGATTCCTGTTTGATTTGTGTTTGTAATTTGCGATTTGTAACTGAGGTATTCTGCAGTTGGGGCTAATCTTCTAAGGCAGATTTGTCGCCGCGCTTTTCAGAGCACCAGCGGCGGGACGCCGCCGGGACAGCCGGCGAGCCGCCGGCGCTACCCCCACCTCCGCTATAATCTTTTTACGTTGAAACGTCTCTTCTTCATGGCCGCGCTCATCGTGGCGTCGCTCTCGGTCCCCTGCCCGGCTCAGCGCGGACCTCTTCCGGGCAAGACCCTGCTGGTGCTGCCTTTCCAGAACAACTCCAAGGTCCCGGGCCTGGATTGGGTGGGAGAATCCTTCCCCGAGGTGCTGGGCCCGCGCATCAGCGGCTTCTTCGTCATCGACCGCCAGGAGCGGCTGAACGCCTTCGACCGCGTGGGGCTGCCCGCCGGCCTGCGTCCTTCGCGCGCCACCGCCTACGAGATCGCGGAGGCGATGGAAGTGGATTACGTCATCCTGGGCAGCTATGCCTACGACGGGCAGAGCTTCTCGGCGCGCGCGCAGGTACTCGACATGCAGCGGCTGCACCTGTCCGAGCCGGTGATCGCCTCCGGTTCGCTGCCCGCGCTGATCCAGGTGGAGACCCTGCTGGCGCTCGACCTGATGCACATCCTCGCGCCCGAGCTGGCCACTTCGCGCAGCGAGTTCCTCTCCGCGCAGCCGGCGCCGCGCTTGGACGCTTTCGAGAATTACATGCGCGGCCTGGCAGCCACGTCGCGCCAGGAGAAGATCGCGCGCTTCCGCGAAGCCGTACGCCTGAACCCGGCGTACACGCAGGCCATCTTTCAGTTGGGGAAGACTTACTACGAATGGCGCGAATACACTGCCGCCGCGGGCTGGCTGGAACGCATGCCCAAGAGCGACCCGCTCGCCCGCGAGGCCAGTTTCTATCTCGGCATCTCCGAGTATTACTTGAACCACTACGAAAAGGCGCAGAACGCACTCGACTTCGTGGCGGCGCGCCTGCCGCTCACCGAGGTGTACAACAATCTGGGCGTAATCGCCGGCCGGCGCGGGCAGAAGTCCGCGACGCAGTATTTTGAGCGCGCAGTCGAGGCCGACCCCCAGGACCCCGACTACCGTCTCAACCTGGCAATCGCGCTGGCGCGCAACGGGGACTCAGCTGGCGCGTCCCGCCAGTTGCGCGAGTTGCTGGCACTCAACCCCTCGGACGGCGAAGCCAAGGCGCTGCTGGAAGCGCTCAACCGTCCGCCGGTCATCCACCCCAACACGCCAAATGCAGGCGTGTTGGGGACCCCGGTGACGGGAACGGCCACAACCCCTGCCACCATCCGGCCGGCGGAAGTGAAGCTGCCGCTGGAACGCATCAAGCGCAACTACGATGAGGCGTCGTTCCGCCAGTTGGCCTTCGAGCTGGAGAACCAGAGCGAGAAGAAGCTGGCGGACAAGCCGCCGCGCGAGCACGCCGCGTTTCACGTGGAGCGCGGACGCGAGTTGCTGAACCAGGGCTTCGTGGGCGAAGCCGAAAAAAACTTCCGCGAAGCCGTGATCCTCGATCCCACGAATGCGGCGGCGCATCTCGGCATGGCCAGGATCCTGGCCGCCGACAAGCCTTCCGAGGCGCGCGCCGAAGTTCGTTCGGCGCTCATCCTTCAGCCTTCCGCCGAGGCTTGGCTGCTTCTCGCGCAGCTTGATTTGAGGGACAATAATGCTGAGGCTGCGCGTGAGGACGTGGAGCGCGCCCTTGAGCTCGAGCCCGCGAACGCCGCCGCGGTAGCGCTGAAGCGCGATATCGCCGCGCGCCTCGCGGACAAATCACACACGCTGGCGCCGCAATGAGAGCGCTCATCAAAGCCGTCGTCTTGCTCGTCGCCGCGCTCTTGCTGGTTCCGCCTCTGGCGCGGGCCGATGTACTGAAGATCGTCGTCCACGACACCATCCATCCCATCTCCGACGAGTTCATCGGACGCGCCCTCGACCTCGCGGCGCGCGAGCACCATGAGGCCGTGCTCATCGAGCTCTCGACGCCCGGCGGCCTTGTCGATTCCACGCGTTCCATCATCCAGAAAATCCTCGCTTCGCCGGTGCCAGTGATCGTTTATGTCGCCCCCAGCGGCGCGCGAGCGGCTTCGGCGGGCTTCTTCATCCTGGAATCGGCGGACATCGCCGCCATGGCCCCGGGGACGAACACCGGCGCCGCACACCCGGTGGTCTTCGGCGGCGAGAAGATGGACCAGGTGATGAAGGAGAAGATGGAGAACGATGCCGCCGCCTTCATGCGGTCGTTCGTCTCCAAGCGCGGGCGGAACGTGGAGCTGGCGGAATCGGCGGTGCGCCAGTCCAAGAGCTTCACAGACCAGGAAGCGCTCAAGGAGCACCTCATCGACGTCATCGCCCCCAGCGAAGCGGACTTGCTCAAACAGCTCGATGGACGCAAGGTGACACGCTTCGATGGCTCGACCACCGTGCTGCACCTCGCGAACCAGCGGGTGCAGTCGCTCGACATGTCGCTGAAGCAGCGCATCCTCGATTTCATCATGGATCCCAACGTGGCCTTCATCCTGTTCGCCATCGGGATGCTGGCACTCTACGTGGAGTTCAACCATCCCGGTGTGATCCTGCCGGGGGTGGTGGGGTTCATCTTCATCCTGCTGGCCATCTTCGCCTTCAACATCCTCCCCACGCGCTACGCCGCGTTGATCCTGATCGTGGCCGCGTTCGTGATGTTCATCCTCGACGCCAAGTTCGCCACCCACGGCGTGCTGACCGTGGGCGGCATCGCGCTGATGATCCTGGGCGCGCTGCTCTTGGTGGACGCGCCTATCCCCGAGATGCGCGTGCGCCTGGTGACCGCGCTCGCGGTCAGTGTACCCATCGGGCTGATCACCGTCTTCCTCGTCGGCCTGGTGATCAAAGCGCGGCGCAGCAAGGTGGTCACCGGCGAGCAGGGCCTGATCGGCGAGGTCGGCGTGGCGCAGAGCGCGCTTCAGCCCGAAGGCAAGGTGTTCGTGCACGGCGAGCTGTGGGACGCGGTTTCCTCGGCCACTGTCGCGCCCGGCGGGAGAGTGCTGGTTAAGCGCGTTGACGGCTTGCGGCTCGAAGTCGAGCCGGCAAAAGAGACCGCGGCCTCGCCCAGAGCACCGGCAACGGTGTAGACATCACTCCTGAGCAGAATGAGGCAATGGCTCGATCGCCAGCTGCCCCCTGATCTCCTTCAGCACCTGCGCCGAGTGGCGCAGGGCTGCCACTTCCTTCTGGCTGAGGTTCAGGCGCAGCACCCACTCGATACCGCTGCGGCAGACCACCGTGGGCAGGCTGAGGCAAACATCCTCGATGCCGCAATAATCCTTAACCAGACTCGAAACGGAGAGCACGGTGCGCTGGTCGCGCACGATGGCCTCGACGATGCGCATCAGCCCGGCGGCGACCGCGTAGTAGGTCGCGCCCTTGCGCGAGATGATCTGGTAGGCGGCATCGCGGGTCTGGCGGAAGATCTCATCCATGGCGGCGGTGTCGTAGGCGAGGTCGTGCGCGGCGCAGAAATCCGGCAGGCGCATGCCGGCGATGTTGGCCAGCGACCACACCGGCACCTCGCTGTCACCGTGTTCGCCGATGATGTAAGCGTGCACGCTGCGCGCGTCCACCTTGAAGTGCCGGCTCAGCAGGTGCCGAAAGCGCGCCGTGTCGAGGATCGTCCCCGAGCCGATGACACGCTGCCGTGGGTAGCCCGAGAGCTTCAGCGAAGCGTAGGTGAGCACGTCCACCGGGTTGGTGGCGATCACCAGGATACCCTCGGGATTGTGGCGCGCCACCTGCGGCACTACGTCGGCGAAGACGGCCGCATTGCGCTTGAGCAGGTCGATGCGCGTCTCGCCCGGCTTCTGGTTCACCCCGGCGGCGATCACCGTAGCGATGGCGCCGGTGCAGTCAGGATAGTTGCCCGCCCATATGCTCGTCGGATGGGCGAAGGGGACGGTGTGCTGCAGGTCCATGGCTTCGCCTTCGGCCTTGGCGCGGTTGGCGTCGATGAGAACGATCTCGGCAGCGAGGCCGCTCAGCAGTAGGGCATAGGCAAAGGTCGAACCGACGTTGCCCGTGCCAACCACGGCGATGCGGACGGGCTGGGGAGCGATCATGACAGTCTAAGTGTAGGACACTCGACCGACGATGTGCAGCTTCTACCGGCGCGCTCTGTCATTTGAATGGACTAACAATGTAGCCCAGGACAAGTGAGCCGCAGATGGAAGCGATGCTCCACAACGCATCTATCAACCTAAATTCATTTGGCAGTGCGTAGGCCAGTTTGGGTTTTCGCCAGTAACGATTTGCCACTAGGAAGGGACCCGCCGTCAGAATCAGTGCTGCGAATACGCCCCAGTTCCACGGATGCAGAACCAAACTAATTGCACACTGGATCGCGATGAACCCCAATCCTACAAGAAACAAGAGTAGTTTATCCCTCGCCAATAGAAGAGCTGTGATTGCCACCGCTGCGCATCTAAGCGCAAGATGTCGAGTTGCAGGAGAAAACGCAGACGCAACGGCAAATATTGAATATATGACAAAGGGCCAGAATAGTGCCATGTCGCGAAGATAGTTGACATCTCTGGAAAAGAGCTTACGTTCACCGAGAACGTGCTGCGATATCTCTCCAGACTTTGTGTTCACGGAACTGTCCATACAGGTTCTCCGTCCCGCTATTCGATCAATGTGTGCCAACAGCCGCGCTATCCCGATGCGCTGTCCAAAATCCAAGACTGGTGACCGTCGCCTGTGGTCGCCCCAAAGTAGTTCACTATGATGGTTATGTGTACTGCCCATGCCATCAAGCTGGTTGCGATCACTGGTTGCGATCACCCGATGACCCGATTCCTCACACCACCGCCGTGCACACGCAACTGATCGCCGGCAGGTTGGCCTGCACCAACTCCCAGGAGTTGCCACCGTTGGACGAGCTGTACAGTTCGCCGCTGGTGGTGCCGAAGTACACGCCGCCCGGGTCGCAGGTGTCGCTGGCGGCTCCGTGGCGCAGCACCTGCGTGTACACGTTCTTCTGCGGCAGACCGCGGGTCAGGAGCTGCCAGGATTTGCCACCGTTCGCCGAGCGATAGACGCCCAGGCGCCGGTCGCAGGTGTAGCGATGCTCGGCGTCGATGGAGGGGATCACGTACACGGTGTTCTCCTCCTGCGAGTTTGCGGCGATGGCGAAGCCGAAACGGGAGGGCAATCCGCGCGAGATGTCGGTCCAGGTCTCGCCACGGTCGGTGCTGCGATAGACTCCGCAATGGTTCTGCTGGAAGAGGGCACCCGAAGGCGACATCACCATGCTGTGCAGGCACTGGCCGACGTCGGGGAACTTGTTGGGCAGGAAGTCGGCGCGGACACCTTTGTTGAGCGGCGTCCAGCTCGCGCCGTCATCGTCGGAGCGGAAGCATCCCGCGGCCGAGATGCCGATGTAGGTCGTCCGCGGCGAAGCAGGATCGGGAATGATGGTATGTACCATCATGCCGCCCGCGCCCGGAGCCCAGCGCTCGCGCGTGGGATGCTGGGAGAGCGCCGTGACTTCGTGCCAATTCTTGCCGCCGTCCTCGGAGCGGAACAGCGCCCCGGGATCGACACCACACCACAGCGTCTTGCCGTCGTGGCTGGGAACCACTCGCCATATGCGCGCCAGGTTCCAGCCGCGCTCCTGGGGGAATTCCAGGCCGGCGGCGGACTTCTCCCATTTCTTACCGCCGTT
>DASQGF010000184.1:0-12402 GCA_035632755.1 Terriglobales bacterium
GGCCAGCAATTGAATGCCGCCTACGTGCTGGAGGGCAGCATCCGTCGCGCCGGCAACCGGCTGCGCATTACCGCGCAACTGGTCGAGACCCGCACCCGGCATTCAGCCTGGGCGGAGCGCTACGACCGGCAACTGGAGGACGTCTTCGCTATCCAGGACGAAATCGCGCGCAGCATCGCGCAGGCGCTGCGCATCACGCTCTCGCCCCAGCAGCAAGAGACGATCGCCCGCAAGCCCACTGAAAACCTTCAGGCGTATGACTATTACTTGCGAGGACGCAGCTATGCCCGTCGCGAGAACCTGGATTTTGCGTTGCAGATGTTTGACCAGGCCATCAAGCTGGATCCGAACTTTGCCCTGGCCCACGCCGGTGTCGCGAACGTTTGCGGATTGATCTATGAGCTGCGGGAGCGGAGCCAGCTCTGGATGGACAAGGGTATCGCCTCCTGCGAGCGCGCCGCCGCCCTGGAGCCGCAATTGGCGGAAGTGGCTGTGGTCCGCGCGCGCCTCTCCTACGCGCAAAAGAAGTACGACGACGCAATCCACTACGCACTCGTCGCCATCGAGCGCAGGTCCGATTGTGAAGGCGCTTACAACGTGCTGGGCCGGGCCTATTTCGCCTCCGGGCGCTTCCGGGAAGCGGCCGAACTGGTGGATCGCGCGATCGAGGCCAACGGCGACGATTACAACGTGTACATCCCGTATACGGTTTCGCTGGAACGCCTCGGAGAGAAGGACCGGGCGCAGCAGGTTCGCGAGCGCATGAACGCCGTCCTGGAACAGCAGCTCGAGCTTGTGCCGGAGGACGTGCGCGCTCGCATCCTGCTGTCCGGCAATTACGCCAACGCCGGAAATGAGGACGATGCCATCCGCCACCTGCGCACTGCCGTCGCGCTTCGTCCCGGCGATAGCAACGTCCTCTACAACGCTGCCTGCACGTATGGCGTCCTGCACAAGAAGGCGGAGGCTCTGGATATGCTCAGGCGGGCACGCGAAGCCGGCTACGGCAATCTCGAATGGGCGTCACGGGATCCTGACCTCGCGTGCTTGCGCGATGAACCGGAATTCAAAGAACTCTGCGGGCTCTCGTAACGAGAAACTGCTGTCCATGTCGGACACAGGTCCGCCACTTCGTATGGGAAGTGATATACTCGCCGCTAGCTAACGATCTCATCGCGAGCATCTTCCTTTCCATTCCGCGCCGCGTGGGGACGCGCAAAGTATCGGGGTGATTTTCCATGACCAGGGATAACTCTAAACCAATGGACCGCAAGCCGGTCTCAGCCGGCGACGAGGCGCATCCGCGACCCATGAATTCGGCGCGCTTCGACCAGCACTTGAATGCCGCTCCGCCTCCGCAGGAGCCCGGCGATCTGGCGGCAAAGCCCGTTCGCCGTGCGCGCGGGTGCTGCGGAACCTGAATCGAAGCATCGCTGAATATACACGCAGGAAATATTCGGCGTGCGCCTGATTGTTTCTAGCCAAGCCCAGTCGATTGCGTCTCAGAACCGCCGGTGACGGTGCGCGCCACCCGAAGTCCATCACCACAACGCGCCCACGCGCTTCGAACCCGGACCGATTACAAATCTTTACCCGCGTTTGACAACTCTTTACGCGGACTGGTCCGGTGGAAGGGATAGAGTGCGTGTCTACGCCGGAAGCGCGTAGCCGCACTTACGGGGCGAACTTCCGTCTCCCTGGGTTCGCCCCGCGCGGTTTGATGACCCCAGCGAACCAACCCCGGGTTGGCCGGGCACGCAACGCGTGCATGCAGCTCGACCGCAACAATGCGTCGCCCTCCTCCCCGGCGAGAGAAGGTTCTTTTCGCAACCTGCTGCTGCTGATCTTGTGCATTGTCGGGCTGCTGGCCGGCCTGGGCGTGTTCGCATTCGTTTGCTATCTGCTCATGCAGTGACATGGAGACGCAGCGAACTACGACTCCTTCAGAAGCGACGCCTATTCACGGCGATGGCGGGCGGATGCATTCAGCACGACCAGCGCCACCGCGACCAGCGGCGAGAGCGTGACCAGCCGCGAGTGCCGGGCTTGTAGGAAAGCGCCGACCAGGGCAGCCAGAACATAAACCAGTACCACAAGCGCCTGAAGTCGTGCGCCGTGGTAGCGGCGCGTCGCCGGGACTTCAAGGGTGGCAGACTGTCCTGTGGGGTCGACTGCCAGGGGTGAAATCCGAAAGCCATATAGCCAGATGGCGAATTCGGCCACCATGCTCGTGAGGGTTCCGGTGATGTAGGTGGTGGCGATACCCGGGACTTTTAGATGTCGTATAGCGGCGCTCTGGATCCCCATCGCGACTGCGGACAAGGTGATGAGCGCATAGAGGATGGCGCCTTCTCGCAGCCCGAGATGCCAGGTCACGGTGAACGTGCCTAGGATGATCCCTTCCACCAACACGGCCCGTGTGACGGCCACCGGCCAGTCGGTGTGGTGCGGCCCTTTCTCCAGAATGATTGCGCCCAACGCGACGCCCAGCACGAAACCCGCCAGCGCGATGATCGAGCGCAAAGCTGCCAGCCCCTGCCCTTGCCCGATGGCCAATCCGAGCAGCACGGCGTTGCCGGTCATGTTGGCGGTGAAGACATGGCCGAGTCCTAGATAGCTGATCGCATCCACGGCGCTCGCCGCCCAGGTGAGCACCACGACCATGGCGTTGCGTCCTTGTGGAAAGGTAAGCGCCCCGCTCCGTCCGAGAGACCAGCTCGTCGCCCTCCCCATCCCTCACCTCCGTTTGCCGGGGTCCCCAGCATGCGCCGGTTTTGCGCGTGCTGGGGTAATGGGCCCCTATTGTATGATTCCGCCGCTTCGGACCCCGGGGGCAACCATCCATGGGCGAACCTGCCATCGCGTTTCGCGGAGTGACGTATCGCGCGCAAGGCCGTGTGCTGCTCGGGCCGCTGGACCTGGAAGTCCAGCGCGCGGAAACGCTGGTTCTGCTCGGGCGCAGCGGCTCGGGAAAGACCACGGCGCTGAAGCTGATCAACCGGCTGCTGGAGGAAAGCGAAGGCGCGGTGCTGGTCGACGGGCGTCCGACGCGCGAGTGGGACGTGATCACGCTGCGGCGGCACATCGGTTACGTGATCCAGGAGACCGGCCTCTTCCCTCACTACACGGTGGAAAGAAACGTCGGGCTCGTGCCGCGGCTGCTGGGAAAACCGGAGCCTGAGGTTCGGGAGCGCGTGGATAGCATGCTGCGGCTGGTTGATCTGGATCCGCAGGAGTTCCGGCGTCGCTACCCGCACCAACTTTCGGGCGGACAGCGGCAGCGAGTGGGAGTGGCGCGCGCCCTGGCCGGCGATCCCGAGATCCTGCTGATGGATGAGCCGTTCGGGGCGCTGGACGCGCTGAGCCGCGTCGAACTCCAACGGCAATTTCTCGAAGTCCAGAAGCGGGTGCGAAAGGCCACGGTGCTGGTGACGCACGACGTGGGAGAAGCCCTGCTGCTCGCCAGCCGTATCGCGCTGCTTGAGGGCGGGAAGCTGCTGGGGATTTATTCGCGGTCGGAGTTTCTCGAGAGCCCCGAGACAACCGTCGCGGCGTACCGCGCGGCCTGGAGCGGGAACCTGCAATCTCCTGGAAAGGATCGCCATGATGGAATTTCTTAGGATTCATCGAGTCGAGATCACCACGCTCACGCTGGAACACGTTTGGCTGGTGGCGATCTCGATGGCCATTGCGGTGCTGGTAGGAGTGCCGGCGGGAATCCTGCTGACGCGCAAGCCCAGGCTGCGCGAGCCGGTGATCGGCGGCGCCAACATCATCGAGACCATTCCCAGCCTGGCGCTGTTCGGGTTCCTGCTGCCCGCGCCCTGGCTGGGTGCCCGGGCGGACCGCATCGCGATCACGGCCCTGGCTCTCTACGCACTCTTACCGATCATCCGCAACACGTATGTCGGTATCACCGGAGTCGATCCGGGCGTGCGCGAAGCGGCGCGCGGCATGGGTCTGACCAGCCGCCAGATGCTGTGGCAGGTGGAGCTGCCGTTGTCGATGAGCGTGATCCTCGCCGGCATCCGCACCGCCACCGTACTGTGCATCGGCATCGCGACCATCGCGGCCGCAATCGGAGCCGGAGGCCTCGGAGAGTTCATCTTCCGGGGACTGGCGATGGTCAACGATTCGCTCATCCTGGCGGGCGCGATCCCGGCAGCGATCCTGGCTCTGGCGGCGGACCTGGGCCTGGGATGGCTTGAGGCGCGACTGCGTCCGCCACACGCATGAAACGCTTCGCCGTCCTTCTCTGTTGCGCGCTGGCGCTGCTCACCACGTCGTGCGGTTCGCGGCGAAGCCGCATTGTGATCGGGTCCAAGAACTTCACCGAACAACTGATCCTGGGCGAACTGCTGGCACAGCAACTGGAGAACAAGACCGGGCTTCCCGTCGAGCGCCGCTTTTACCTGGCAGGCACGTACATCTGCCAGCAGGCGCTGCTCGCCAACCGCATCGACATGTACGTCGAGTACACCGGCACGGCGCTGACCGCGATCCTCAAAGAGAAACCATCAAGCGATCATCGGGAGGTCTACGAACGCGTCAAGCGGGGGTACGCGCGGCAGTTCGGGCTGGCGGTGAGCGAGCCGCTCGGGTTCGACAACACCTTCGCCATGGTGATTCGAGGTGAGGACGCGCGGCGGTTGAATCTCCGCACCGTTTCCCAGGCTGCGAAATACGCGCCGCAGTGGCGTGCGGGCTTCGGCTACGAGTTCATGGAGCGGCCCGACGGATACCAAGGCCTGGCCCGCACCTACGGCCTGCGCTTCGGCGCGCCGCCGCGCATTATGGACCTCGGTCTGCTCTACCGCGCGCTCAAGGATAAAGAGGTGGACATCGTGGCGGGCTCGGCGACCGATGGCCTCATCAGCGCATTGGGATTCGTGGTGCTCGATGATGACCGCCACTACTTCCCGCCCTATGACGCGGTGCCGATCGTGCGCGATCAGGTCCTAAGAGAGCATCCCGAAGTGCGAACGGCGCTGGTGGCACTGGCGGGAAAAATCACGGAAGAGGACATGCGACGTATGAACTATGCGGTGGACGGCGAGCATCGCGACGCGAAGCAGGTGGTGGCGGAGTTCTTGCGCACCAGAGGGCTGTAGCGCGGCCGTACGCCAGGTTACTTGGGCCTCATCGGATCATTTCCCAAACCCGCTGGTCGGGAAAGAAGGTGAGGCGGCGGACGGGGACCGTGGCCACAAAGTCACAGGCAGCCTGGAAGATGCGCCGCACGAGAAGAGGTTCATGCGCGAAGAAGAGGATGTTGCGCATGAGCAGACGCACGGCATCGGCCGCGGGAATTGGGTCCAGGCGATTCTCCTTGCCTTGGGAAAGCAGGTAGAGAGCAGCGACGGGCGCCGCGATGTTTTCGCCCACGCGCGCCAGTTCCCCGGCAAAGGGCGTGCCGAAGGCGCGATATCCGGCGCGCTCGCGGCGCACATAGGAAATCTCGTCGGTCAGCAAGGTGACGTCCGGGGGCGCCAGGCGCGAGATCGTGGTCTTGCCCGCTCCGGAGAGACCGGAAAACAGGAACGCGCGCCCTCCGCGAACCGCGCTGGCCGAGTGCACCAGGAAACCGCCTTCATTGGCCAGAAGAATGCTGTGAAGGATGCGCAGAACGGAGTCGATGGCGTAAGGGCTCGGGGCATGGCGCACGCGACCGCGTCCGGAAGCCGAGTCCCACTCGGCTTGAAAGTCGCCGCGGCGGAAGAACCAGCGGCCGTTCACACAGCGGACATCGACGTCAATGCCGGGATCGGCGACGCCAGTAGGCGTAAGCTCAATCTCGAATTCCAGATCGGCGGCCGGCGAGGGAGCCAGGAACTGCCGGTAACGGTCAAGAAGCTGCTGCCGGAAAACTGGATCCGAAGTACGCAGGCGAACCGGCACACCGCCCACCGCGATGGCGACAACCTGATCCACCGGAGAAGACTAGCACGAGGGCTGGGAGATGTCAGCGGCGCCAAGAGCGCCAGACCGGCGTGCGCGACCGAGAACCCGGCAATGGAGCCCGCGCAGACGCATCACCAGATTGTGAACCCGTGTCGAATGCCGCACTATGCAGGCCAGAGTGCGCGCCAGCCAGCCGGGAGGCAGGGGCGGAAGCAATCGGCCGTTGCGCCTGACGGAAACCACGCGGCCGAGGAGTTCCTGCGAGCTGACCGGAGGATCAGCAGCGGAAAGCGCATCCCCGCGGGTCAGCAGGCCGCTGCCGGAAACTGCCAGCACACGGTGAACGAAGAACCGGTCCTGGCGCAGGAAGAGCACCAGGTCACCACGCGACAACTCAGCCAGCGCGGCGCTGCGGATGACCACTAGGTCACCCGGCCAGAGCGCGGGCAGCATGCTGCTGCCGGAGACGCGCAGGCGCAGCTCGCCGAAGCGGCGCAGGGCCTGAGCGGCCAAGCCACACTTCGCTGCGTGATCTCTGGTGCCGACGACTAAGCTGCTCATTCTATGGCGAGGAAACGGTGAGGCGTACTCCTCACCTGCATGCTGTGGCAACGGCGATAGCGCCCAGGCCTTAAGGCCTTCACTATCGCCGCAAGATTTCGTCCCGCTAGTTGCGATGGAAAATAAACCCTGACTGCGTGACCAACTGCCCGTCGAGGTAAACCTGCACCGTCCACCTGCCGGTCAGCTCCTTGGCCTGGATCCAGGTCCCGGCCACGGGCAGAACACTGCTCTGCGGCCCATTGCCCTCGAACTTCGTCTCCATGATCTGGTACGTCTCGCCCTTGGGCAGCAGGAACTTGATTTGCTGCGTGTGTTTGCCCGCGGCGTTCCGCCAATTCACAATCATAGTAAGGGCGTGGACCTGGTCGATATGGAACGTGCTGCCACACGTCTCGGCACAGATGGAGAGAGTGGCCGAAGGTTGCGGGCCATGCGGGCGAGGGGGGGCAGTATCCTGGTTGGGCGAATTTGGATGCTGAGCCACACTGGCGGCGGAAAGCGCAAGGCACACCGCCGCCAGCACCGGAAGGAAAGAGCGCACTTTGCTAGAAGCTTTGGAAGCCATAGATTCGTCCTGCTGCATCTCCGATGTAGAGCTGGTTCTTGATGCCATCAAGGCTGATATCGCCAAGCTGGCTGCCGGCATTGACGGTCACCGACGCGGTACCAGCGGCATCGGTGCCGTCGCTGGTCTTGATCTTGTGAATGTGGCCGTCGCCCGATCCGAAGTATAGCGCCGTGGGCGACGGGAAGCCGTTGTCAATCGGATTGGAAGGCGTGGCTCCGATGGTGGCAGTGCGGTCCCAACTGTTGTTGGCAAAGTTGCAGGGGCTGGCGCCGAAGCCCACGGGGCTGCTGCGTTTGAAAGTCCTCCGGTGCACGCCCTTGGTGGTACCGCCGGTGGCGAAGTAAACGTCATCGCAGCCGGTCTGCGTGCCGTCATAGAAAGGCAACGGGAAGGCGTTGGCGACGCCGGAGCCGCCCAGGGCGGGCGTGGTGGCGACGACGGTGTTGCTGCTGGGATCCACGACTCTCAAGTCGCCATTTGCGCCGCTGGCTCCGGTCAGGACGTAAAGGAAGGCCGGAGGTGACGAGGAGCCGCCGCTATTGGTGTAGCTCAGCGAGGGCGACGCATCCACATCTGTCGAGGTGCCGCCAGCTAGCGTGATCCCGGCGACCTTGCTCCCGTTCGTGGTGTTCACTCTCCAGACACTGGGCTGAGTCCCGCCGTTGGAACGGCTGGTGACCCAGACGTTGTTGCTGGCGTAATCGATTACCGGGGTGGAGCTGATGATGTCCATGTTGCCGCAAGGGGTGAGGGGCCCGCCGGGCGAAGCGGTGTTGCAGCGCCACAGCTCGGCGCCGGTGTCGCCCCGCAGGGCCACGATGGCATTGCCGTGAACGTTACTGCCGCAAGTGTTGCAGTGTGTGCCGACGATGACGGTATCGTGAGCGAGGCCGCTGCTGAACTGCACCAGTTGTACCGCAGCCGCGCCCTGAATGGAGGCGTTGGCCACCAGGACCGCTGACTGCCATAGCTGGGCGCCGGTATCGGTGCGGAAGGCGTACACCCTGCCATCGCCCGCGCCTACATAAGCCACATCGCAAGTGTTGGCGCAGGGGTTCCCGACTTCCAGCACGTCGCGGGGAATGACAGGAGGCCGCGACTGGACCGCTCCGCCCAGCGCGCCGGGGTCGGTACCGACCACGGTGCCGGGGAGGTAGTCCCGGCCGCCAGTGCTGTCACTCACACTGTGCAGCTTGCTGTCGTTGCCGGCGGTGACGACGACGCCGCTGGCCGTCAGGCCGGGCGCCGCAAATGTGGTGGCTGCGGTCTTGTAACTCCACAGCTTGGTGGTACCGCCGCCGGTGTTGGTGGTGCCGGTAACCACGACGCCATTGGAGTAGTGGTTGGCACCCGCCGCCGAGCCAGTGATGAATTGGTTGTCGAACGCGAACCCCGTGAAGCTATTCGACTGACCAGCCAGAACGATAACGTCGCCTCCAGTAGCGCTGGATCCTTGGGCGGCGTTGAACCCATTTTCTACGGAGAAGGTAGTGGCACAAGGGTTGCCGCCGTTTTGCTGGAATATTACGACCTCACTGGTACTACCAACCCTGCCCGCATTCGGGGCTCCGTTGCCGTCCGCAATTGGGGAGGTTGCGCTGCCTGCTCCGCCGTTAATGTCTTGGGTGAAGTAGCTGCCCCTGTACACATTGTTGTTGCTGCACGCTCCGCCAAACCCCCAACTGACAGTGACCTCGGAGACTCCCGGTGTGCCGGCCCGAGGAACCATGGTCATGCCGGTGGGGGCGCGATCGTAGGTCAGGTCCAAGGTTGGCGGATTGCCCGTGACCGTACTCTCGCGCGAAGCCCAGCGGGGAGCCATCTCCTGCAGGAGTTCTGCGCCAATGAGGGCCCAGTGTCGTGCAAGGCTCAGCGTGCCATTGACGGCGACCCCATTTGTTGGGGTGGCAAGCGCAGCCCGGCGTTCAAGTTCCACGCCTTCGGTAGTGCCGGCCGCGCCAGTATCAGCGTCCGCGGTGTAGTTCGCGCCAACGGTAAAGGTCACACCGTTGGCCTCCGCAGTCGCTCCGATGGGCACCGAGTTGTGGCCAATGGTGTTGAAGTTGAGGTTGACCCCGGTCGCCGCTCCCGCGGAGTCGGTCGAGGCTAGGGCCCCGATCGGACTGTCTGGATTCACTCCTGTGTATCGCGAGACGATAATGCCTTGTGCGCCGTTGCTGCCGAAGGTCGCCGTAACTGTGCCATTGGCGGTAGGTGTGCCTGTAGCCTTCCAAAGCTCGATGCGGTTCAGGAAATCATCGCTGGCTTGTCCCTCAACGGCCGTCCATGTCAGCCCGGCCGGGCCGGTTACGCTTTGCACGGGTCGGTTGTTGGTGCTGGCGATGGCCGCGACATAGACGTTTCCATCCTGCGCAGTGATCGAGCTGCTGGTGGTTACCGTCGCCGTCGTCGTCGTATTTACGTTCCCCGTAACAGTTTGGACATGAGCGATTGCTGCCAGGCTGTTGCTCGTCTCCGTCTGATCCTTTAGCAGGAAGCCGGTATTGTTGGTGAACCACCCCGTAACGGCGGCGGCCAGAGTGCCGGCGGTATCAGTCCAACTAATTTGGTTGCTTCTGGTTGTGCCCGAACCCGTCGTGATCAGGCTCGCCCCGAAATCGCCTCCGGCCGTAGTCCAGGGCGAATTCCAGGTAACCGTGCCCTCGGTGAAAGGCGTGGTCAGGTTGTGGACCTCGATGGTGCGCCCTGCGCTGGGCGGGTCGGTCAAGGTCATATTCAAGGTGGCCGCCTTGACCGCAACCCCTTGATTGGCGAGCGTGCTGAGATCGAAGCGCACGACCGAACGCTGGACAAGGCCGGCGGTAGCACTGCCCGCCGTGCCGAGCGTGGTGCCCGCACCAAAATTGGTATTGGGATTCGCCTGGTCAATCGTGGCGTCGGCCGCAGAAGTGGCCAGGGTGGTGGCCTCCTGTGCCCACGAAACCCCGTGGAACAAGAACGGAGTCACAACCATCAACAGGGTAAGAGAAAACGCGAGAACCTGCCTCAGCGAGGACATGTACCTGCAACCTCCCGGAATAATGGTGGGGCGCCCTGGACGATCCCGCATACTGGCGGCGCCCCTTGATCCCGATTTGCTAAATTTCTCACGCGCGGCATCCGGCGATTCCCTCAAGAGTTGCGCGGATGGCCGGCGCAGAAGCCTCCGCCGCCGGGACGCTTGCCGCAAGCGAGCGCGGTGGTTTCGAAAATGTCTTCCGAAACGCAGGTGGGCTTGGTGTATGGCTTCTTGATAGTTACCGCGGGTGTTTGCGACTCAGCTCGGTGCTCATGATCCATAGCTATCTCTCTACGCGTTATTGGCGATTCAACTGCAAATCAACCGCTGAAGCAATCGTAATCAGCCTGCTCTTAGTTACCCCTGAGGCACTCCCATTGGCCGACCGTACGCTGGCCGACTGGGCAGTCCCGCCGCTGTTCCTTAGGAGGTGATAGGCACTGACCGGGTGGGCAACGCCAGCCAGCCGGGCGCTGGTTTCGGCCAGCTCGCAGGCGCGCTCGTAGGGACCTTCCGCGTTTCCGGCCTCCATGTGCGCCAGCCCGGGGCATCGTTGACAGAACTTGCGAATGGAGCAGGTGGAGCAGATGGGAACTTCGCTGTCGTGGAGGTCGCGCAGGTGCCGCAGCTCGCGCGAGCCGTACCAGATGTCCTGGAAAGAATGGCGGCGCAGGTTCCCGGCGGCCACCGGCATCTGCACGCAGGCGGTCACATCGCCGTAAGGCGTGATGTAGCAGCTATTGTGCCCGGCGCTGCACGGGATGTCGTAACAAGGATCCGAGTATTCCTCCGGTTGGGATTCCTCGCTCCTGGAGTGCTTGGCGTTGACCACCGGATCGGTGAGGATGGGAAGCAGGCTTTGGGAATCTTCGCGCAGCGCCAGCGGGGCCCGGTCGCCATCCATCTTGGGAGTGATGGTGAGATCCAGCAGATAGGCAACGCCGAGTTCGGCGGCGAGATCCACCACCTGGCGATAGTCGGCCACGTTCTGCGGCATGATGGGGCAGGCGATGGCCGCCTGCAATCCTTGTTGTTTGAGAAATCTCACTGCTGCGATGGAACGGGTGAACGAACCTGGGAGCTTGGTGATGGCGTCGTGCACCTCAGGACGGCCGCTGTAAATGCTGATCTGCACCTTGCGAACGCCCATCTCCTTGAGCCGGCGGGCGCGCACGGCATCGATCAGGACGCCGTTGGTCTTGAGGCAGAGGTCGAAATGGAGCTGGCGGGCATAGGCCAGCAACTCGAAAAAATCCTTGCGCAGGAACACCTCTCCCCCGCTGAAAGTAAGGAAGAGGGTTCCGGCGGCGCGCAACTGGTCGAGAACGCCTTTCACCTCGCTGGTGGTCATCTCGCCGTGGTCTTCATGATCGAGATAGCAGTGCACGCAGCGTTCGTTGCAGCGGTAGGTGATGTCGAAATGAGCGTTGAGAGGCAGATGACTCTTCAACGACCGGAAGATCAGCCGGTCCATCAAGCCCGTCATCGTCACCTCACGGCCTCGGAGGCAGGCTGCTGCAGCAGCAGTCGCTTTTGCGCCAGCAACGCCAGAAACTCTTCCGCATCGGCGCGCGCCACTTCCGGAGCAACCTCGAATTCGGAAGTGAGCAAGCGCGCCACCTCCGCCGCCGTGAGTTCGCCGGCGGCATGCTTCCAGATGAAACTCGCGGTCGGGTTAAGCTCGTGCAAAACGCTGTCCTCGGGCGAGACGAGAACGATATTGCCGTTGATCTCGGTCCATGCGGCGAGCGGGTTGCACGCAAATCTGGTTTCATCCATGACTGATAACCTCCCAGAAACCGGGATCGCGGCGAAAACACAGCCGGCGAACCGGCGCCTGCTGAACGATGCGCGCGGCGAGTTGCAGGACCTCGCGCTTGTCCGCAGTCTGTTTCGAAAAGAACAGGACGTTGCCCAGCAGCGCGCGCACGGCTTCGGCGCCGGACAGCGGCTCCAGTGCGTGCTCCGTCGCTTGCTTCAGGGCGTAGATGCCGGCGACGGGTGCCTTGATGTTGGTTCCGTCGCTGCGGAAGCCTCCCCAGAAGGGCGTGCCGTACGCCCACAGGGAGCCCTGCGAAAAGCGCAGGAGAGAGATTTCGTCGGTTAACGGCTGGCGCGGCGCGGAGAGTCCCGCCACGGTGCTCTTGCCGGCTCCCGATTGCCCCATGAAAACATGCGCGCTACCGCGGTGCAGGATGGTGGAGGCATGAAGGAGAAGACCCTGGCGGGGCAGCAGCAGGACGGACATCAAAACCCGGGCCAGTGAATCCAGGGCATACTCGCTGTGCACATTGTTCAGCCAAGCACCCTGCTCCTGGACAGAAACCGAGGCGCCATTTACCACCCAACT
>DASQGF010000185.1:0-8460 GCA_035632755.1 Terriglobales bacterium
ATGCTCGGGCAGCCAGTCTCGATGCTGATCCCGAACGTGGTTGGCTTCAGGCTCACCGGCCAGTTGCGCGAAGGCTCGACTGCGACGGACCTCGTGCTCACGGTCACCGAGATCCTGCGCAAGAAAGGTGTGGTGGGCAAGTTTGTCGAATACTACGGACCCGGGCTGCGGACGCTGCCACTCGCCGATCGCGCCACCATCGCCAACATGGCGCCCGAGTATGGCGCGACCTGCGGCATCTTCCCCGTAGACGAGGAGACGCTGCGCTACCTGCGCTTCAGCGGACGCAGCGAAGAGCAGATCGCGCTGGTCGAGGCCTACTGCAAGGAGCAGGGACTGTTCCACACCGAGAGCACGCCCGAAGCGGTCTACTCGGACAATCTCGAACTCAACCTCTCGACCGTGGAGCCGAGCATCGCCGGTCCCAAGCGTCCGCAGGATCGCGTGACGCTCTCGGCGGCGCGCACGTCGTTCGAACAAGCGCTGCCTACGTTGCAGAAGCCGGGCGCGAAGAAGGCGGCGAAGGTCGCCTCCGGCAATGGGCATTTGGAAGACGGCTCCGTGGTGATCGCGGCCATCACCAGTTGCACCAACACCTCGAATCCTTCGGTGCTGGTTGCAGCGGGCCTGCTGGCGAAGAAGGCGGTCGAGAAGGGACTCGCGACTAAGCCGTGGGTGAAAACGTCGCTGGCACCGGGATCGAAGGTCGTCACTGAATACCTAAGCGAAGCCGGCCTGATGCCGTTTCTAGAAAAGCTGAAGTTCAACCTGGTGGGCTACGGCTGCACCACCTGCATCGGCAACTCGGGCCCCCTGCCCTCGGAGATCTCGCGCGAGATACAGGACAAGGACCTGGTGGCGGTCTCGGTGCTCTCCGGCAACCGCAATTTCGAAGGGCGGATCAACCCCGAGGTCCGCGCCAATTACCTGATGTCGCCACCGCTGGTGGTGGCCTTCGCGCTGGCCGGCCGTATCGACATCGACATGAGCAAAGACGCGCTCGGCGCCGGCAAGGACGGCAAACCGGTTTTCCTGCGCGACATCTGGCCGACGCAGCGCGAAGTGGTGGAAACGGTGCAGCGCTCCATCCAGTCCAGCATGTTCCAGAAGAGCTATGCCGGCGTGTTCCACGGCGACGAACGCTGGCGCTCGCTCAAAGTGCCTTCGGGCGAGACTTTCGCGTGGGAACCGAAGTCTACCTACGTCAAGCACCCGCCCTACTTCGTGGACATGCCGGTGAAGCCGCCGGCGGTGAAGGACATCAAGGGCGCGCGCGTGCTGCTGAAGCTCGGGCACTCGATCACCACCGACCACATCTCGCCCGCGGGCTCGATCAAGCCCGACAGCCCGGCGGGCAAATACCTGATCGCGCACGGCGTGGACGTGAAGGATTTCAACTCCTACGGCTCGCGCCGCGGTAACCATGAGGTGATGGTGCGCGGCACCTTCGCCAACGTCCGGCTACGCAACCAGCTCGCGCCCGGCACCGAAGGGGGCTGGACGCGCCACCTGCCCGACGGCGAAGGCATGACGGTCTTCGAGGCGTCGGAGAAATATCAGAAGGAAGGCGTGCCGCTGGTGGTGCTGGCGGGCAAGGAGTACGGCTCAGGGTCGTCGCGCGACTGGGCGGCCAAGGGGCCGGCGCTGCTGGGCATCCGCGCGGTCATCGCCGAAAGCTACGAGCGCATCCACCGCTCGAACCTTGTGGGCATGGGCATCGTCCCGCTGCAGTTCAAGGAAGGCGATAACGCCGACTCGCTCGGACTTTCGGGTGAAGAGACGTACGAGATCTCTGGCCTCAAGAAGATGCTGGCCAGCAATTTCGCCGGCGGGCGCGGGTTGAAGGTGCGAGCCAAGCGCGCCGACGGGAACGTGATCGAGTTCCCCGCAACCGTGCGCATCGACACACCGCAGGAAGTGCTGTACTACCAGCACGGCGGGATCCTGCAATATGTACTGCGGCAGTTGGCGGGGAAGTAGCAGTCAGCAGTCAGCACTCCAGCCAGAGCAGGAGTCCGTTCGCCGTGTCCTCCGCGTTTCCCCGCGCGCGAAAATTCATCATCCTGTAACTTGCCCGTGGTGGGAGCGCCGACTAGAATCCCAAGTTTGCGTTCTCTAGGGGGAGGATCCATGCCAGCGGTCAAGGTGGGGGACCTGGCGCCGGATTTCGAGCTGCCGGCGGTGCTGGGCGACAAGCGGCAGAAGTTCAAGCTCAACGACCTGCGCGGCAAGAACGTCGTGCTGGCGTTCTACGTGCTGAACTGGACGCCGACTTGATCGGCGCAGATGCCGGCTTACGCGGTAGAGCGTGACCAGTTCGCCGGCCTCGATGCCCAGGTCGTGGGCATCAGCGTGGATTCCGTGTTCAGCCACATTGCCTGGCAGAAAAAAGACATCGGATTGCTGAACTATCCCTTGTGCAGCGATTTCTATCCCCACGCCGAGGTCATCCAGAAATACGGCCTGCTGCGGGAGGGGCCGCCGCTGCCCGGCATTAGCGAGCGGACCATCGCCATCGTCGATAAGAGCGGCAAGATCGCGTGGCTCGAGCAATACCGCCTGGACCAGGTGCCGGACATCGACGAGATCCTGGAGGCGCTGCGTAAGATCAATTCGGACGCGCAGACCGCGGCGTAAGGCGGAGACTCCTCCACCCTCTATCGACTATTGCTTCTTGGCGCGGGTGGTCGTCACCGATGTGGCCGGGCCGGCCTGTTGCAGCATGTCGTCGATCAATTGGTAGAGCCTGGTCCGATCCACCACTTCGACGAAGGGCTGCCCGGTGGTGCTGTTGTTAACCACATAAATCGTCGGCGTGTGCTGGATGCCGGTGGCCTGCCCAAGCTGGTAGTCCGCCCTCACCTTGCGCTCCAGCTCCCCCTTGGGATCGACCACGAAAGGCAGCGCCGTCTTGTGTTCCTGGGCGAACTTCTCGGCGAATGGGCGTAGGTTTTCGGGCGTGATCTCGGGCTGATGCTTGAACAACTCGCTGCGGAACTCGTCCCCCAGCTTCTGCGATTTAGTATCGAAATACCGCGCCAGGACCGCCGCCTGGAACGACCAGTTATGCATAGGCAAGGGGAAGTCGTAGCGGACCAGCGGGATCTTGTACGTGCGCGCCGCTTCTTCCAGCAGGGGATTGGCGCGGGCGCAGTCGGGACACTGCAGGTCTTCAAAGACCACAATGGCGACGCGGGCGCCTTTCGGCGGGCGCAGGGCGCGGGTGTCACGGGCAGGAGCGGCTATCGCCGCGATGCCCATCAGCAACAACAGGAATAAGGTTGCGATTCGTCGCAAATGCATGGTCAACCTTTGTCAGGCAAAGGACCGCAAGGCCGGGCCGTCCTCGCCCCAAGACTCCCTCCATGTTAACCGAAACCTCCGGCACGCGTCAGGCACAGAATACAGGAGGCGGGAGGCAGGAAGACAGACCTGCATCCTGCTCCCTGCCCCCTGCTTCCTTCAGTAATGGAACCTGTATTTCACCTGCACGAACACCTCGCGGGGATAGTTATAGTGCGTGCCACCGAAGGTGTTGCTGCTGTCGAGCTGATAGCGGCTGTTGGCCAGGTTTAGGGCACTCGCCTGCACCGACCAGCGTTCTCCGAAATTCTTGCCCAGGGACAAGTCGAAGGTGGCGTGCGACGGCAGGTGGTCAGGCCCGTTGCCGTTCAGGAATCCCGAGCCAAAGCTCAGGTTGCCGGATGTCCAGGCATGCCACGGCAGGTTGACGGTGAACCCGGTGCTCAGCGTGTCGCGCTGATCGTGGTCGAGAAAAAACAGGCCGGTTCCGGGAGGCGAGAAATCGGTGAGCCCGCCCGTCACTCCCCCCTGCCCTTGTGCGAACTGGTGCGACCAGGCCAGGTGGAACTGCGCGCGGCCGGCCAGATGGGGACTGCGTATCGCAAGCTCTGTCCCCTTGATCCGCGCCCGCTCGATGGTCAGCGGAAAGAAGATGTTGGAGTTCCCCAGCACGTCGTGATCGAAGAAGTTCTTGGCGCTGGTGCGGAAGTTGTCGGCCTCGAGCGTCCAGCCATGGAGGGGAATGCTGATGCCGACGTCGTACTGTTCATCGCGCTCGCCACGCAGCAGCAGAAAATCGAAGCCCTGCGAGGCGGCGACCTCGAGCAGAGGTCCGGAAACCGTAAGCAGCGGCGGCGCCTGGTAGAAGCGTCCCCAGAAGCCGCGCAGGACCCAACCCAGATGTGGAATCTGGATGGCCGCTCCGATGCGCGGATCGGCAATGTTCTCCGTTACCCCGCCGGAGAAGCGGGTGAGGCGCACGCCGCCATTGAGAGTCAGCCATCGGGTCAGCTTGTACTGGTCTTCCAGGAACAACACTGCGAGGCTTCCCCAAGCCAGGTCGCGCTCACTCGACGGGGCAAGCACGACGGGGTTTGTCCGTTGCAGGCTGAGTAGCTGGTTGTCGTGCTGGGTGAAACCCTCCAGACCGACACGAGCGTTGTGCTTTCCGCGCACGACGCCCAGGGAGACCACGCCGCCGGCGTAATTCGACCCACGATCGTCCTTGGGGATGACGGGCAGGTCGCCCGCGCCTCCGATGTAGTGCGCTCGGTTGAAGTGGTAGAAAGGCGAAAGCGTGAAGGTCAGGCCGCTGCCCGCGGTGTGTACCCAGGAGAAGTTGACGAAGTCGTCGCGCTCGTCCTCCACGTCGCGGAGGTGGCAGCCCTGGGTGATGTCGAGACAGATGTCTGCCTGCTGCCCAGGCGTATTGGGGACCTGGTAGTGGTCGCCACGAACGGAGGCCACCAGCCGCAGTTGGTCCGAAGGCGTGCGGTTGAAGATGAGCGAGACGAAGCCGCTCAGGCCGGCGGCCTGGTCGTGCAGTGCTTCCGGGACGGGCGTCTCCAGCCCCAGGTCGGTGCGGTTGCCGCTCAGGCTGGCATAGTACGCGAACCGCTGCGTGTGGCTGCCGAAGCTGAGCTGGTTGTCGGTCTGGTTAAAGCTGCCGTAGCTCAAAACCAGTTCGCCTTCATTGTTGCGCTCGAAACCGGAGCGCGTCACCACGTTAAACACGCCGTAGGCGCGGTCGCCGTATTCCGCCGAGAATCCGCCGCGCTGGACCTCGAGCGTGGCGATGTCCTTGGGATCGAACTGCGGACCTACATTGCTGGCGATGTTGGTGTTGGGCACGGGAACGCCGTCCACCAGCCACGTGACCTGGTGGCCCCCCCGGAAGTGGAGCTGATCGTGGACCATGTAAGTGCCGGGGACGAAGTCGGTGATCATGGACAGGCTGTTGGCACGCTCCGCACCCGGCGTGAGCGCGATCTGCTGGTGGGAGATCGGGATGGTCGGAGTCGCGGACTCGGGGTTGACCTCATCCGCCGCGGCCAACACGGTGATGGACATGGTCGGAGCGGCCACCGCGAACTGAAAGTGGAGGTTGGCGACGCTGCCCGAAGTGAGCATGACATTCTGCGGCGGGGCGACGAAGCCCGGCGCGCTGGCCGACACCCAATACTCGCCCAGCGGCACAGCGTCCACCTGAAATTCCCCCCGTTCGTTGCTGGTGGTGGTTCGCGTCCAGTCGGAACCTATGGCGTGAACGGTGATCTCGGCCCCCTGCACTGGCCGGTGCTGGGGATCGTGGACGAGACCCCGGATGGTGCCGAAAATCGTGGCGTATGAAACGGTGCCAAGCAGCAAAAGGGCGCCGCAAAGCACAGCTTGTGCCGATCGCATTGAACCCCCCACTGAAACGAGACAGGAATCGGGCCGAGCGTTACTTCAGCCCGGGGTCCCCGGGGCGCCCGCTTTAGGCGCGCTGGGGTGGAAGCGAGGGTTGCGGAGGGGCGCGCTCAGGATGCGGCCGCTCGCCCTGGGAGACGAACAGCTCATGATAGAAGTCGTTGAGGAAGGGATGCGCATCGGCCGGAGCGACGGTCTCGGCCGCGGGTGGCGGCGCCGCGGAACCGGAAAACGTCAGGGGTTTACGGTATGGACAGGATTGCCCCTGAACCTGGAGCCCGGTGTCCGTCCCGCCTGGAACCGTTGCCGAGCAGCGGTGCGGACCTGTCGTGCGGCAGCAGGCGGGCGTTGGGTTGGTTGCCGTCGCCAGTGCAGCCGGCGCGAGGAACGCCGCCAGTATCAGCAGCAACAACGTGGTTGCAGTGGAGCGGCGCATGCGAATCGGGAGATTATAGACCGAATGCGTAATACACGTAGAGACGCAGCATGATGCGTCTCTAGACTGCCCGCATCCCCGCTATTGAGCCCCGATTTTGGCGTGTGCTAGCATCGTAGGGTTCTGCCTGACTTCTCCGCCGGGCCTGAGTGCCCCGACCTCGCAGCGTGAAGGAGTGACCCGTGAAAGTTTACGAAGGCGCAAACGTGCGTAATGTAGCCCTGGTCGGACACGGCGATGCCGGCAAGACCTCGCTTGTCTCCGGCATGCTATACACCGCCGGTTCGACCCAGCGGCTGGGACGCGTAGATGACGGCAGCACCGTCACCGACTTCGACGAGGAAGAGGTCGCGCGTTCGATGTCCATCTCCACCGCGCTCGCCTATGCCGAGTGGGGCAAGACCAAGGTCAACTTCCTCGATACGCCCGGATTCAACATGTTCGTCCACGAGGCCAAGACCGCGATGGTGGCGGCCGAATCGGCGCTGGTGGTGGTGGACGGGGTGAGCGGCGTTGAGGTAGTCACGGACAAGGTGTGGAACTACTGCGAAGAGTTCCAACTGCCGCGCGCCATCGTGGTGAGCCGCATGGACCGCGAGCGCGCCGACTTCGGACGCGTGATGGAGTCGCTGACCTCCAACTTCGGCCGCACGGTGATACCGGTCGAGCTGCCCATCGGCAGCGAGAAGAACCTGAGCGGCGTGGTCGATCTCGTCAAGATGAAGGCTTGCACCTACGACCTGGGCGGTAACGGCAAAGGCAAGGAAGGCGAGATCCCCGGAAACCTGGCCGAGCAGGCCAAGGAGGCGCACGAGAAGCTGGT
Organism: Terriglobales bacterium; assembly: GCA_035632755.1. Lineage (GTDB taxonomy): Bacteria > Acidobacteriota > Terriglobia > Terriglobales > Acidobacteriaceae > JAHFUA01. The sequence continues at coordinate 6,972 of DASQGF010000185.1, forward strand.
GGAGTTGATCGCCGAGGGCAACGACGCGCTGATGGAGGAATTCTTCGACAAGGGCACCATCTCGGAGGAGCACCTGGTGGGCGGATTGCGCGAGGCTGTGCGCGAGCGGCGCATCTATCCCGTGCTCTTCGCCTCGGGGCTGGGAAACATCGGCACCGACCGCCTGCTGGACTTCATCGCCGACTACTTGCCGGCGGCAACTGACCGCGCTCAGGTCGAAGGCGCGCCCACGTCCGGCAACGGCGAGCCTCCGCGGCGCAAGGTGGCGGACTCGGAGCCGCTCTCCCTGTACATCTTCAAGACGGTCTCCGATCCTTTCGCCGGCCGCATTTCATTCTTCAAGGTCTTCTCCGGCGTAGTGAAGACCGAAGCTGTGGTGCAGAACTTCACCAAGAACAGCAGCGAGAAGCTGGCGCACCTGTCCATCATGCAGGGCAAGAACCAGGTCCCGGTGCCGGAGCTGCACGCCGGAGACATCGGCGCCGTGGCCAAGCTGCGCGACACCCTCACCGGCGACACCCTGGGCGACAAGGCTGCGCCCATCCAGTATCCGGCCGTGAAGCTCCCTGAGCCGGCGATCAGCTTTGCGGTCGAGCCCAAGACGCGCGCCGACGAGGACAAGCTCTCCAACGGCATCCACAAGCTGATGGAAGAAGACCCGATGCTGCGCTTCTTCCGCGACCCGCAGACCAAGGAGTTCCTGGTGGCGGGCACCGGGCAGCAGCACATTGAAGTCGTGGTCTCGAAGCTGAAGAAGCGCTACCACACCGAGGTCAACCTGAAGGCGCCGAAGGTGCCCTACCGGGAGACGATCCGCGGGCGCGCCGACGTGGAAGGCCGCCACAAGAAGCAGACCGGCGGCCACGGGCAGTTCGGCGTCTGCCGCATCAAAATGGAGCCGCTGCCGCGCGGGGGAGAGTTCGAGTTCGTCAACGACATTTTCGGCGGCGCCATCCCCAGGAACTTCATCCCTGCGGTGGAGAAAGGGATCAAAGACGCGGCGGCGCGCGGCTATCTTGCAGGCTATCCGGTGGTGGACTTCAAGGTTGTGCTCTATGACGGGTCGTATCACGACGTGGACTCCAGCGACCTGTCCTTCCAGCTCGCCGGCCGGCTGGCCTTCAGGAAGGCGATGGAGCAGGCCAAGCCCACGCTGCTGGAGCCGGTGATGAAGGTGGAGATCGAGGTGCCGGACGAATTCGCCGGGGCCATCATGGGCGACCTCAACTCGCGCCGCGGCCGCATCCAGGGTATGGACAACAAGAGCGGAAAGACCGTGGTCAAGGCCGAAGTGCCCATGGCCGAGATGCTGACCTACGGCGCCGACCTGACCTCGATGACCCAGGGCCGCGGCAGCTTCAACATGGAAATGGACCACTACGACATCGTGCCGGCGCAGTTGCAGGAGAAGATCATCACCGCGTCCAAGGCCGCCCGCGGCGCCCCGGAGGAAGAAGAGGAGTAAGGGCCTCGGGTCAGCAGGTATGCC
>DASQGF010000186.1:0-2311 GCA_035632755.1 Terriglobales bacterium
ACCACTTCCGCGGTCGTCTTTGGCTGGTGGGCGGTGACCACGGTGGTGCGGACCGCGTGGGCTGCTCTTGCCTCATCGCGTGCGACCGATGGCTGGCGGATAGGCGCGGTTCGACGGCTAAATTACGCAAAATAAAGGGAACCCCTCGCTCCCTGGGCACGTCCATGGTCTAGTACACTGAGTCCTTATGCCCGCATCCGCCGTAAGAGCCAGGCGCTACCTCAACGCGACCCATCGCCGCTTCCGCGAGTGGAAGATGATCGCCAAGGGCCTGCTCTCCACGGACCATCCCGTGCTGGCGCACATCATCCCTATGCGGCGTTGCAACCTGGCCTGCGCCTACTGCAACGAGTTCGACGCCATCTCGAAGCCGGTGCCGCTGGAGACCATGTTCCGCCGCATCGACAAGCTGGCCGAACTGGGCACCACCATCATGACGGTCTCCGGCGGGGAGCCCCTGCTGCATCCCGACCTGGACGCCATCCTCAGCCGCATCCGTTCGACCGGCGCCTTGTGCGGCCTGATCACTAACGGCTACCTGCTGACTGCCGAACGCATCCAGCGCCTGAACCGCGCCGGGCTGGAGCACCTGCAGATCTCCATCGACAATGTAATGCCCGACGAGGTCTCGAAGAAGAGCCTCAAGGTGCTCGACAAGAAGCTGCAGTTGCTGGCCGAACATGCCGAGTTCCACGTCAACATCAACTCGGTGGTGGGTGGTGGTATCAAGAATCCGCAGGATGCCGTGGTCATCGGCCGGCGCGCCCTGGAGCTGGGGTTCACTTCGACGGTGGGGATCATCCACGCAGGCGACGGCCAACTGCTTCCGCTCGGGGGACAAGAGCGCGCCATCTACCGCCAGATGAAAGCGATGGAGAAGGGCAGCTACGCGCGCGTCAACCGTTTCCAGGACAACATCGCCGACGGCCGCCCCAACAACTGGCGCTGCCGCGCCGGAGCCCGCTATCTCTACATATGCGAGGACGGCCTGGTACACTACTGCTCCCAGCAGCGCGGCTATCCTGCCACGCCGCTCGAAGAGTACATGGTCGCGGACATCCGCCGCGAATACCTGACCGAGAAGGGCTGCGCGCCCCACTGCACCGTGTCGTGCGTGCACCAAGTGTCGTATCTCGACTTCTTCCGCGGACCGCAGGAGCGTGTCCCTGCTCCCCCCGCCGGTGCCGCCCCGGACGCCGGCAGGCTGGTGCAGATCGAGTAAACCAGCCTTTAGCTCTTAGCTTTTGGCTCCTGGCTTTTGCTCGCGACTTACGACTCGCGACTCGCGACCGCTCTTCGCAACGCCGCCCTCGCCAACAGCCGCGTCGAGTCCAGCGTCGGCAGCGGCGAATTGGAATCGTTGACCAGCAGCGGGATCTCAGTGCAGGACAGCGCGACCGCCTGGCATCCCTGGTTCTTGAAGCCCTCGATCACCTGCTGGAAGTAAGCCAGGGACTCGGGAAAAAACTTGCCGTACACCAACTCTTCGAAGATGATCCGGTTGATGGCCCGGCGGGCCTCAGGCGTCGGCAGGCAGAGTTCGATGCCCACCTCGGCAAACCTCGGCGGATAAACCGGTCCCTCCATCAGCAACTTGGTGCCGGTCAGGCCGACGCGGCGATATCCGCGCCCCTTGGCTTCGCGCGCTACTTCCTCAGCGATGTGCAGCCATGGCCGCGGTGAGCGATCGAGGAAATACGGGAACGCTTGGTGAATCGTGTTGTCCGGGCAGATCAGGAAATCCGCCCCCGCCCGTGCCAGGACTTCGGCCGAGCGAAGCATGAGGCCAGCGACACCCGGCCAGTCTCCCCGCTCAAAAAACGGCATGTACTCGCTCATGGCGATGTTGTGAAGCGTGATCTCTGGGTGCCCCCACTCGCCCATCAGCTTGGCGCCTTCGATGCCGATGGTTTCGTAGCAAAGCGCGGCCCCGGGAATGCTGCAGGCTACGATGCCGATATGCTGGGCCATGCGGTACAGATGTTCTCAGGATTCGAGAGGATTCCGCCGGCGTCCAGGGAGGCTCTGGTTCTCAAGCGGAATCAGCGGTGTCCGCCCGCGTCGAACCGGTTCAGCAATTCCACCTTCTTCTCCGCCGGCAGGAAGGACGCCTCGAACGCGTTGCGGGCGATCTCCCGCAACTGCTCGTCGCTGAAGCCGAAAACCTGCTGGGCCAACGTGTATTCGCGGTTGAGCCCGGTGCGGAACATCGCCGGGTCATCGGTGTTGAGCGTGACCATCACCCCCAGTTCGAAATAGTTTTTCAGCGGATGGTCTTCGAGGCGCTGGCAGCAATTGGTTTCCAGGTTGC
>DASQGF010000187.1:0-4174 GCA_035632755.1 Terriglobales bacterium
CAAGGGCCGCCAGCACATGGACAACTACATGCTCGTCGAGCACGCCCAGCCGCACTGCAACAGCCGCCAGTTCTACAACGGCATCCTGGACGAGCAGGCGCACGGCGTCTTCCACGGCCGCATCATCGTGCACAAGGACGCACAGAAGACCGACGCCAAGCAGACCAACCGCAACCTGCTGCTCTCCGACGAGGCGCAGATCGACACCAAGCCGCAGCTGGAGATCTACGCCGACGACGTGAAGTGCACCCACGGCGCCACCATCGGCCAGGTCGAGGAGAACGCGCTCTTCTATCTGCGGTCGCGCGGGTTGGACGAAATCGCGGCGCGGCGCCTCTTGCTCTACGCCTTCGCCAGCGAATGTCTGGAGCGCATGCGGACCGGCCCGGTACGGAATTACCTCGAAGCCCTGACCCCGACTTGGCTGCCTGAGGGCTCGGCTTCGGTCCAGACCGCGGGCGAGGCGGTCCAGCGGAATTGGGAGGAACTCGGATGACCAGCGCTACCAATGTCGTTGCCGGCAACTTCCCGCCGGTGGCAGGCCTGCGGAGCACGTTCGATGTCGAGAAAGTGCGCCGCGAATTTCCCATCCTGCACCAGAAGGTGAACGGCAAGCCGCTGGTGTACCTGGATAACGCCGCCACCGCGCAGAAGCCCGAGTCCGTCCTGCGCGCGCTCGACAAGTATTACCGCGAGTACAACTCCAACATCCATCGCGGCGTGCACTACCTGTCCGAGCGGGCGACGCAGGCTTACGAGCAGGCGCGCGCGGCCGCACAGCGCTTCATCAACGCCGGCGACCCAAGCGAAGTGATCTTCGTCCGCGGCACCACCGAAGCCATCAACCTGGTGTCGCAGACCTGGGGCCGCAAGCACCTGGGCGCGGGCGACGAGATCATCATCTCCGCCATCGAGCACCACTCCGGCATCGTGCCCTGGCAGATACTCTGCGAAGAGAAGGGCGCGAAGCTGCGCGTCATCCCTATCAACGACCAGGGCGAACTGCTCCTCGAGGAATACGAGAAGCTGCTCGGCCCAAAGACGAAGTTCGTTTCCGTCGTGCACGTGTCGAATGCGCTGGGGACCATCAACCCCGTGCGCCAGATCATCGAAATGGCACACCGGCGTGGCGTGCCGGTGCTGCTGGACGGCGCGCAGGCCGCGCCCCACCTGAAGGTGGACGTGCGCGCTCTGGATTGCGACTTCTACGCCTTTTCCAGCCACAAGCTCTACGGTCCGACCGGCGTGGGCGTGCTCTACGGTAAGGCCAGCCTGCTTGACGCCATGCCGCCGTACCAGGGCGGCGGCGACATGATCAGCTCCGTCACCTTCGAGAAGACCGTTTACAACAAGCTGCCGTACAAGTTCGAGGCAGGCACGCCCAACATCGCCGGCGGCATTGGCCTGGGCGCCACCATCCAATATTTGAACCAGTTCGACTGGGAGCAGGTGGAGCAGCACGAGCGCGATGTACTGGCCTACGCCACCGAATGCATCTCGGCGGTGCCGGGCGTGCGCCTGATTGGCACGGCGCGCGAAAAGACCGCGGTGCTGTCGTTTGTAATCGACGGCATCCATCCGCACGACGTCGGCACCATCCTCGACCAGGAAGGGATAGCCATCCGCACAGGCCACCACTGCGCCCAGCCGGTGATGGAGCGTTTCGGCATCCCGGGCACCGCGCGCGCGTCGTTCGGCCTCTACAACACGCGGGCCGACGTGGACGCCCTGGTCGCCGGGCTGCACAAAGTCCTTGAGGTGTTCCAGTAATGGCGGACCTGCGCGAGCTCTATCAGGAGGTCATCCTCGAGCACAGCAAGACGCCCCGCAACTATCGCGCGCTTCCGGCGGCCAACCACAAGGCCGAAGGCTACAACCCGCTTTGCGGAGACCACTTCACGGTTTACTTGAACCTCGAGGGCGATACCATCCGCGACGTAAGCTTTGAAGGCTCGGGCTGCGCCATCTCCAAGGCTTCAGCCTCGATGATGACCCAGGCGCTGAAAGGGAAGAGCCGCGCCGAAGCGGAGAAGATTTTCGAGAGATTTCACAATCTGGTCACCGGGCACGCCGAGTCGAACGGCACGGAAGCCCTGGGCAAGCTGGCGGCGTTCTCCGGCGTGTCGGAGTTTCCGGTGCGCGTCAAGTGCGCCACGCTCGCATGGCACACGCTGCAGGCCGCGCTTAAAGACCAGCAAGAGCCGGTTTCGACCGAGTAGAAGTTGGCTACAGTAGAGAGACTCTCCCGTTATGTCATCCTGAGCAACGCCCGAACCGAGCGTAGCGAGGCGAAGGCTGCGAAGGATCTGCGGATTAGTGTGCTGGCCCATGCTGATAGAGGCCCACGAGACGTTCGTCGGCTGGAATGGCAGTATCAAGATCCCTCGTCGCGCTTGGTCGCCGAGGCTCCCTCGCGCGTCCTCGGGATGACAATTTAATGGTGTTGCGGCACAGCTGAAGCCGTGCCCCTCCGAAAACCATCGAATAGGGTCGTCATGGAAACTGACACTAAAGCTCCGATAACCTTAACCCGCGAAGTCGAGGCCACCCAGATCCCCATGGGCTGGCGCCTGAAGCTGCCCGCGGGCAGCACGGTACGCATCACCCAGTCGCTGGGCGGCAGCTACACCGTCACCACCGACATCGGATACATGGTCCGCATCGACGCCAAAGACGCAGACGCGCTCGGCATCACCGCCACTGAAACGCAGCCCGCTCCCTCCACACCCGGCGAGTTCAACGAAGAGGCGGTCTGGGAGCAGATGAAGCAGGTCTATGACCCGGAGATCCCGGTCAACGTCGTGGACCTGGGCCTGATCTACGGCTGCGAGATCAAGGACGTCGAGGGCGGCAAGCGCCTGGAAGTGAAGATGTCCATGACCGCCCCCGGCTGCGGCATGGGCGACATCCTCAAGGGCGACGTGCACAACAAGCTCTCGCGCCTGCCCGGAGTGAAAGAAGTGCAGGTGGATATCGTGTTCGACCCGCCGTGGAATCCGGGCATGATGTCCGAGGCCGCCCGCCTGAAACTCGGCCTCGATCTGGACATGATGGGCGGCTCGCCCATGTATCGGTGAGCTTCATTCGCCGCGGATTTACGCGGATGGACGCAGACGAAGAGAAAACCGGCTAGACGCTCGGGCCATCCGAAGCACGAGTTGGGACTTACCCTAGCGCCTTCTCTGACTCGATCAGGAACTGAATAGTCGTAGCAGTAAGGTGGAGCATATAGCTCGCGTAATGCGGCGGCAGTTCCACGACTGTGGCACCCTGCCCATGCCCCCCGAGTCTGTTGCGGATCGTTGGAACGCCGCTCTCCAACGAGGCGCGAACCGACGATATGTGGGACTGAATAGGAGCCGGCACAAGACCGTTTTGGTAACACGCATCAAGCAAGGCTTTCGCGGTATCGGTCGGCTTGAATGCCCAGCTCCTCTTCTCGCAGATTATCTTCATGGTGCTCTCAAAGGCTTTAAGGCACTCGTTCAAGCATTCTTTGGTGTTTCCGTGGCGGTAATGCTCGAATGCTTTCAAGAACTCTGCGTTGGCGCCGGCATACCTCCGGTCTTGGAGCAAGGCGAGAGTCGGCTTCACCGCCTCGGAGTGGAGGAACTGAGAGTCCACTCGAATGACCTCACCCGAGACAAGTTGATACCCCACTCCGTGCCAGCGGAAGCGCTCGTTTAGCTCTTCTTTTGCCTCCTTGGCACCGATTCGTGAGCCCAAGAACGTTCCCTGATCGGGGATCAGCAGTAGCTTGTCAATCACACGGAAGGACACCTCGACCGCGTCCAAAAACCTCTCGACATCGCGAACCGTGAGCAGGAACTGCATCAGCTTCTCGTAGGAGTCCATGCCATCGGCGAGCTCAAACGAGCCATATTCACGACACAAAATGTTATGTATTGAGGTGTAAACCTCTAACGATGTGTTCGGCCACTCATGCCGGACCGCTTGCCCCCGTCCGAGCGCATCCCTCAGAATGGCGATGACCTGAACGCGTAGTTCTCGGGGAATGGAGTCATACGTGAATACATCGGACACTTCCCCCCGGAATTTTTTCTGTCGTTTTGAGAACAGGTCAACCACGCCCATGGTTCTAAGTCGCCTCCTGACTTCTGATTCTAATACAGATCGATCAGGCGGGCGACTGGGTGGCGAACATTTCGGGCCG
>DASQGF010000188.1:0-5493 GCA_035632755.1 Terriglobales bacterium
GGCTGCCACGGCCAGACCCTCTACCATCAGGGCGAACCGGCGCCGTACCTGGGGAAGAAGGTTGCGACGACCTGGCAGACGGGCGAAGGCGCCATTATCGCTGCGCGCGTGGGCGCACCAGTGGTCTCGGATTTCCGGCCGGCGGACATGGCTGCCGGCGGCAAAGGCGCGCCGCTGGTGCCGTTTCTCGATTACCTCGTCTATCGCGATGCCCAGGCCGGCCGCATTGTGCAGAACCTCGGTGGCATCGCCAACCTGACGGCGATCCCAGCAGGCGCGTCGCCAGAGGACGTGGTTGCCTTCGACACCGGCCCTGGGAATATGGTGGTGGACGCGGTGATGGAGCGTCTCCACGGCAAGCCGTATGATCGCGACGGTCGCATGGCTGCAAAGGGCAAGCCACTTGAGACAGTTGTTAAAGTATTACTTCAATATTCATTTTTCCGGCGGAAGCCTCCGAAGACTGCCGGCCGCGAGGAGTTTGGCCGGGAGTTCGTCGCGGCTTTTCTTCGCTGCTGCGGGCGGGCGCGGAAAGAAGACGTAGTGGCTACTGCGACGGCGCTGACCGCGCGCTCGATCGGCGAGGCTGTCAAGAGGTTCGTGCTTTTTCCCTCAGGGGCTAAAGCCCACATTAAGGCCGCCCCTAACGGCACGGCTAAAGCCGTGCCCTCCCGAAAGCAACGCGGCGCCGGCGCTACGTTTTCCGACTACATCATCTCAGGCGGCGGGGCGAGGAATCGAACGCTCATCGCCATGTTGCGCGCGGAGGTCGAGCCGCTCGGACTCACGTTGCGCTCTTCCGACGCGTTCGGCGTGCCCTCCGCCACCAAAGAAGCGGTGGCCTTCGCCCTGCTCGCCTATGAGACTTGGCATCGCCGGCCGTCGAACATTCCTTCGGCGACGGGCGCCCGCGGGCCCGCTGTCCTGGGAAAAATTTCCTATGCGTCCTAGGAGAGCTAGCAGGAGGCGGGTGGCAGGATGCAGGAAGAGCTGTCTCCTGCATCCAGCTTCCTGCTTCCTTTTCACTGCGATGGCATTGCTCACCGGCTGTGCCAAGAAGCCCGCGCCCGACACGCTGGTGATGATCATCGAGTCGAGCCCGGCGAACCTCGATCCGCGCGTGGGCACCGACGCACAGTCGGAGCGCATCGACGCGCTCTTGTTCGACGGCCTCGTCAACCGCGACGAGCACTTCAACCTCGTCCCCGGCCTGGCCGAGCGCTGGGAGATTCCCGATCCGCTGACCTACGTGTTCCACCTGCGCCGTGGAGTGCGCTTCAGCGACGGCCGCCCGCTCACCGCCCGCGATGTCAAGTGGACCTTCGACTCCATCCTCAGCGGCGCAGTGCTCACGCCGAAGGCGGGGTCGTACCGGCTGGTCGACCGCATCGATGCCCCCGACGACGCGACCGTCATCTTCCACCTCAAGGAGCCCTACTCGCCGCTGTTGTGGAACCTGTCGAACCCGGCCATCGGCATCGTGCCCGCGGGCAGCGGTGCCGACTTCAACCTCCATCTCATCGGCTCGGGGCCGTTCCGCCTGGTGCGCCTGGAGCAGGACAAGGAAGTGGTGATCGAGCGCAACCCCGCGTACTGGGGGACGCCGGCGCGGGTCGAGCGCGTTCGTTTCGCCGTGGTGCCGGATACGACCACGCGCGCCCTGGAGCTGCGCAAGGGCAGCGCCGATCTCGAGATCAACGCCCTTACCGCCGACATGGTGGTCGCCATCGAGAAGCAGCGGCAGCTCGCAGTCATGCGCTCGCCGGGAAGCACCTACGCCTACCTGGCCTTCAACCTGCGCGATCCCATTCTCAAAGACGTGCGAGTGCGGCAGGCCATCGCCTTCGCCATCGACCGCAGGCCGATGATCCACTACCTGTGGCGCGACCTGGCGCGGCCCGCCGCGAGCGTGCTTCCGCCCGAGCACTGGGCTTATGACGGTGAGGTGCGCACCTACGCGCACGATCCCGCGCGCGCCCGCCAGTTGCTCGATGCCGCGGGCTACTCCGAGCGCAACGGCGTGCGCTTCCACCTGACCATGAAGACCTCGACCGAGGAATCCACGCGCCTGATGGCGGCGGTGCTGCAACAGCAGCTCAGGGAAGCCGGCATCGCGCTCGACATCCGCACCTTCGAGTTCGCGACCTTTTACTCCGACGTCCAGAAGGGCGCGTTCCAGCTTTTCTCGCTGCGCTGGGTGGGCGGCAACGAGGACCCGGACATCTTCGAGCACGTCTTTTCGTCGAAGAGCTTTCCGCCCAGGCGCGGCAACCGCGGCTATTATTCAAACCCGCGCGTGGATGCGTTGATCGACGACGCGCGCAGCACCGTGGACCGCGAGCGCCGCAAGCGCGACTATGACGAGATCCAGCGCATCGTGGCCGAGGAGCTGCCTTACGTCAACCTGTGGTACTTCGACAACGTGCTGGTGCACTCCGGGCGGGTGCACAACCTCGAAGTGTCCTCGGCAGGGAATTACGATTTCCTGAAGACGGCGGAACTGACGAGGTGACTTCCTCGTCGCGGATGGACGCGGATTTGAAAAGCGCTGCGTGGTACCATCGAGCGGGGAGACGGCGTGCGCATCCTTTTTGTGGGTGACATCTTCGGGCGGCCGGGGCGGGAGATCGTGCGCGACCATCTGGCCGACGTGGTAGCCACCCGGGGCATCGAACTGGTGGTGGCCAACGGTGAGAACGCCGCCGCCGGTTTCGGGCTGACTCCCTCGCTCGCCGAAGAATTCCTCGGCCTGGGCATCGACGTCATCACCAGCGGCAATCACGTCTGGGACCGGCGCGAGATCCTCGACTACTTCCGCTCTGCCGAGCGCAACGGCGGCAACGCCCGCCGCGTGCTGCGCCCCGCCAATTATCCCGCGGGCACCCCCGGCCTGGGTTGGTACGAGGGCCAGACCAAGAAGGGTACGCAGTTCGCCGTCATCAACCTGCAGGGGCGCGTCTTTATGGTGGACAACGACGACCCCTTCCGCACCGCCGACGCCCTGCTCAAGAACATCCGCGCCAAGGTGATCCTGGTGGACATCCACGCCGAGGCCACCAGCGAGAAGATGGCCATGGGCTGGTACCTGGACGGCCGCGTGACCGCCGTCCTGGGCACACACACGCACATCCCCACCGCCGACGAGCGCGTCCTGCCCGGCGGCACCGCCTACCTCACCGACGTGGGCATGACCGGGCCTTACGACAGCATCATCGGGGTGGAGAAGGAGCAGGTCTTGCAGCGCTTCCTCACCAACATCCCCACGCGCTTCGACCCGGCGACACGCGACGTGCGCTTCTCGGCCGTGGTCATTGACTGCGACGGCGAGAGCGGACGCGCGACCGCCATCGAACGTCTCGTCCTGCGGCAGTGAGCGCCGATTTCCGTAGGCATTGTCGTCGACCTACCTGGAATCCAGCTTCAGAGAAGCCGAATTGATGGAGTACCGCAATCCCGTCGGGCGCGGGCCGTCAGCAATCAGATTGTCCCGGGAATAAAAGCCTCACTTTCCACGTTATCAATAGTGCAGAGGCGAGAAGCCGCCCGATGGATTTGTAATTCGAATGAAAGGAAGCACCGAGAACCATATGAAGAATGTGTTGACCTGGCTTGTTAATCCTCCCACCACCGGTCCCAAGTCCACGCTCGTTCTGAGACTCATGGCAGGAGGCGTGTTTTTGTGGGAGGGAATCCTGAAGTTTGTCTATGCCAATCAGGGAGTGGGGCGATTCACGAAGTTGGGCATGCCGTTTCCTCACTTGACGGCTAGCTTTGTCGGCGGGCTTGAGATCGTTGGAGGACTGTTGCTGCTTTCAGGCCTGATGACCCGGCTGATAGCCATCCCCTTCATCGTGGAGATGATCGTAGCAATCCTTTCCACCAAGATCGCGCTGTATCTCGGGACCTCGCCTTTGCCGCTGCCCCCAGCGCCACCGCGGGTGGGAATGTGGGCGGTCTTGCATGAGGTGCGATCCGAGTACGCTCAACTGCTCACAGCGGTTTTCCTGTTGATCAACGGGCCCGGGAAATGGTCCCTGGATGCGCTTCTCCGCAAGGAGAGACGGCGAGCGGCTTCAGGGCTCGTTCCAACGACACCGCTGTCGAGCTTGTCTTAGTGCCCTCCGGGCGGTTGTTGGGAATGGCGGCTGCTGGCGGCAATTCCCGCAACTGCGGTGCCGTGCTCGCCAGACCTACCTCGGCTCCAGCTTCAGCGAGGCCGAATTGATGCAGTACCGCAGTCCGGTCGGGCGCGGGCCGTCGGGGAAGACATGGCCGAGGTGGGAATCGCAGCGGGAGCAGGTGACCTCCACTCGCCGCATCCCGTGACTCGAGTCCTCGTGACTCTCCACGCGCTCCGGCCCGAGGGGCTGAAAGAAACTCGGCCAGCCGCTTCCGGATTCGAATTTCGTGTCGGAAGCGAACAACTCCTGTCCGCAGCCGGCACAGCGATAAACCCCCGCCGTCTTGGTGTGGGCATACTCGCCCGTGAAAGCGCGTTCGGTGCCTTTCTGCCGCAGGATGTAGAACTGCTCCGGCGTAAGCTCACGCCGCCACTCTTCTTCCGGTTTGCTGATCTTTTCTGGCATAGCAGATTGGATTGCGCAGGGGCGGAATAGGGTGCGGGATTAGCGGGGGATGGCGACAACGATTCGGTGTTGGTGTAGCATCCCGTCTGTGGAAAACGTTCAGAAGGAATCCTTGTTTAACGGAGAGCACCATGAGCGACAGCGTCTACAAAGTCATTGAACTGGTAGGCAGCAGCACGGAGTCATGGGAGCGGGCTGCGGCGGCGGCCGTTGAGACGGCGGCTCAATCCCTGCGCGATCTGCGCGTGGCCGAAGTCACCAAGTTTGACATGCACCTGGAAAACGGGAAGGTGCTGTTCTACCGCGCAAAAGTGAGTGTTTCCTTCAAGTATCATCAGGAGGGAGACTGACCCCGGACTTCTTCGAGTATCTCGTCCGTGAAGCTGAGGCCGCGACCGGCTCAGAAGGTATGGGTACGCCTCGGACCGATCGGTGACATCTGCGTTTGTTATAATTCTTGATGTCGCGCGCGCCCTTAGCTCAGTTGGATAGAGCGTCTGGCTACGAACCAGAAGGTCGGGAGTTCGAATCTCTCAGGGCGCGCCATAATTTCAATGGTTTGGGGCTGCTCATACGGGGCAGCCTTAGTTGTGTGTGCGCGTTCTGTGCGCATCGCCCGTCAGAATCTTTCTTGCCAGTGCAGCGGTGAGATCCTGGTATCTGTCGTGTGGTTCAGCGCGGGACAGTGGGCTTCCTTAGTGGAGCGACTGCACCCCAACGATGTGACGAACCGGAGCATGCGCGAACTTTGAAAGCAACATGGGCAAGCCCTTCATCTTCGTATCCTGTGGCCAGTACACCGAAGCCGAGAAGACTCTCGGCAGCGCCATTGCCAAAATGGTGAAGTCAGTCACCGGGTTGGACGCATTCTTCGCCCAGGACGTCCAGGATCTCAATGGGCTGGACT
>DASQGF010000189.1:0-10051 GCA_035632755.1 Terriglobales bacterium
GTGTCGAGATCGAAGGCGTGCGTCGGGTGGCCCATCTCGATCAGCGTGTAGTTGCTGGCGTCCACGCCGTTGTTGATGGGACGCGCCTCGACCATCTCCAGGCGTCGTGCGATGCGCGCCGGCGAGGGCGCGATCTTCATCCCGCGGATGATCTGCGCGGTGTACCGCGCGCAGCCTTGCGGGTCGGGCAGCTCGATGGCGAAGTTGGCCTTGCCTTTGGCGGGGGGCAGCTTGGGCTCGATCGGCTTCAGGTCGAGGTCGTAGATGGCCGAGCACTCCCGCGCCACGCCGTAGTGGTTCATCGCGTCCACGCGGTTGGTGGTGATCTCCATGTCGAAGACAACGCAATCGCCTTCGCCTGAGATCAGCTCGACGGCGAGCCCGGCGGCGGTAAGGTCTTCGGCGAGCTTCTTCGTGTCAACCTTGAGGTCAACGAACTCGCGCAGCCATGTGGGGGAAATCTTCATTAAAGAAGTACCGAGTACCAAGTACCGAGTACCGAGAACTCCTGCGTCCTCAGTGTCCTTCGCTGTTCTCAGTTACGCGAACTGCTCCAAAAACCTTACGTCCCCCTGGAAGAATAACTGGATGTCGTCCACGCCGTACTTCAAGAGCGCGATGCGGTCGGCGCCCATGCCGAAGGCGAAGCCCGAGACCTTCGCCGGGTCGTAGCCGTTCGCGCGCACGAACTCGAACACGTTCGGATCGACCATGCCGCAGCCCAGCAGCTCGATCCATCCGCTCTGCTTGCAGGTGCGGCAGCCCTTACCGCCGCAGAAGATGCAACTGATCGCCACCTCGGCGCTCGGCTCGGTGAACGGAAAGAACGACGGCTGGAAGCGCGTCCTGACGCTGGAGCCGAACAACGCTTTCATGGCGTGGTCGAGCGTGCCCTTCAGATCGCAGAAGGTGATGTTGGTGTCCACGGCCAGGCCCTCGACCTGGTGGAACATGGGCGAGTGGCTGGCGTCGGGCGCGTCGTTGCGGTGCACTTTGCCGGGGATGACCACGCGGATCGGCGGCGCCAGCTTCTCCATGGTGCGTATCTGCACCGGCGAGGTGTGCGTGCGCAAGAGCAGCCGTTCGCGCGGCGGCTTCGACTGCTGCCCGGCGATGAACAGCGTGTCCTGCGTGTCGCGCGCCGGATGGTTAGGCGGAAAGTTCAGCGCCTCGAAGTTGTAGTAGTCGGTCTCGATCTCCGGGCCCTCGCTTACCGAATAGCCCATCGCCTTGAAGACCGAGACGATCTCGTTCAGCGCTTTGATGACCGGGTGCTCGGCGCCGACCGGCCGGCGGATGCCGGGGAGGGTGATGTCGAGGCGTTGGGATTCGAGCAGGATTTTCCGGAAGTCGGCCCCTACCTCGCGAAATTCCGCATCTGGAAGCGATGAGAGTGCTCGTGCCCCGTCAACCGCCTCGTTCACTTCCTGTTGAATTACTGCCCGTAGCTCGTTGACAATTTCCCCGACGGCTCTCTTGTGCTCGGAAGGCGCACCGCGCAGCCAGGTTTCGTTAATCTGCGTAACAATTCCTGTTTTGCGCCCCAACCATCTGTCACGGAAGGCTTTAAGCTCAAAATCGAATGAACCCTTGCGTTTGGCTGCTTCAACTGTAAGGCTCGCGACCTCCCGTTTGAGGGCAGCTCGGACTTCGTTTGCCGACTTCGAGAGTGCTTCGGCGAAAAAGTTCTCTAGCTTCGGGACCGTGTAGTGTTCAGCCATTCGTTGTTGAGTCGTCCCTGAAGGGACTCGGGCTTCAATAAATCGGCCTACCCGGCACTTACGTGCCGGGCTAACACAAATGCCGCCCCTGCGGGGCTGGAGCATGCGCCACCTGCCAACGCTTGCGCAGGCTAGAGCATGTTGGCTTGCAACCTGGCTGGTCTCAGCAGCGAACCAGCAAGCTACCACCCTCGGCAGGAAAGAGACGTTGCATGCAACGTCTCTACACGCGCTGAAGCTAAAGGCTAAGAGCCAACAGCCAACAGCCAACAGCCAACAGCCAAAAGCCAAAAGCTAAGAGCTAAGAGCTGATCTCACGCTGCGCCCAGCGCGCCCTTCGCCTGCTCGGCCAGGCCCTTGAACGCGGCCGGGTCTTGCACCGCGAGGTCAGCCAGGATCTTGCGGTCCAGTTCCATGCCGCTTTTCTTCAGGCCGTTGATGAACTGGCTGTAGCTCATGCCGTTCTCCCGGGCGGCGGCGCCGATGCGCACGATCCACAGCGAGCGGAACTGGCGCTTCTTCTGGCGACGTCCGGCGTAGGCGAACTTCAGCGCCCGTTCCACCGATTCCTTGGCGGAGCGGTAAAGCTTGGACTTGGTGAGGAAATAACCGCTGGCGCGTTCGAGGATCTTTTTGCGCTTAGCGCGGCGCTTCGTGCCACGTTTGACTCGGGGCATGTGTTCTCCTTTTCGTACCTCGTGTTACTTAGCGGCTGGAGGCAGGATGCGCCTCTTCACACGCTGCAGCAATTAGCAATTAGCCGTTAGCACTTGGCCCCAGAGCAGCACGGGCTAAATGCCAAGTGCCAATTGCCAGGTGCTAATACGGGATCATCCGCTTGATCTTGGGCACGTCGGCCTTGTCCACCAGCGTGCTGGTGTCGAGATGGCGCTTGCGCTTGGTCGGCTTGGAGGTCAGGATGTGGCGCGTGAACGCGTGTCCGCGCTTGATCTTCCCGCCAGCCGTCTTCTTGAAGCGCTTGGCGGCACCGCTATGTGTCTTAAGTTTGGGCATTGGCTTCTCTCATTTCACAATCTCACTCCCGCTGGTCGCTTTGGCCGACGACCAACGACCGACGACCAACGACGTTCTATGTTTTCTTCGGCGCCAGGATGGCGTGAAGGGTATTGCCCTCCATGCGCGGCCGGAACTCGACCACGCCCTTGTCGCCGATGTCCTTGATCAGCCGGTCGAGGATCTCGCGTCCCAGGTTCGTGTGCGTCATTTCGCGGCCACGGAAGAAAATGGTGGCCTTCACCTTGTCGCCGTCCTCCAGGAATCGCAACACGTGGTTCTTCTTGAACTCGTAGTCGTGCTCGTCCACGTTGATGCGGAACTTCACTTCCTTGACGGTGATGACCTTCTGGTGTTTCTTGGCCGCGCGTTCCTTCTTGTCCTGCTCGTAGAGATACTTGCCGAAATCCATGATGCGGCACACCGGCGGCTGCGCCGTCGGCGATACCTCTACCAAGTCAAGGTTCTTTTCCCGGGCAAGCTTGAGCGCCTCGAACGGCTGCAGGATGCCGATCTGTTTGCCCTCGTCGTCGATCACGCGCACTTCGCGCGCGCGAATGCGCTCATTCGTACGGATAAATCTCTTGTCGATACACAGCCTCCGGGAGAAAAAGTGCGGCGAAAAATTATAGCACGACGCGATCGGCTGATCGGGAGATCGGGTGATCGGGAGATTGCCCGAATCGACCACCCGCTTACGCGATTGCGGCCAGAAGAGCGTCGTCACATAAATCGCGAATACGTGCCGAGACGATCTGATTGGCCGGGTACCGCCCCTCCAGCCACAGCTTCTGGTAGTTGTTCGTCAGGGTCTCCGTGCGGTTGTCCTCGACCACGCCGAGGGTGATCGTGGAAACGGTCTGCCCGACGAGAGATTGCATGAACGCCTTCTTTTTCTCCGCCGCCAGTTCCCGTAGCACGCGATTGCGCTCCCGCTTGACCTCCACCGCAACCTGCTGTGGCATCTCCGCCGCTGGCGTTCCCGGGCGCGCCGAGTAGGTGAACACATGCAGATAAGTGAAGGGCAGGGAAGCGATGAACCGCCGGCTGTCCTCGAACTCGGCCTCGGTCTCGCCGGGGAAGCCGACCATCACGTCGGCGCCGATCGCGGCCAAGGGCATGGCGGCGCGGATCCTGCTGATGCGCTCTTCGTAATGCCACGGACGATACCTACGGTGCATGCGCCGCAAAATGCGGTCGCTGCCGGTCTGCAAGGGCACGTGCGCGTGCTTGGCAATGCGCGGCGAGCCCGCGACCAGATCGATCAGTTCGTCCGTCCAGTCCATTGGCTCGATGGAACTCAGCCGCAGGCGCTCGATGCCGGTGCGCGCAAGGACGGCACGCACCAGATTCTCGAAGCGGCTTGCCGGCTGAAGGTCGCGCCCCCACCTGCCCAGGTTGATGCCGGAGATGACCACTTCGCGGAAACCGGCGGCGATCAGCGCGTCCATTTCACGCAGCACGTCGTCGCGTCGCAGCGAGCGGCTCTGCCCGCGCACGAAGGGGATGATGCAGAACGAGCAGCGGTTATCGCAGCCGTCCTGGACCTTGAGGTTGGGGCGGGTCTTGTCGTAGCCGAGGCCGTCGAACACCGGCACGGCCATCAGCTCGGTGTGAGCGAAGATGTCGCCCACGTAGATGGACGCCGGCGCCAGCGCTTCGGCTGGGAATAGGGGGCCTTTGCTCACGGCAACGGCTCGCGCGGGATGACGATCGCGCAGAATCTCGCCCACCCGGTGCTTGTGCGAGTTCCCCACCACCCAGGACACGCCGGGCAGGCGCTCCAGTTCCTGGGGAGCGCGCTGGGCATAGCAGCCGGTGATCAGGATGCGGCAGCCGGGGTTCTCGCGATGCACGCGGCGGATGGTGGCGCGCACGTCCCGGTCCGCCTCGGCGGTGACCGTGCAGGTATTCAGCACGACCACTTCGGCGTCGCGAGCGCTGGTGGCGCGGTTCAGCCCGCGGCCCAACAGGTCGCGTTCAAGAGCGGCGCCGTCGGCCTGCGTGGCGCGACAGCCGAAGTTCTGCACATAGAAACTAGACACGCTGGTGTATTATAGCAATCGAGACCGAGCGCCGGTATGAGGCGCAACCGCAACCGGAAGGGTTGCTGTTCGCTTCACGCGCCCCCTGAATAACCACTTCTCCTGGAGTCACACATGAAACGGCGCATCCTGCTGGTGGACGACGAGCTGGCCATCCTGCTGACCCTCCGCGCCATCCTGGAGATGAACGGCTTCGAGGTTGAGACCGCCTCGAGTGGCCGAGAGGCGATCACCAAGCTGCAGAACGGCAGCCCCTATCACATGGTTATCACCGATTTGAAGATGGAGGCCGAGACCGCAGGCTACGATGTGATGCATGCCGCCAAGCAGCTGGAAAACAGCCCGGCAGTGGCTGTTCTGACTGCTTTCCCCACCCTAGGCGACGGATGGAAGAGCGAAGGGGCGGATTCAATGCTGGTCAAACCCATGAACACCGACGACCTACTGCGGCAGATCGAGGTCCTGCTGATCCAGCACGAGGATGCGAAGCAGAAGCTGCAAAGGGTGGCCGCGCGCGCCAACGGTAATTCGAGACCCAAGAACGTTGCCAAGCGGGCCAGCTAGGTAGCTAGTACCGAGTACTACCCAATACCATCAACTCCTACAACATTGTTTCCAGAAGACTAAGGCTCCACACTACAGCCTTGAGGTGTCTTGCAACACGCCCTTAGCCGCGACTGGCAGGATTCAGGCCTGAGAGAAACTGGGGATCAGGCGCTGGCTGCGGCGGTGCGGCGCTGCTGGAAACACTCCCGGCAGAAAACCGGCCTTCCCTGGGTCGGCTTGAACGGTACGGTGGTTTCCTTACCGCACTGCGAACAGACGGTGCGTGTCTCTACCTTCTGGTACGCAGCACCGGTGGGGACGCTGCCCAGCGTTGAAGCCCGCTTGTTTTTGCAGGCCTTACAGCGCTTGGGCTCGTTCTTGAACTGCTTATCGTGAAAGAATAGCTGCTCCCCGGCGGTGAAGATGAACTCCGTACCACAGTCGATGCACTTCAACACCTTGTCCTGGAATTCCATCGAGAACCTTTCCTCTCCCCCACCCGTGATCCCGCCCGTCCCGACAGCCGGCGGCGTGGCGCGTCCGCCGGTGCCTCCACGGAAAGAGCAGGCACATCTCCAGCTACTGGAATCGGCCCTCCCGGACGGCACGAGCCGCCCAGGTGACTGCGCGAAACGACAGATTTACGACTGCGGAATACTCACGGGCTGAGTGAGGGACGGGCCGCTCCACAACGGCGCGGCCCGCAGGCTCTAGTCTTGTTCTTTGCGTGCTTTCTTGCGGTTTCGCTTGCGTGCCAAGGCTTCCTTGGCGCGACGCTTCTCACCCGGTTTCAGGTAGAAAGAGTGACGCTTGACCTCCTTGATGATGTCTTCCTGCTGAACCTTCCGCTTGAAGCGACGAAGCGCGTTTTCCAGGGACTCGCCCTCTTGGACCCGTACCTCTGCCAACCCGATACACCTCCCAACTGTGCCAGTTGGACCGGTAAGTTATTGCAGCGTTTGTGTGGCAAGTCAAGGGGTATTCGCTCCTAAACCTGCATTTCCCCGCCGCGCTCAAAAAATAAGCTTGCCGGCTAATTGCACCTTCCGTGGTGCATACGCGCTGGTGGGTACCAGGAAGTTGGGGTTGCTGGTGTAGTAGCCAGGGTAATGGTTGACGCCGATGGTCTTGTCTCCCAGCACGAACTCCCCGGCGGAGTTGGTAAAGCCGCTATCGCTGATGGCCACGCGCTTGTTATCGCGGTTGAACAGGTTGAAGCTCTCGGCCATCAGCTCCAGCTTGAAGTGCTCTCGCAGGAAGAAGCGCCGTGAAAGGCGCAGGTCGGTGCTGGCGTAGTTGGGGCCGGTATAGGAGTTGCGGGCGACGCCGGGCAGCCGGTCGTTGGAGGTATTGTCGTCGCGGTTGGCGTCTCCGGCGATGGTGGCGTTTACCGGCCGGCCGCTGCCTGTGCTCATGATCCCTGCCACCTTCCAGTGGTTGAACAGGCGCCGCAGCAATTCGTGCGAGCGATCGAACGGATTTAGCTCATAGACCCAGGAAGCCACCAGCCGGTGCCGCTGGTCGGTGACGCTGTGTCCCCAGTCCGCCTGGGGGTTGTAGGAGTTCTGAACGTTGCCGGGGCTGCCCGCCACCAGCGCGTCCTGCACGTCATCGAAGGCCTGCGCCCAGGTGTATGCCAGCCGCAGATACAGGCCGGAGTTCATGCGCCGGTGAACGGAGACGGTCAGCCCGTGGTAGATGCTGGAAGCCGCGCTCTCGAACTCGTTGATGGCACCCAGTCCTGGCACTGGGCGCACCAGCGGATTCACACACGGCGGGAACGGACAGGAGAGCGTGCGCGTGAACTGCCAGCCGGCAAACGACTGCTCCGTGTAGTAGGTGCCGAGGAACTGTGTCCCTGTCTGGTCGAAGACCGGGTAAGTTACGTTGGTCGGCGGCGGCAGGTTCACGTCGCGGACGCGGATCAGGTGCTCGCCGTGGACGTAGAGATACGATCCGCTGACCACCAGCTTCTTGCCGAGCTCGCGCTCGACGTTCAGGCTGCTCTGCAGCACGTAAGGCGTCTGGAACGAGGGCGAGAAAGCAGACACATCGCTGGTGAGATGGCCCGTGAGGTCCGCGCGCGGCGTGCATATGCGTGCCGTGGGGGCGCAGGACACCAGCGGGTTGGGATACTGCGGGAACAGCAAGCGGTCGAAGAAGTTGGTGTTGTCCAGGAACAGATCCGTCTGGCGCAGGCCGTTGTCGGTCTCGATGGTGGAGTTGTAGATCTGCGGGATGCGGGTATAGAAGATGCCGAAGCCGCCGCGCACCACCAGCGGATTGACGTCGCCCAGGGTCCAGGCGAAGCCGGCGCGCGGGGCGAAATTGTGGGGATTCAGGGGAACCTTGCCGGTGTCCGGCCACAGCGGGTTGGTGGCCAGGTTGCTGGTGTTGAAAGTCTGCAGGTCGTAGCGGACGCCCAGCGTCAGCGCAAAGTGTCCGGTGACGCGGATGGTGTCCTGCACGAACCACGCATACTCGGTCGTGTCGGGATGGGATTCCGCATGGCCGAAGTTCTGGATGTAATATCGCGGCACGTCGTGCGCGTAGGCGCGCAGCGGCGTGAGAGGCAGGCCGCCGATCTGCGGCACGAAGGTGAACGGGTTCACCTTGATGGTGTCGAAATAATACTCCCCGCCGAACAGCGACGGGAAAAAGTTGTAGATCCAGGTCTTGAGGACATCGCCTCCGAACTTCCACTGGTGGCGCCGGCCTTCCAAGCTCGCGGTTTCGGCCAGGTGCAGACGGTGCTCGCGCGTGGTCCGGGGCAGGATGCTGGAGCGGCCGAAGCCGTCAGTGATGTTGTAGATCTTGGTCAGCGCCAGGCTGGAATTGGCGTCAGAGTTCTCCAGGTCGCGGGAGAACTGCAGCCGCAGGTGGCTGGTGGCGCGCGGAGATAGCGCGCTGGTCAGCGACACCACCGCGCTTTCCGTGCTCACCCGCTCTTGACCATTCTCGCTGATGGCGAAGGTCGTCACCGGGCTGGCAGGATCGAAGAAGACGTTGTTCTCCCCGTAATACCGCGAGGTGCTCAGCCGCGCGCTCAGGTGGTGGCGCGGGGTGAGCACGAAGTCCAGTTTGCCGAAGGCCGCATTGCCCACCAGCGCCGAGCGGAACTGGCCGCCCATCTGAGTGAGCGAGGCCGCCGCCGCGAACACCTGCGCCTGGTCCGTGCTTTCGTAATCCTTGCTCTGCGGGACCACCGCCGTGGCCCCGTTGGCGAATCGCACCACCGTGGGGACGTGGAAGATGTGCTGGTCGAAGCCGGCGAAGAAGAACGCGCGGTTGCGCTTGATGGGACCGCCCAGGGTAAATCCGAACTGGTCCTGGCGGTCAGGCGGCTTACTGGTGAGGTGGGGATAGCCGGCGCCAAGCCGCCCGTCGCGGTAGTAATCGAACAGGCTGCCGTGCCACTGGTTCCCACCGGAGCGTGTGACTACGTTGATCACCGCACCCCCGGCGCGCCCCAGTTCTGGACCATAGCTGTTGGAGGAGACGCGGAACTCCTGGATCACCTCGTTGGAGAACTGGTAGGGAGCGCGGTAGCGGCCGCGCGCCTGACTGAAGAAGGCGTTGTTGTTGTCCGCGCCGTCCACCAGGAAGCTGGTCTGGAAGCCGCGGATGCCGCCGAAGGCGAGGTCGCCGTTGGTCGCCGAGGTCAGGCTGCGCGGGTCCTGGGTGACTCCGGGAGTGAGCAATGCCAGGTCGCTGAAGCGCCGGCCGTTCAGCGGCAGCTCGCTGATGGCGCGCTCGTCGAGCACGCTCGAGATCGCGGCGGGCAGGGTCTCAACCACCGGCGCGGCTCCGGAGACGGTCACCGTCTCCCGCGCTCCCGCCACCTCCAGCGCCAGCGCCAGCTCGACCGCGCCGCCGACTTCCACCTGCAAGCCGTAACGCCGCAACGATGCCATGTCCGGAGCAGACACCTGTAGCCCGTACTCGCCGGGCGCCAGCATTGCAAAGACGAATGAACCTTCCTGCGCAGTGGCAGTCACGCGCTCGACGCCGGTTTGAGCGCTGATGAGCCGGACTTCCGCTCCGGCAATCCGCGCTCCGCTGGCGTCGGTCACGGTTCCGCGCAGCGCGCCGGTGGAAGCATCTTGCGCCAGGAGCGCAGCAGCAAGAGACAACACGAATAGCGGCAGAACGAGAGAGGGGGTTCGCATGGGACGACTCCTTAATCATTTCCCAGCAGTCAGCACTCGGCTTTCAGCGATCAGCCAAAGCATTTCCTGAATGCTGATTGCCTGATACGCGCGCGGCAAAAAAGCGTCTGTGACTGAGGAATATTTTTCGGAAAACGGAACAGGGGAGCGCTATTGCGCAGATTGCGCGAGACTTGGGACTGACAGTTTGCGGCCGCTTTCCTCACCCGCTTGTTCTGAAATCAGAACAAAGTTACGAACTGCGCCGCGAGCGTCACCGCCATGCATAATGTGAACGCCAACTAAGGCTCAGCCGAACCGTTTTTTTGCGGTCAGAATCGTCCTCCTGCTCGGGGGAGTAGCCGGTCTGATTGTCGGTCTCTATCTGTGGTGGAAGCACTCCGCGGGTAAGCCTCGATCCCTGGACTTTTGGCGGCGATTGCTCAGGATCAAGCGACGCGATGCCACGGTCCTTAGTCTCGTATTGCTAAGCTGTGCGTTGTTTATGGAATTCATTCCCGAAACCTGGGCTCTCGCATGGCATATTCGCTACGGAGGGACCGCGACAATCAGTAAT
>DASQGF010000190.1:0-15707 GCA_035632755.1 Terriglobales bacterium
TTGGGGAAGTGCGCGAACAAGCCGAGCGCCAGGACACCCCAAATACCGGCTACGGCGTGCACTGAAACCGCGCCTCCGGGATCGTCCACTGCCAGCCGCACTTCAAACAGCTCAATGGAGAAGATGACCAGAACGCCCGCATCCAGACCGATAAAGAGGGCCGCCGCCGGTGTGACCGAGGCGCAGACGGCGCTGCTGGCTACCAGCCCGCCAACCCAGCCATTAGCCACCAGCGAGGCGTCGGGTTTGCCGAACCTCATGCGCGTGATCATGACTGCTGCGAGAGCCGCCACCACCGCTGACAGCGCGGTGTTGACTCCGACCAACACTGATCCTGCCGGGGCAGCTCCAGTGAACAGGATGGCGCCGGCGGAGTTCAGGCCCAACCATCCCACGGTGGCCAGGGCGCAACCAAGAAGCATGAGCACGGCATTATGCCCGGGAATCGCCGCCGGCGTACCGTCCGGCGAATACTTGCCCCGGCGCGGGCCCAGTATCCAGGCAATCGACAGAGCCGTCAGGCCCCCGACCGCCTGGATCGAGCTGGCGCCGCCGGCATCTACGAAGCCGTGCCCGAGCCCATAATTGGCGCCAGTTGCGCCAGCCATCCGCCACCCCAAACCCAGTGCGCGAACAACGGATAAGTGAAGCCGGCCAGCAGCGCCGTCGAGGCGCAGATGGCAGGAAGCCGCCAGCGATCGGCTCCGCTGCCCAGCGGGATCAGCGCTGCCAGCCCAACGCTGAACATTTGCAGCCAAGCCGCAAGCGAATCGGGAGAACCGTCGAGTCTCAGCCCGCGAAAAAAAAGTGGCTCGGCGGCGATCCAATTCCATCCCTTGCCGCCGAGGGTGAGAACGTGTGCCGGCCGGCCGATATATCCCTGCCAGGCGAACCCGCAGGCAAAGTACACGAGCGCGGCGACCGCGACCACACACAGAGAAGCCAGCATGGAGTGAGCGGCGCTGCGCGAGCGGCCTAAGCCGGTATTAATGAGGGCAAGTCCGGCACCGGCCAAGGGAACCAGGAGAATGAAGAGAATGCACAGCGCCGCCCCTGTTTCAGAGAGCGCCGGAACGGACAAGGGCGTCACCCCCTGTCCCCCGAAAGAACCAGGTGGGAACGGACGGCAAGTATCAGCCCCAATGCCTCAACCCCGATACCGGCCAGCACAAAGCCGGCTCGTTGCGGCGCGGATGCAAGCAGCGCCACCGCGGCTATGACGATAAGCCAGCCCGCCAGCAACAACAAAAAGCCAGCAAGCTTCATGCAGTGAGCCCTCCCGTTTGGCTAAACAACGGCTCGTGCTCCCGCAGCGGGCTAGGAGCGAGCGCTGTGTGTGGTGGCAGCCCTGAACGCCACGGCGACAGTCATCGTCCCCTTTCCCTTTGTGTTCAGAAAAACTGCGCCGGCGGCTCAAGCAAGCACCATAGAGTCCTCGTGCTTGACGGGAGACGAGAAGAATTCCCTGGGCGGGCACACCGGATCGCCAGCCAACCCAACCAGCAAGCGTAGGTGCGGGCGCTGCAGCCCGTCCAATCGATTTTTTTTATGGTTGCTAGAAGCGAGTCCGGGATTGGAGGCCGCCTTGCGGACGTGAGCGAGTTTGACGACCCCCGCGCTAGAGTGCCGCTGCAAATTCTTACACAGACTCTAACTTATTGAAGTAGCTAGGCTTAACTCAACAGCATCTGCTCCAGCAACCGCCGTCTCGTTGATTTTTCCATCCAAAACCCATTGTTTTTTCGTCTAACTAGAACTAAGATAGAGGATTTGGTAGGCCCCTCGGATGGCTCCCAGAAGGTCGCAGCATGGAGGAATCCTCGGCCGGCGGCATTGAATCCAATAGCTTGGAACTGAAACAAAAGGCAGGACGAACTTATCATGGCTAAGCGACGTGGCAATCCCAACTGGGGGAAACCGGAGCCGATTGGGCCGGTGATTCCCACGGTTACATCCTTCGAACAGGCAGTGAAGGAGTTCAAGCTGCAGCCGGACCAGTATCTTCGCTCCACCCGTCTGCGGGAGTGGGCGCGGCGCAACAAGAACTCCAAGTTCATCCCCGAGTCCCTGTTGCAGGCCTGGGGATTCGAGATCGAATCGACGATGTAAGCAACGTGTCATAGAGCGTTTGACAGGCCGTCCCCTTGGGACGGCCTTTTTCTTTGGCCAAGTCCCTGGAATGAGGTCCTTCGCTTCGCTCAGGATTCCGGCAGCGGGCTCTCGCTTCGCTCACGCCCGCTGAGCGCCTCAAGTTTGACCGTCTCCCGCGCCGGATGCGATAGTGGAGGGCTTTTCCTAGGCCGTAGAGGGAGCCCGAATGGTTCGTCTTGTTCCCCGCGAAACCAAGTTCTACGAGATGTTCGCGGAGGTGTCCGCAAACCTCACCCAGGGCGCCCGCCTGATGGTGGAGATTCTGCACGACTTCAAAGACATTCCCGCCCGGGTGCAGAAGCTGAAGGACATCGAGCACCGTGGCGACGACATGACGCACGCCATCATCACCAAGCTCAACCAGACCTTCATCACTCCCTTCGATCGGGAAGACATCCACAAGCTGGCCTCTTCCCTCGACGACGTGCTCGACTACCTGAACTCGGCCGGCGACCGCCTCGTGCTCTACAAGATCCAGGGCGCGCCTCCGGAAGCCGAGAAGCTGGCCGAGCTGGTGGTCAAGCAGTGTGAAGAGCTGCACAGCGCAGTAAAAAACCTGGAGAAGCACGACCACGTCGTGCTGCAACACTGCGTGGAGGTCAACCGCCTGGAGAACGAGGCCGACACGGTCAGCCGCCGCGCCATCGGCCGCCTCTTCGACCAGGAGTGCGACCCCATCGCGCTCATCAAGCTCAAGGAGCTGTACGAAGTCCTGGAAACCGCCACCGACAAGGCGGAAGATGCGGCCAATGTGTTAGAAAGTGTCGTCCTCAAAAGCGCCTGAGCATCCTGTTTCTCGTAACTGGCCACTGACCACTGGCAACTGACAACTATGCACACCGGCCTCATACTGGTCGTCATCACCGTCCTGATCGCCTTCACGTTCGACTTTCTGAACGGCTTTCACGACGCCGCCAACAGTATTGCGACTGTGGTTTCGACGCGGGTGCTGGCGCCCACGGTCGCCGTCTTCTGGGCAGCATTCTTCAACTTTATCGCCGCGTTCTTCCTCGGCACGGCTGTCGCCAAGACCATCGGCAAGGGGATGATTGACCTCTCGATCGTCACCCAGTGGGTGGTACTCGCGGGACTGCTGGGCGCGATCATCTGGGACCTGCTCACCTGGTGGTGGGGACTGCCGACCTCATCCTCGCACGCGTTGATCGGCGGTTACGCCGGCGCCGCCATGGCCCGCGCCTCGATGCTCCGCGGCTGGGGCCACGTCGGCGAGGTCATCCTGCCCTCAGGCTGGACCAAAACGCTGATCTTCATCGTGCTCGCACCCATCATCGGGCTGGTGTTCGGCTTCGGTATCCAGATTCTGGTGTATTGGATCATGCGCCGCCGCCCGCCACAGCGCGTGGACAAGCTCTTCCGCCGCCTGCAACTGCTCTCCGCGGCTTGCTACAGCTTGGGCCACGGCGGCAACGACGCGCAGAAGACCATGGGGATCGTCGCCGGCGCCGTGTTCACCGGCGGTTACATGTCCAAGGCCGACATGGCCGGCAACTGGGGACACTTCCACTGGCCGATCATCCTGCTCGCCCACCTCGCCATGGGGCTGGGCACCTACTTTGGCGGATGGCGCATCGTGCACACCATGGGATCGAAGATCACCAAGCTGAAGCCGGTGGGCGGATTCTGCGCCGAGACCGCTGGCGCGCTGACCCTGTTCGGCACCGCTCTGGCCGGCATCCCCGTGAGCACCACCCATACCATCACCGGGGCCATTATCGGCGTGGGCGCCACCCACCGCCTCTCGGCGGTCCGCTGGGGTGTCGCCCGCCGCATCGTCTGGGCCTGGATCCTGACTATCCCCGCCTCCGCTTCCATGGCGGCCCTGACCTTCTTCATCATCCGCGCCTTCCACCACGGGGCGTGACCGATCAATACCAGAACTTCAACTGCGGCCATAATTCCGCGATTGGCGTCTTCAGTCCGCGGCAGACGTAAACGTGCAGCCGTTGCTCCCAGGGCATGGCGTATTGGCTGATGCGCACCGGGCCCATGTCCTCGACCGAAGCGAACTGCTGGCGTTCGTCGTCGTCCTTGTCATCGAGCACAATCAGCACGTCGCCGTTGTAGCCGCGTGGTCCCCACAGGAAATAACTCTGATGACCGCTGATCGCCGGAGGCAGGCCATACCTTGGGCCGAAGAAGTCGACCGCAGCCGCCTGGCCGTAGTCCTGCCCGAAGATGGCGGCCTTCGCCTGCTCCGCCGGCGGCAGGCTGTGATACACGCGGGCGACATCGCGCACCATCTCGTCCCATCCGAACTGGTCGGCCAGGACTTGCGGCAGAGCGGCGGTGTGTGACCTCTCGGTCCGTGGCGGTTCGAAGTGGATGGTCTTCATGTAGGCGATGGTTTTCTCCGGCGGCAGGATCGGCACGCTCGTCGGAATGAGCAGGGCAATGAGCGCCAGCATCGCCACGATTGCCACCGGCTTGATCCAACGTAAACGCACCGCCAGCAGCCTTTCCCAGACGACGCCGCCGGCGGCGAACAACATCGGGTAGGCTGGCGCGAGATAGTAATGCTTGCCGTGCAGGACGAGGAATTCCGCCAGCACCACTAAATAGGCCACTGCCAGCGCGCGAAAGCGGCGGCCTTCAGCGGCGAACAGCAGCCAGAGGAGGCCGCCGATCCACAACGGCGCCGTCGCCGGGTTCATGATCAGGATCTGCAGCTTCATGAATTCTGCCGGCCCCGCAAGCACGTTCTTGTGACTGTGGGCGATGTTGTTCAGCAGTTCCCACGTCGCCCAGTGGTGTCGTACCTCCCACATCACGTTGGGCAAGGCAATGGCAGAGGCGGTCAGCCCGCCCAGCCAGATCCATTTCTCGGCAAGATGCCGCCGCAGCGGCGTGACCAGCACGCCGACGATGAGCGCCGCGCCGAAGAACGCCATCGAATGCTTGTTCTCGAGGCCCAGTCCGGCCAGCGCGCCGAACCAAAGCCACAGGCGTGGCGAGCCGCCGTTGGCGATGCGCGCCAGGATCCAGGCGCAGCCCATCCAGAACAGCGGCTCGAAAGCATTCATGGTCAGAATGTTGTCGGTCGCCAGGTACACACCGGCAGAGAGAGTGGCAGCACAGGCTAGTGCAATCGCCCACAGGCGGCCGTCAAGTTCGCGCGCGATCAGTCCTGCCAGGACCACCTTCCCGCCCCCGGACAGCGCCGGGAAGAAGCGGATGGCGGCGAGCGAATCGCCCAAGAGCGCGCGTGAAAGCCTGGCAATGACCGCGATCAGCGGCGGCTGGTCTACGTATCCCCAATCCAGATGTTGCCCGCAGGCGAGGTAGTAGAGCTCATCGCGGAAGTAGCCGTAGCCGCGGTTGAAGATCAGATGAAAGGCCACGGCCGCGATCGCGAACCCGGCGATCACCCAGGCCGAACCGTAGGTAGCCTCAGTACTTGGGTCCGAGCTGACTCGTACTGCAGATGCGTTTGCCATGCTGCCTGCCCGCGCTCCCCAATGCGGTTACGACATCGAAAGCAAAAAGTTCCCCACTCCGGTCATTCCCGGTGCGGCTCGGCCAACACCGATGGGACAGGCTGATCCGCTCACATCCGCGTTAATCCGCGGCAAACCCGGGAATCTGTTTGCTACAATCTTGGGTCATACGCATGCCTGAAACTTCACCATTCTGTGATGTCGAGACCGCCCTCGACGAGATCCGCCAAGGCCGGATGATCGTGGTGGTGGACGACGAAGATCGCGAGAACGAAGGCGACCTCACGCTCGCAGCCGAAAAGGTCACGCCCGAGGCTATCAACTTCATGGCGCGGCACGGGCGTGGGCTCATCTGCCTGGCCATGACCGAGGAGCGGCTGGAGCACCTGCGCATCAGCCCCATGAGCGCGCAGAACACGGCACAGTTCGGCACCGCGTTTTGCGAGGCCATCGATGCGCGCGAAGGCGTGACCACCGGCATCTCCGCCTTCGACCGGGCCCGCACTATCCAGGTGGCCATCGATCCCGCCACCCGTCCCGACGATCTGGCCCGGCCGGGACACATCTTCCCGCTGCGCGCGCGCAAAGGCGGCGTGCTGGTGCGCGCGGGACAGACCGAAGCCTCGGTGGACCTGGCGCGGCTGGCGGGACTTGTGCCCGCGGGTGTGATCTGCGAGATCATGAACGAAGACGGCAGCATGGCGCGGGTACCGCAGCTCATGGAGTTCTGCCGAACACACAACCTGAAGATGATGACGGTGGCGGAGCTGATCCGTTACCGCATGCGCCACGAGCGGCTGGTGCACCGTATCGGCGAATCCATGCTGCCCACGCCCTTCGGCGAGTTCCGCATGATCGCTTACGAGAGCGACATGGCGCACAACTCACACGTCGCGCTGGTGATGGGCGACGTCGAGCAGGACGGCGCGAAGCCGGTGCTGGTGCGCATGCACGCGCACTGTCTCGTCGGCGACGTCTTTGGCGCTACTTGGTGCGATTGCCACCAGATCATCCGGCGCTCGCTGGAGATGATCGCCGCCGAGGGCCGCGGCGCGCTCATCTACCTGCACCAGACTTCGAAGGGTTTCTCGGTCGAGCGCGTGAACGACCGCCCCACGCTCACCTTCCATCGCGACGTGCGTGAACCCTCGCATCCCGACCACCAGCGCAAGACGCAGCGCGAGGTCGGGATCGGGGCGCAAATCCTCTCCGACCTAAACATCTCCGCCATCCGCCTGCTCACCAACCATCCACGGAAAGTCGTCGCTCTCCAGGGCTACGGGATCGAGATCGTGGAGCAGATACCGATCCCGGTCGCGCGCGCCGACGTTGCGAAAGGCTAGTCGGGCGGGTTCGACGGAAACAGAAAAAGCGGCTTGCGCACAGGCCGCCACATTCGCAAATTCAACCTCGGGTTCGCTCGGCGGGGATCAGCTCGGCTTGCGGGCTACAATCTGGCCCTCGTGAATAAGGAACTGAGCTGGGCAACTGTTCGAGCCGCAGATCACGGGAATCAGGCCGGCGATCTGGCGGCGCGTGATCAGCCCCAGCGTGCCGCAGGAAGGACAGGAAAGCACGGCCCAATATGGGTCGTCGGCTTCGCCCACTTCACCGGCATTTTCCAGCACGAACAGCGTCCCGGGTTCCATCTGTTCCGGGATCCATTCGGTCAGAATGTTCAGTTCAGCGACCATCGATCCTCCGTCTGTGACCTTGTCGCACAACAAAAAAGCCCCGCTCAGGCACGGAGCTTCCCTGCCACTCTCTTTCTAAGCGGACTGCCTCCACCGCCGCGCGCGGAGCTTACGGACTTCCGTCCGCGCAATTCGGGATGAACGCGGCGCACCGCGTCCGAGAGGCACACCGCAAACATCGGCTGGCGAGCGTTCTTCAGGATGTCAATCACCTGTTGGGCTGAGTTCTCCACGTAGATGCGGCGGCCGTCGGTAAGCAAGTGGTAGTCGGAGCCGCCGCGGACCGTCTCGACTAGCCGCTTTCCCAGTTCCTGGCGCAGGAAGCGCACCACCTTGCGCATGCGCTGCAGCGAGAAGCCCTTGTGGCGAAGCTCGGCAATCACGGCCACCTCTGCAAGGTCGTCCAGCGCGTACAGACGGCGGTGCCCTTCGCGGGCCGGTACCACCAGCCCGCGCTCGTCCCACCACTGCAACTGGCGCAGCGAGATGCCGGTGAGCGCGGCGACTTCGTTCGAGGTGAGGCGACGTGCCATGTCCGGGGCGATTTCTGTTTCAAACAATTAATTAATCAATTGTTTTAAACATTCTAGAGGCGGTCTGTTGAGTGTCAAGGAGGTTGTCTGTGGAAAAGAACCGGAGAGGGCAACAGGGCGGAAACTCAGCGCGTACAGCCGCCACCGACGAACTGCACGACTTCCAGGCGGTCGCCATCGCGCAGCGTGGTCCCGGCCCAGGCATCGCGGCGCACGATGTTGTGGTTCAGCTCGACGGCGACGCGGTCGGGCTTGACACCCAGTTGTTCGACCAGCGCCGCCAGCGTCAGATCGTCACCGAAGCTGCGCTCTTCCCCATTGATCAAGAGCTTCATCAACAAATATTGTAGGAGTTTCCCGGCAACCGGAATCGGAAAATTACTTTGAACGCAAGAATCGGATAGTCCGGAAAACCATCCAAACCGTATCGTCTCCTCATGAGCGATACCATAATCAATCCTCTGATGAGCAGTGGAACCCAGGATTCGCGTTGGCAGGCGGTGATAGCCCGGGACGCCAGCCGGGACGGCGTGTTCGTTTTCGCCGTGACTTCCACGGGCGTGTACTGCCGGCCGTCGTGCCCGTCGCGGCGGCCGCGGCGTGAGCGCGTGCGGTTCTTCTCCCGGCCGGACGAGGCCGAGCGCGCCGGATTCCGCGCCTGCCTGCGCTGCCGCCCTCGCGACGCCAACTCGAGAACGAAGACTGTCGAGAGCATCTGCCAGTTCCTCCGGGAGAACACGGACGAGCCAGTGACGCTGGCGGCACTGGGCGAACGCTTCGGCATGAACCCGTTCCACCTGCAGCGCGTGTTCAAGTCGGTGGTGGGCGTGAGCCCGCGCGAGTATGCGGACGCCATCCGCATGAAGTCGTTCAAGTCGCAGCTTCGCTCGGGCCGCTCGGTCACCGACGCCATCTACGAAGCGGGTTTCGGCTCCAGCAGCCGGCTGTACGAACGCAGCGGTCCGCAACTCGGCATGACTCCAGCCACATACCAGCGCGGCGGTAAGGGCATGTTCATACGCTATACGACACTCGATTCTCCTGTCGGGCGGATGCTGCTGGCGGCCACCGACCACGGCGTGTGCGCGATCTCATTCGGCGATTCCGACGGCGGACTGCTGGAGGGATTGCGACGCGAATTTCCCGACGCGACCGTTCGCCGCGGGGATGTCGTGTTGCGGCGCTGGGTGCGCGCGCTGCTGGAGCAGCTCCACGGCGAACGTCCGCTGCCGCAATTGCCACTCGACGTACAGGCAACCGCATTCCAGCGCCGTGTCTGGGAGCACCTGCAGTCGATCCCATATGGGACGACCAAGTCCTATGGCGAGGTGGCCCGCGCCATCGGTCGGGCGGCAGGTGCGCGCGCCGTCGCCCGCGCTTGCGCCAGCAATCCCGTGGCAGTGGCTATTCCCTGCCATCGCGTGGTGCGCGGCACGGGAGATCTCGGCGGGTATCGTTGGGGTATCGACCGCAAGAAGGCGCTGCTGGAGATGGAACAGGGCAACGGGAAGGAGTCCTGAGGCTATGAGCGCAAACGGGAAGATCCTAATATGTGGGCGAGACCGCACGCCCGGCGGCACTAGACCTCGTGCTGGAGGGCCAGGGATACCAGATCCTGACGGCCAGCGACATCAACGATGCTTTGCGCATCCTCGAGGGGCGGGATTTCGAAGCCATGGTCGTGGAAGCGCGGCTGCTCCGCCGGGACCGGGAACGGTGGCAGCACGTCAATACCAGCTACCCCGCGATGCCTGTGCTGGGCATCTCGGAACCGGCGTGAGTCCTGCCGTCTGGAGGTAGGCATCGCGGAGTAAAATCGCGGTGTGACCACCACTCCTAACGGCAAAAATCGGTGGCGGATTCTCTCAAAGGCATTGCAAATGATTGGGGCCGCTGGCTTCCTCGTGCTCTTTGCCTATTCTATGTTCCTGATCATTTACTACCAAGCCAAACGTCCGCACGCACCACAACCCGAACGCGGTTGGACCGTCGGCCTTACATGGACTCACCCGGTTAGTTATGGCACTCCGCAGGAGGAAAACCGCCTGCTCTGGCTGCACTGGTGGTCTATTGTTCCGTTTAGTCTGATAGCACTGGGAGAGGCTATCAAAATTTACAAGCTGAACGACTACTCCGGGATTCCCCCATTCAAGAGACCGCTTTTTC
Organism: Terriglobales bacterium; assembly: GCA_035632755.1. Classification (GTDB taxonomy): domain Bacteria; phylum Acidobacteriota; class Terriglobia; order Terriglobales; family Acidobacteriaceae; genus JAHFUA01. The sequence continues at coordinate 10,000 of DASQGF010000190.1, forward strand.
CGAAACACGGTAGTGGTGGGTGATGGTCCACTGCGCCTAACCGGATTTTCGCAGGCGGAACTTGCGCACCGCCGACCTGCCGCCGTGGATGGCTTCCACCAGAATGTCGGCGTCCTGCAGGGCGGCCTCGCGTAAGGCCACTCTCATCTCGGCGGTTCCTGCCGCATCCGTGATCGCTTGGGAATAGATTGGCTCCGCCTCCAGCACGCGCACCCGTGAGGTGAGGCTGGCGCCCGGCACCGCCTGTCCGCCGGCGGTGACACGAAAGCGCATGACCACGACGTCGTCCGCGAACACCGAATCGGCGTTAAGAAAGTGCACCGACAGTTCGGGTTGCGCACCGGGGCCGCCCAAAACCTCACCCAGTCGGCCCTCGCGCGCGGCCTCCACCACCAGGCGGTGCTGCGAGCGAAGCAGGTCGTGAAGCTGGTCTTCGATCGAACCGGGCTGGAAGAAAATCTCGTCGTAGGAGGTAGCCCGCTTGCCGATGCAACGGCCCCCGACGAACACCTGGGTCTCCAACAAGCGCTCGCGCTCCCGTGGCTCGCTCTGCACGTGGTAGACGGTGTCGCCCAGTCGAACCGCCGTGTTGAAGCCGAAGATCATGGTGGCGCGCCGTGAACTCCTGCCGAGGGTCCGGCCCAGTTGACAGTGGTGAGAGCGAAACTTATATTCAATGGTTTGGCAACTTGTCGTTGTCGCGGACTATCTGACGCCCCCTATTATGCCGGACAACTACTTCGCCCGCTACCTCCCGATCCTGATCCATGTGCTGTTTGCGCTGGCGCTGGCCAGCGCGTTCGTGGTTCTTTCAACCCTGGTGGGCAAGCACCGGCCTTCCCGCGCCAAGCTCCAGCCCTACGAATGCGGCATGCCCCCGGTGGGCGACGCCCGCCAGCGTTTCTCGGTCAAGTTTTACCTGGTGGCCATGCTGTTCATCCTGTTCGACGTGGAAGCCGTGTTCCTCTACCCCTGGGCGGTGATCTTCCGCGAACTGAAGATGTTTGGCTTCCTCGAGATGCTGGTGTACATCCTCGTTCTGCTCGCCGGGTTTTACTACATCTGGAAGAAGGGCGTGCTGGACTGGAACAAACCGGAAGGGAGCGGACTCTAGCTCCATGCCGCTCGCGCCCGCCATTACCGACCTAGGGCAACTAAAAGAGCGCCCAGCGCTGGCGCGGCTGCTGGCCTGGAATCCGGATGCGGTCGAGGCCTCCAAGTTCGACCGCGACGAGTTGACCATCGTAGTGAAGTGCCCGGCCATCCGCGAGGCTTGCGCCATCCTGCGCGATGATCGCGAACTCCAGTTCAGCTTCCTCGCCGACATCACCTGCGTGGACTGGTATCCCAACGAGCCGCGCTTCGACGTGGTCTACCACTTGCTCTCGATCCCGCGACACGAGCGGTTGCGGCTGAAGGTCCGGCTGGCCGGCAATGATCCCAGCCTGGAGTCCATCACCTCGGTGTGGCCGTCGGCAAACTTCTTCGAGCGCGAGGTCTACGACCTGTTCGGGGTGCGCTTTTCGGGCCATCCCAACCTGCGCCGCATCATGATGCCGGAAGACTGGGAGGGGCATCCCCTGCGCAAGGACTATCCCGTCGAGGGCTACCGCTGATGCCGCAGATGTTCACTCCCACGCCGACGCTGGAGGCCACCGGCCCGCGCACCATGACCCTCAACATGGGCCCGCAGCATCCTTCCACGCACGGCGTGCTGCGCCTGTTGCTGGAGATCGACGGCGAAACCATCGTGCGCGTGATGCCGGACATCGGTTTCCTGCACACCGGCATCGAGAAGACCTGCGAAGCCAAGTTCTATCAGCAGGCGGTGCCGCTTACCGACCGCATCGACTATCTCTGCCCGCTGACCAACAACCTGTGCTATGTGCTGGCGGTCGAGAGGCTGCTGGGCCTGGAGATCCCGCCGCGAGCCCAGTGGCTGCGCGTGATGCTCAACGAGCTGACGCGCATTAACTCACACCTGGTCTGGCTGGGCACGCATGCCCTCGACATCGGCGCCATGTCGGTGTTCCTCTACTGCTTTCGCGAACGCGAAGACGTGCTGCGCATCTTCGAGATGGTCAGCGGGCAGCGCATGATGACCTCGTACTTTCGCATCGGCGGGCTGGCGCTGGAGCCGCCGCTGGGCATGTTCGATGCGGTCAGGAGATTCGTCAACCGCTTCCCTTCCCGCGTGGACGAGTACGAGAACCTGCTGACCGCGAACCCCATCTGGCTGGAACGCACGAAGAAGGTGGCGTACCTCTCGCCCGAAGACGCCATCGCTCTGGGCGCGACCGGGCCCACGCTGCGCGCCAGCGGAATCGATATAGACCTGCGGCGCGACATGCCCTACACGGGCTACGAGAAGTTCAAGTTCAAGGTACCCATCTCGCACGACGGCGACGTGTTCGCGCGCTACATCGTGCGCGTCCAGGAACTGCGCGAGTCCAATGAGATCGTGCGCCAGACGCTGGAGGGCGTGCCCGAGGGGCCGATCAAGGCCGATGCCCCCAAGATCGTCCTGCCCGCCCGCGAGAAGATGAAAACACAGATGGAAGCCCTCATCTATCACTTTAAGATCGTGACCGAGGGTTTCCCGGTGCCGGCTGGCGAGGTCTATCAGGCGGTGGAGTCGCCCCGCGGCGAGATGGGCTACTACGTGGTCTCGGACGGCAGCCCCAAGCCGTACCGCGTGCACGTGCGCGCGCCGTCTTTCGCCAACCTGCAGGCGCTCCACACCATGTGCGAAGGACGATTGATTGCGGACGTGGTGGCGGCCATTGGGAGCATAGATATTGTGTTGGGAGAGGTGGACCGGTAAGGGATTTGCGATTTCTGATCTGTGATTTTCGGGAGAGCATGGGGCACCGAAATCACAAATCAGAAATCGCAAATCACAAATTGAATGAAGTTCTCCGACCAACTCGAGAAGCGCTTTGCCGAGCTGCTGACCCACTATCCCATCAAGCGCTCGGCGCTGATCCCGATGCTGCTTTATGCGCAAGATGAGGTCGGCTGTGTGAGTGACGAGGTCGTGCATGAGATCGCCGTGCGCCTCGACCTGACGGACCTCGAAGTGCGCAACGTGGTCAGCTACTACTCGATGCTCCATACCCGGCCGATCGGGAAATACAACATACAGGTCTGCACCAACATCAGTTGCATGCTGCGCGGGGCGGAGAGCATCTTCGACCACATCTGCAAGCGCCTGGGCATCGGCCACAAGCAGGACACGCCCGACGGCCTGTTCCATCTGGAAGAAGTCGAGTGCATCGGCGCCTGCTGCTGGGCGCCGGCGATGCAGGTGAATTACGACTTTCACGAGAACTTGACCGAGGAGAAGGTGGACCAGGTTTTGGAGACTCTCAAGAGGAAAGAAACGCATTAGGAATCGGGTGGTCGGGCCATTTCTTAATGGCTTAACGACCCAATGGCTCAATGAATCAATCGCAATGGCTAACCTAACATCCCATCCCGACGAGGTGAAGGTCGTTTCGAAGCGCTTCGGCCAGGGTGCGGCCGATATTGACCGCTACCTGGCGCTGGACGGCTACAAGGCCACGCAGAAGGCGCTCGCCATGGGCGGGGACGCGATCATCAACGAGGTGAAAGTGTCGAACCTTCGCGGACGCGGCGGCGCCGGATTTCCCGCCGGCATGAAGTGGTCGTTCGTCCCCAAGCAGTCGCCGAAGCCCAAGTACGTTCTCTGCAATGGGGACGAGAGCGAGCCCGGCACCTGCAAGGACCGCCTGATCTTCGCGCACGATCCGCACTCGGTCATCGAAGGCGTGACCATCGCCGGGATTGCCGTCGGCTCGCACCAGGGATACATCTACCTGCGCGGCGAGTACCGCTACCTGATCGAGATCATGGAGAAGGCGGTGGCCGACGCCTACGCGCGCGGCTTCCTGGGGAAAAACATCTTCGGCAGCGGATACGACTTCGAGTGCGCGGTGCAGACCGGCGCGGGCGCCTACGAGGTGGGTGAAGAGTCAGCGCTGATGGAGTCGCTGGAGGGCAAGCGGGGCATCCCACGCATCCGTCCGCCGTTCCCGGCGGTGGTCGGGCTGTACGGCGGGCCGACGGTCATCAACAACGCCGAAACCCTGGCCAACGTCCCGCACATCATCCTGGGCGGCGGCGAATGGTATGCCGGCCTGGGCACACCCAAGAACGGCGGCACACGCCTGTTCTGTTTGAGCGGCAGCGTGAACAAGCCCGGCGTGTACGAGCTGCCCATGGGCTACAACCTGCGCAAGATGATCGACGTGGTCGCGGGCGGTATCTGGAATGGGCGCAAGCTCAAGGCGGTGCAGCCGGGCGGGTCGTCGGTGCCAGTGCTTACGGCCGACGAGACCGACATCGCCATGGACTTCGACGCGCTCATGAAGGCCGGATCGATGCTGGGCTCGGGCGCAGTGGTGATCATCGACGACTCCACCTGCATGGTGAAGTACACGCTGCGGGTAATGAAGTTTTACCAGCACGAGAGCTGCGGATGGTGCATCCCCTGCCGCGAGGGCACCGACTGGCTGAAGAAGACGCTCATCCGCTTCCACTCCGGCGGCGGCGTCCGCCGCGACATCGACAACATCCAGTACCTGGCGGAGAACATGCTGGGACGCACCTTCTGTCCGCTGGGCGATGCGGCGGCGATGCCTACCATCTCCCTGGTCAAGAAATTTCGCAAGGAATTCGAGGACCATTTGGACGGCAAGCCCTGCCCCTACGAGGACCACGGTAAGATCGAGCAACTGCCGGGGCTGGCGGCGTACGACCACCGCACGGCCGATCCCTGGACGCAGGCACACTGACTTATGGCTGACGTCAACATCACCGTCGATGGCCGGAAGATCACGGCGCCCGCGGGCACGCTGCTGATCGAAGCCTGCAAGAGCGCCGGGATCGAGGTGCCGTCGTTCTGCTATTACCCCGGCCTCTCGCTGCAGGGCGCGTGCCGCATGTGCCTGGTGGAGATCGCCAAGATGCCGAAGCTGCAGACGGCGTGCACCACCGTCATTCAGGAAGGCATGGCGGTCACCACCACGAGCGACACCGTGCGCCAGGCGCGCAAGGCGATGCTGGAGTTCGTGCTGCAGAACCATCCGCTCGACTGCCCGGTGTGCGACGCCGGCGGCGAATGCGAACTGCAGGACATGACGTTCAGCTACGGCGCCTCCGAGTCCAAGCTCATCGACTTCAAGAACCACAAGGAAGAGGAGCAGTGGTCGCCGGTGGTCTTCTTTGACCGTCCGCGCTGCATCCTGTGCTATCGCTGCGTGCGCGTCTGCAACGAAGGCATGGGCGTGGGCGCGCTAGGTATCCAGAACCGCGGGTCGCTTTCGCTGATCGTTCCCAACCAGGACGACCACCTCGAGTGCGAAGAGTGCGGCATGTGCATCGACATCTGCCCGGTGGGCGCGCTGACCTCGGGCGCTTACCGCTACAAGACACGTCCCTGGGAGATGAACCACGTCTCGACCGTCTGCCTGCACTGCGCCGACGGCTGCAAGACCACGCTCGGCGTGCGCCGCCAGGGAAGCGGAAATCAGATCGTCCGCGGGGATAACCGCGACAAGAGCGGCATCAACGGAGATTTTCTCTGCATCAAGGGGCGGTACGCGTTCGATTTTGTCGAGCATCCTGACCGTCTGAAGCAGCCGCTGGTACGCAAAAATGGCACACTCACGTCGGCATCGTGGGAC
>DASQGF010000191.1:0-3172 GCA_035632755.1 Terriglobales bacterium
GCGTTCGACCGGGCAGACTATAAGTTCTCCGATGTGGATTCCGTTCACCTGAATCTGGGATTCACGCGCTCGTGGTTCCAGAACCCGAATTCGTTCGATAACCTCAACATCGGGGTAACCGCTCCGCCGGGCAATGCGTTGGGACTCACCGGGCTCGTCGGCCCGACCGATCAGCGTTCGCAGATCAAGACCTTCAACATCGCGCCGTCCTGGACCCGCTTGCTCAGCTCGGCGGCTGTGTTTACCTTCGGAGCTTTCATTCGGCGAGATGAGTACAGCTACTACCCGAGCCACAACCCATTCGCAGACCTCAGTCCGAACCTACAACTGGAGACCGTCTCCCAGTACCGGACGCTTACCAACGCCGGCGTTCGCTCGGATGTCTCCTACGTCAAAGGCATTCACACCCTGAAGGCAGGAGTGACCTACGAACAAACTTTTCTTACCGAGCATGACCGCCTAGGCATCGTCGATCCGACGCTCCTTCCGGTCACGTTCGGGTGCCCGAACGGCCAACCTGCTCCCGATCCGTGCGCCGTCCTGCCGCCCTTCGACTTGACGCGCCCAGGAGGACGTCTGTTCTTCTTTCCCGGGCACACCGACGTTAAAGAACTCGCCCTCTACGTTCAGGACTCGATCAGCAAGGGACCCTGGTCGCTGAATCTTGGCATCCGCGGTGATCTGTATAACGGCCTTTCCACCCACGGGGAAGCCGAGCCTCGCCTCGGTGTCGCCTACAACATCAAGAAGACCAACACCGTCCTTCGCGCTTCCTATGCGCGAATACAGGAAACGCCGTTCAACGAGAATCTGGTGGTTGCGAGCACCGGATGCAACTCGCCTGTCTTATCTCCGCTTCTTTCCTGTTCACCAGGGGTTTTAGCTCCTTTGAGCCCCGGCTTTCGCAACGAATTTCACACCGGCCTCCAGCAAGCGTTCGGGAAATATCTTGTATTCTCCGGCGACTACATCTGGAAATACACGCACAACGGATACGACTTTAGCGACTTGGGGAACACACCTATCTTTTTCCCCATCGCCTGGCACAACTCCAAGATCACCGGATTTGCGGGTCGTGTGAGCGTGCCCAACTTCCATGGCTTTACTGCGCTGATGGTTTTCTCAAGCGTTGCCGCCCGCTTCTTCTTCCCGCAAGTTGGCGGAGCCGGCGCTGGTCCCGCGCCCACCACGGTGTTTCGTATCGACCACGACGAGAAATTCAACCAGACGACGCACCTGCAATACCAGCCCTGGCGGCGTGGGCCGTGGGTGGGCTTCAACTGGAGATACGACAGCGGGCTGGTTGCAGGCAAGGTGCCGTTTGCAGACAGTCCGACAGGGTCAGTAGACCTGCTCGCAAGTGGGCTGACTGCCGATCAGGAATTCCAAGCCGGACTTTTCTGCGGAAGCGCACGTCCGGCTCCCCCAAGCGCCGCGAATCCGGCTGGGACATCCTTGCCGACTCCATGCCTGGCCTCGCAATTCGGGTCCACTCTCGTGCAGGTGCCTGCCCCGGGGACCCAAAATGACGACCACAACCCGGCGCGCATCGCTTCCCGGAACCTCTTCGACCTCGCCGTGGGGCATGACAACATCTTTCACGGCGACAGGTACAAGTGGAGCGCCCGGTTCACGGTCATCAACCTGACGAATAAAACTGCGCTCTATAATTTTCTTTCGACCTTCAGCGGCACGCACTACGTGACGCCGCGCGCTCTGACCGCGCAGATCGGATTCAGTTTCTAGCTATCGTGTCCATCGAGGTTGCCGGGGAGAGACGCGGCTTGCTGCGTCTCTCCAACCACAGTTCCGTGTGAGCTGGGTTATATTGTTTGTACCCGGTGATCCGTTTCCAATCACAGCGCAAGCTTTGGATGGCAGTGGGCGTGGCGCTCTTGCTCCTCGCAGCGGGCTGCGGCAAGACCGGCGGCAAGCCGAAGGAGTATGCCTACGTCTCGGCGCAGGAGGCCTTCCTGCGCGACCAGGTCGCCGCGGTCTATAAGAAGACCGGCAAGGTCCAGAACGGCGAGCGCGTCGAGGTGCTGGAGAAATACCGGCGCTTCGTGCGCGTGCGCAATGACGCCGGCGAGGTCGGCTGGCTTGAGCTGCGCTACCTGACCAGCGCCGACGTGCATGAGCAGTTCCAGAAGCTGGCTGCCGAGCACGCCGCCGATCCGGTGCAGGCGCCTGCGACCACGCGTTTCGCGACCAACCTGCACGTCACTCCCGACCGCGAAGGCGAGCACCTCTATCAGCTAAAGGACGGGGCGAAGGTCGAACTGCTGGCGCGCGCGACCTCGGAGAAGCCCGTACCCCAGGGGGGCGCGCAGCCCAAGCCGGTGGCCTCCAAGAAGGCCAAGGAGAAGCAGGAAGGCTCGGCGAAGCCGATGGAGGACTGGTGGCTGGTGCGGGTGCCGCCACCGCCCGGTGGTTCCGCCGCGGCGCGCGTGGGATGGGTGCTGGCGCGAATGGTGGACCTAGACGTGCCCGTCGAGATCGGGCAGTACGCGGAAGGGCAGCGCATCATCGCGTTCTTCGTCCTCAACCAGGTGGAAGACCTCAACAAGCAAGTTCCGCAGTACGTGGTGGCGCTGAACGAACCGCGGGATGGCTCGCCAGTCGACTTCAACCAGATACGCGTCTTTAGCTGGAATGTGAAGAAGCACCGGTACGAAACCGCCTATCGCGAGCGCAAGTTGCAGGGCGTTCTTCCCATCCGCGCGGGACAGCAGGAGTTCGACAAGGAAGGCAAGCTGCCGATCTTCGTGCTACGTGTGAAGGACGATGCCGGAAATGTTGATATCCGCACCTACAAGCTGAACGGGGTGATGGTGCGCCGCGTGCTCCCGCCAGGCCAAGAGAAGCCTGCGGCCCGAGTAGCGCCCGCGCGCAAGCGGCGCCGCTGAGCAGCGAGTACCGAGTACCAAGTACCAAGCAAAGTCATTTGCCTGGGCGCTCGGTACTGGGTACTCGGTACTAAGAATAGAACTCGGCGATGCTGTCGACCACGTAGCGCTGCTCGTCGGCGGTCAGTTCGGGGAACATCGGAAGGGCCAGCACTTCGCGCGAGGCGCGCTCCGATTCCGGCAGGTCGCCCTCACTGTATCCCAGATACGAGAAGCATTTCTGCAGGTGCAGGGGCAGGGGATAGTACACCTGGGTGCCGATGCGG
>DASQGF010000192.1:0-11339 GCA_035632755.1 Terriglobales bacterium
CCACGATCCCCGGCAGCGTCCCACGGCCATCACCTTCACCAGTTCCTCCACGGTGCGGAACTTCGTGGCCCTGCTCGGGTCGGATGAGCCTGCGAAAGCCCTCCATGGCATCACCATCGCCTCCATCGGTCCGGTGACCTCGGCCACGCTGCGCGAACTGGGACTCCGCGTGGACGTTGAGGCGAAGGAATACACCATCCCCGGGCTGGTGAAGGCGTTGGTGGAGCGAGCCTAACGCCCCTCAGAAGTGGTCGTCCTGCCGGGCTTCGACTGAGGCAGGATCGGCGATGCCGCCGGAGATGCGTCCCCAGGCGCTGGTCTGCCAGTTGTCGCGATGGAGCGCGGGCGGGAACCAGCCCGGCAGCGCGAAGTGCAAGTAGTGGCCGAGAGCGCGGACATAGGGTTCGTACATGGCGCGAAGTTCGTCCAGCCTCTGGTCCGCGGTACGACCATCCTCCAGCTTCCATCCCGCTTCCGCCAGCGCGGCGCGTAGTTCGGACATCTGCTCCGGTGCCAGCCGCTCGTGCCCATGCGCGGGCGCCGTACTGAAGATCTGCGCCAGGTCCACCACCGCATGCCGCGCCACGGCGAAGGTAAGCTGGGCCTGGCGCCGCGGCACGTTCTCCATCCCGACGATGGCCAGTGCGCAGGTATCCAGGATAGTGGTCAGCGCGGCCAGCCAGTTCTGGTTGTCGTGCTGTGAGCGGAAATAGCAGAGCACGGGATAGGACAGGTGGCTCTCCAGCAATTCGGCTGACCATCGCTCCCAATCGCGCAACAACTCATGCAGCGCTTCCCGGCCGTGATCGGAGGCATGCCGCCGTACCAGTTCGACCGCGGACGGCGGCGAGCCGGCGCGCGCATCCAGCAGCGTGATGTTGACCTCGCGCCGGGAAAACGCCTGGTAGATGGTGGGCACATAGCCGATCACCAGCGCCAGGAAACCGAAGCCCATCCCTGACTCCACCACGGTGACGAAGCGCGCCAGCGGGCTGCGTGGGGTGACGTCGCCCAGGCCGAGGGTGAAGAACGTGGTGCCACTCATGTAGAGGTCGGTCCAGAATCCGCCGGGCAGGCCCGGAGTCACCACGATCATGCTGGAGCCGCAGGCCCAGTGCACCAGGGCAAAGCCGAACACCAGCAGCACTGCCCACACCACCAGCAATCCCAGCAGCGACAGCGGGCCGAAGTAGCTCAGGTAGGACTCGCGGCGCTTCACCGGCTGCAGGTGGCCCAGCAGCAAGGCCCACGGCTTCCAGGTGGCGCGGTAGAACAGGCGGGTGAAACGGAAATGCCGGGTGACGCGGCGCGGCAGGACCACGGTCTCGAAGGCCTCCCACAGGACGGCCACGATGATCGCGATGCCGGCGGCGGCGGCCAATCCGTGCATGGTGCTCCTTGTTGCGCCTAGCGCGCGGGCTCCGGGGTCTCGAGTGGCGTCACCGCGATCTCCAGCTTCTCGGCGCCGCGCAACACCACAAGGCGGGTGAGCGCGCCGATGCGGACGTCGGTGAGCAGGCGTTGCAGGTCGTCGATGCCGGAGACGCGCTGGCCGTCGAAGGAGACGATGATGTCGCGCTCGCGGACACCCGCCTCGGCCGCCGGGCTGGCGGGCTCGACCGAGAGCACCAGGATGCCGCGGTCCTGCTCCAGCGCATGGAAGCGCACCAGTTTGCGGGGCAGGGAAATGGTCTGCCCGATCACGCCGATGTAGCTGCGCTTGATGCGTCCGTCGCGGATAAGCCGTCCGGCGACGAACTTGGCGGTGTTGATGCCGATGGCGAAGCAAATCCCCTGCGCCGGGCGGATGGTGGCGGTGTTCACGCCCACTACGCGGCCGTCGGCGGTGACCAGCGGCCCGCCGGAGTTGCCGGGGTTGAGCGCGGCGTCGGTCTGGATAATGTCGTCGATCAGGCGGCCGGAGCTGGAGCGCAGCGAGCGACCCAGAGCGCTGACTACGCCCGCCGTGACGCTCGATTCAAAGCCCAGCGGATTGCCGATGGCGATGACCAGTTGGCCGACGCGCACCTGCGCCGAGTCGCCCAGTTCCACGGTCGCCAGCTCGGGAGCACCGATGCGCACGACGGCGAGATCGCTAGCGGGGTCGTCGCCGATGAGCGTCGCCGGGTAACGACGGCCGTCCGCCAGCGCAACGTCAATCCGCTCGGCGCCGTGGACCACATGGCTGTTGGTGAGCAGAAAGCCATCGGGCGTGAACACGAAGCCGGAGCCGCCACCGCGGGCCTCGCGCCTACCCTGGGGCGTCGCCACCCGGTGGCGTACTTCCACGTTGACCACGGCAGGGCTGACCTTGTCGGCCGCCGAAACCACCGCCTGCGAGTAGGCGTCGAGCAGGGCGCTGTCGTCCAGCGTCTGGGGCATTGAGAGGAATTCAACCGAAGGCATGAGGAATGGATGCGGCAGGCAGGGTGGAAGGTGCAGGCAGGCGAGCTTCGTCGTGAGATTCTTCCGCCTCCCGGTGGTCGGCGGCAGAATGACAGCTTGGCTGATTGCTGATGGCTGAAAGCTACTGCTGCGCCGCCTTGTCCGCAGCCTGGGCGAGTCTCCGGCGGCTGGCAGCAATCGCCTTGCTGCGGTCTCGCAGCTTCGCCAAGATTCTGACCTTCTCCGAGAAGCTGAGCGAAGCCAGCCGCTTCCGCCTCGCTTGCTTACTATTGTTGCTGTTTTTGGCCATTCGCGTCTTTGTCCAGGTACTTGCCCTCAAAATTCTTCCACTTCGGCAGAAGGCCATGGCGCAAGAAGATGAGCTTCAGCTTGTCGGCATTCACGACATTTTGTTCAAGAAACTGCAAGATGCGTGCATGGTCCTTCGGACGTGCGGTATTCAATGCGATCGCTACTAGATGTTCCGCCGTCATCACCCACGTCTTGACGCCCTCGACCTCAGTTTCCACCGCCTCCGTCAGCGCCTCCCGCTCCAGGTCATTGCTGGGTGGCAGGAATTGCACAGGCCAGTCGCCGATGACTACATGTTCCTGCTCCACCTTGAAGCTGCGCACCATCAGGTAATCATAAATGGGCGCGAGGCTAAGCAGCTTGCTGCCCGGGGACGTGGGAAGCGTCACGAAAATGTCCACGTCCAGGGTCGCGGCCGGTTCCAGATAAAACGTAGCCCCCACAGCCTCGCCGATGGCGTACTTGCCAATGACGCCATCGGCCTGCATCTGGTTGATGGTTTCCAACGTGGCTCTCACGAGTTCCCTTCAGACGCGGCAGACTCTTTCCTGACTGCCGAGTGCCTACTCCAGCGTGCAACTGCAATCCGCCGGCGGGACGTACTTCTTCAGGAAGTTGGCGACACGCTTATAAGCGTCAATCTGGTTCTCGATGCGAGCGAAGCCGTGGCCCTCGTTGTGGTACACCTTCAGCTCGACCACCCCGCCGCGCTTCTTGATGGCCTCCGCCACCTGCTCGGATTCTTCCTCAGGACAGCGCGGGTCGTGACTGCCGGCCAGCAGCAGCAGTGGCGCCTTGATGCGGTCCACGAAGAAAACAGGCGAGCGCTCTTCCCACAGCGCCTTGTTCTTCTCCGGATCACCCATGGTGGCCAGGTCGTACTGCTGCAGCAATGGGTCTTCGTTCTTCACTTCGGTGAACCAGTTGACGAAGGGCACGATGGCAACGCCCGCGGCCCACTCCTCTGGCTGCTTGGTGACGCCCATCATGGTCATGTAGCCGCCGTAGCTGCCGCCCATGATCACGATCTTTGTGGGATCGGGATAGCCGGATTTCTTGATCCACTCGGCCGCGGCCACCACGTCGGCCAGGTCGCCGCCGCCCATATCGAAGCGGTTGGCGTCCATGAACTCCTTGCCGTATCCGGTCGAGCCGCGATAGTTGGGCGCGATCACCAGATAGCCGGCGTTGGCCAGGTATTGCACAATCCGATCGAAGCCGTTCTGCGTCTGCGCCGTCGGCCCGCCATGCACGTACACCACCGCGGCGTTGCGGCCGTCCCGCTGCATGTTGTAGGGCACATAGACGAAGGCGGAGATCGTCCACTTGCCATCGGTGCTCGGGTAGTGGACGAGGAAGGGTTTCACCAGGTCACTCGACCGCACGCCGCCGACCAGCGAGTGCGTCACCTGGTGCGAGCGCTTGCCGGCGAACGTATAAATCCAGGCGTCTCGCGGCGAGTCCGGACCGTTGTGAAAGTAGAGCAGCCGCGAGCCATCGCGGGTGAAGGCCGATTCGGCGCCACCGAGCGAGTTCACGCCGGCGGGCAGAGGAAGCGGTTGCGAGCGGTGCAACGCCAGCTCGTGCAGCACCACCTGGAGGTTGCCGTCCACGTTGACGGTCCAGGTGACCTGGCGACCGTCGGGCGAATAGTAGCCGGCCGAGACCTCCCACTTGTCCTGGGTCAGCCAGTCGATCTTCTTGGAAGCGACGGCCAGCAGTGCGACGTTGTCGTAGCCGTTCGCGGCGTTGGATGTGATCAGCAGCTTCTTGCCGTCGGGCGACCAGTCGGCGGCCCTGAAGTTGTGCTCGCCATCATGCGGCGTGAGCAGCGTGCTCTTGCCGGTCGCGACCTCGGCCACGAAGATGTTGGAATCCTTGCCGGCGGCGTGCTGCTGGGTGTAGGCGATCCACTTGCCGTCGCGCGACCAGATGGGGCCGACGTTGCCGAGGTCGGCGGGTGTGCCGCTGGTGAGGTGGCGCACCTTGCGGGTAAGGATGTCCATCACCTCGATCTCGAAGGTGGAGGAAGTCTGCGGCTTCACCTGGTAGGCGAGATGGCGGCCGTCAGGCGCCCACGCCGGGCTCTCCTCGGCGATGGCGGGCGTGTTGGTGAGGTTGACGACCTCGCCATTCGCGGGTGAGACCAGGAAGATGTCCCACTGCTCGTCGCCGTCGTGGTCCGAGATGTAGGCGATCCACTTGCCGTCGGGCGCCCACGTGGGCGAGGCCTGGCGCTGGTCGCTGATGGTCAACTGCACCGGCCAGCCGCCCTCGGCGGGCGCCAGCCACAGATTATTGCGGCCGCTGATGTTCGAGACGAACGCGATCTGCTTGCCGTCGGGCGACCAGGCCGTGCCGCCCACGCGCCGGATCATGTACAGCTTCTCGATCGAGAGCTGCCATTGCTGCACGTCGGGATTTCCCTTGCTCTGGATCTGCCGCGGGTCAGTGATGAAGGCGGGCCCGGCGGTGTTCTGCTCCGCAACTAAGTTCGTGGCCATGAAGACAAAAATAACAAAAGCGAACAGGACGCGCATGAAGGGAAGTGTACAAGAGACCGTGTTGGTGTCGCCCCTTTTGGGGCTGGGGAATCTTAATTGGAATGCCAACCCAGGGCTTCGCCCTGGGCTAACCCAAATGTCGCCCTTCGGGCTGAAGCGGGCGCGCAGGCGCTCGGTATTGGGTACTTGGTACTCGGTACTCCCTACGGCTTCGCTGACTTGTGGATCTCCACCGTGCTCCACGTCTTGTCGGCTGCGTGGCAGAGGTTCTCCAGCGGACACTCTGCGCACTTGGGAGAGCGTGCCATGCAGAGCTGGCGCCCATGCCAGATGACCTGGTGACTGAAGTCGATCCAGCGTTCGCGCGGGACGATGTGCATCAGGTCCTGCTCGATCTTCTCGGCGTTCTGCTCGTGCGTCAGCTCCAGCCGGTGCGAGATGCGGGTGACGTGCGTGTCCACCACAACGCCCGTGGGGTTGTGGAACCAGGTCCCGAGCACGACGTTCGCGGTCTTGCGCGCGACGCCCGGGAGTGAGAGCAGTTTCTCCATGTCGTTGGGGACTGCACCGCCGAAATCGCTGACCAGCTTCCTGGCCGCTCCCACCACCGACTTCGACTTGTTGCGGAAGAAGCCGGTGGAGCGAATGTCGGGCTCGAGTTCCTCTGGCTTGAGCGCGGCGAAGTGCTGGGCCGTGGGATATTTCTCGAACAGCACCGGCGTCACCATGTTGACCCGTACGTCAGTGCACTGCGCGGAAAGGATGGTCGCGACCAGCAGCTCCCAGGCGCTTTTGTGATGCAGCGCGCACGTGGCCTTGGGATAGCGCTCGTCCAGGCGCTTGAGGATCTCGCGCACGCGCTCCGGCGCCAGCGGATCGTACTTGGCTGCAGCCTTCGTTCGCAGAGTCGCTTTGGGTGCCCCGCCCTTGCCCGATTTTGGCAAGGGTGGGGTCTTTGTTCGGATCGTCGGCAATGGCTTGGGCATGCGCCGTGCGCCTTCATGTCGTCCGGTTTTGCCGGGCTGGCGAGGGATTGTGCCGCGCACCATCGGGGAATCCTCCTGAGACGCGACAGATTACAATGAATGCCACGTCGGCTACAATTCCAGCAAACCAGTGGTAGGGGGTCAGTCTGACTTCCTCCGCGCTGGCAGTCAGCGACGAAATCGGAGGAGCATTATGGCAACCGAGCGATACTACAGTTGTAGGTGTCAGCATCCGACCTACCCGTCCAATTTGTTCGACGCACTTCTTAACTGGAAGGCAAGACCTGTTTGTAAGTCCTGTGGGAGGACCAAAGACTTGCACGTGGTTTTTCACTTCGGACTCGAAGCGGGTGATCGAGACTGTAAGGTATTGGCGGTTTTTGTTCCGCGTAGACGTGGCTCTTGGCGCAGGAAAGACCATGCGAAGGTAACGTTCTTCCCATTCCTTGTGATCCTTAAGACTGACGCCGGAACCCAAACTTGCTGGTTGCCGTATTGGCACGTCGTCGAAGCAAGGGGTACGAGGCAACGAAAATACGGCCAGTGGGCGCCTTTTGTGAGTCAGAGAGAGTTCAGAAGTTTGTTGGCACAGGCACATAAGGCAGGATATCTGCGAGGATCCGGTTCTGTGCGTAAATCAAACTAACCCACTCGCAATCATGGGGGTTCACCGATGACCGCAAGCAAGGCCGGCCTGGAGACGGCACAGATGGCGCAGGTGCCAATGACCATCGAGGGCGCGAGCGTGCTGCACAACATGGCGCGCTTTCGCTGGACGGCGTGGCGAGCGCTACCGGACGCCGAGCGCAAGGCCATCGCCGAGGAGGCCGCCGCCGCGCTCGCATCCGCCGAGGAAGCAGGGAAGAGCGCGCTTTACTCCGTCATCGGGCACAAGGCCGACCTCATGCTGCTGCACTTCCGCGATTCCTTCGAGGAGCTGAAATCGGCGGAGCTAGTGATGAGTGGCCTCCGGCTGCACGCTTTCATCGAGCCCACGACCTCCTATCTCTCGGTGGTCGAACTCGGGCTCTATGACTCCAGCGTCAAGCTCTACCGTTCGTTGGCTGAACGTGGCATCGAGCCGCACACGCCGGAATGGGACCGCGAGGTGGAAGATACGATGAACCGGCAGCGCGAAGCCATGCGGGCGCGGCTTTATCCCAGGATTCCAGCGGCGCGCTACCTCTGCTTCTATCCCATGGACCGCAAGCGTGGGGAAGACAAGAACTGGTACCGGCTGCCCATCGAGGAACGGCAGCGGCAGATGGCGGAGCACGGCGAGGTCGGCCGACGCTACGCCGGCAAGGTACAGCAGATCATCACCGGCTCCATCGGCTTCGACGACTGGGAGTGGGGCGTGGACTTGTTCGCCGACGATCCGCTCATCTTCAAGAAGCTGATCTACGAGATGCGCTTCGACGAAGTCAGCGCCGTGTATGCCGCGTTCGGGACGTTCTACGTGGGAGTGCGCTGCCCGGCAGCCAAGCTGCCAGAGTTGCTGAGCGGCAAGCTGCCGGAGTGAGGTGCTGGCTGACATCGCAGGGCTCTCGCCCTGCTCTCCTGCGAGGGGAGTGCAGATCGCTTAGAGGTCCCTCGCTGCGCTCGGGATTTCGCCTGCGGGCTCAGACGCCCGCAAAACGGCTCAACTATCGGCCAGCGACTTTCGCTCATTTGACCTTCCCGCCGCGCCCCGCTAGTCTGTCCTCATGGCTGTGAAAGCCATTCAGCCGGGACAAATCTGGCGCCACGACCAGAGCGGCAAGACCTTCCTGGTCACAAAGGTCTACAAGGAGGCTCTTGCGCAATACGCCATGCTGCGCCCGGCCGATTCCAGCATGCCAACCGAGAGTGTGCGGGTCCACGTCAAGAAGACTGCGGAGGGCGCCACGCTCGCCGGCTACACCTTTGCGCAGGACGGGCAGGAGTTCTGAGCCCGTGTACCGCATGAATCCTGCATGATCGCCCGCATCATCTCAGTTCTCAGCGCCTTCATCATCGGCATCATTTCCTCGGCCGGATACCTGGGGATCGTCGCCCTGATGGCCATCGAGTCGGCCTGCATCCCGCTGCCTTCAGAAGTGATCATGCCGTTCTCCGGATACTTGGTCTATACCGGCCGCTTCCACCTGCTGTGGGTGGCGACCGCTGGGGCGATCGGTTGCAACCTGGGTTCAGTGATCGCCTACGAGGTCGGCTTCTACGGCGGACGGCCGCTGGTCGAGCGCTACGGCTCCTACATCCTGCTCAGCCGGGGCGAACTCGACTGGGCCGACCACTTCTTCGTGCGCTGGGGGAGCGCGGCGGTGTTCATCGCGCGGCTGCTGCCGGTGATTCGCACCTTCATCGCGCTGCCCGCCGGCATCGCCCGCATGCCACGGCTGCGCTTCCACGTCTACACCTTCGTGGGCTCGTGGCCGTGGTGCCTTGTACTTGCCTACATCGGCATGAAGCTGGGCGAGAAGTGGGAGACCGACCCGCGGCTGAAGCTTTGGTTCCATCGCTTCGACGCGGTGATCGTGGTGGTGATTCTCGCGGGCGCGGCGTGGTTCCTGTGGTCGCGCTGGGCGCATAGGATCAGGACGGCGTAGAAGGATTGGCCACAAAGCGATTCGGCGATTAAGACCGCTGGGATGGCTGGCGTCGTGCAAATTGCCACTGCTACCTTGCTGAGAAAGCGCGCCACGCTGGAAAATCCCAGTGCTGCCGACTAGAATCGGCGTGTCATGTTCAATGGTTCTTTGATCCCTGACAAGACCGTCGTGCGCGACAAGGGTGACGGTTCGCCGCTTGATGTTTCTTCCGCCGCCGGCAAGGTTCTGCTCCTGACCCTGACCATCACCGACATCATCGAGCAACAGTCGCTCGACGTGGCCGTCTGGGGCTCTCCCGACGGCGCCAATTGGGGAGAGAAGCCGCTGCTGTCATTCCCGCAGAAATTCTATCGCGGTCAACACCCGTTGCTGCTTGATCTGTCGAAGCACCTGGACATCAAGTTCCTGCGCGCGCGCTGGGGAGTCGGCCGCTGGGGCCACCACGCTGAAGGTCCCCGGTTCGAGCTGGAGTTAAGCATCAAGGAAGTGCCGCAGGATGTTCTGGCCGCGGCCCGCGCGGGATGAGCCGGTCAGCCGGGGAACTGCTCGACGGCAGTATGCGGCAAAACGACATCGTCATCCGTCCCGCGAAAAACGTGACTGGCGCGGTGCGCCTGCCCGGCGACAAGTCCATCTCGCACCGCTACGCCATGCTGGGCGCGCTCGCCCAAGGGACGACCCGGCTTCGCAACTTCTCGACGGGCGCGGATTGCGCCAGCACGCTCGGGGCACTTTCGTCCGTGGGCGTGGCCATCCAGCGCAACGAAGAGGGCGTCGTCGAGATCGAAGGCTCGCTCTGGCGCGCGCCGCGAGCGCCACTCGACTGCGGGAACTCCGGTTCGACCATGCGCATGCTGTCCGGCATCCTGGCCGGACAGCCATTCACCGCCGAGCTGACCGGCGACGATTCGCTGTCGCGACGCCCCATGGCTCGCGTCATCGAGCCGCTGGCGAAGATGGGCGCGCGCATCGAAGCCGC
Source organism: Terriglobales bacterium (assembly GCA_035632755.1). GTDB lineage: Bacteria > Acidobacteriota > Terriglobia > Terriglobales > Acidobacteriaceae > JAHFUA01. The sequence continues at coordinate 9,758 of DASQGF010000192.1, forward strand.
CGCCGGTGGCCGTCCGCCGCTGCGCATCACCGGACGCGCACTGGGGGCGATCGACTACCGCTTGCCCGTCGCCAGCGCCCAGGTGAAGACCGCCATCCTGTTCGCGACCTTGTTCGCGCGGGGCACGACCACGGTGGAAGAGCCGGTGCGCACCCGCGACCACGGAGAACTGGCGCTCCATGCCTTCGGCGCCGAGCTGGCGCGCGACGGCAACCGCGTCACCATGACCGGCGGGCAGAAGCTGCGCGCCATCGAAGCCGGCATCCCGGGCGACATCTCCTCAGGCGCCTTCTTCCTCTGCGCCGCCGCGCTCTTCCCCGGCTCGAACCTTTTGCTGGATTCCGTGCTCATGAACCCCACGCGTGCCGGCCTGCTGGACGTGCTCCTGGGGATGGGGTGCCGCATCTCCGTGGTCAACCTCGAGGAACATTACGGCGAGTTGGTTGGCAGCGTCGCGGTGGAAGGAGCCGAACTGAAGGGAACCACCATTGCCGGGGCGCTCTCGGCGGCCCTTATCGACGAACTGCCCGTGCTCGCGGCCATCGCTCCATTCACCACCGCCGGCATCGAGATTCGCGACGCGCGCGAGCTGCGGGTGAAGGAGTCGGACCGCATCGCCGCCGTCGCCGCCAACCTGCGCGCCATGGGCGCGACCGTCGAGGAGCGCGAGGATGGATTGCGCGTTCCCGGAAACCAGCAGCTTCACGGCGCGGAGGTCGATTCCGCCGGTGCCCACCGCATCGCCATGGCCTTCGCCGTGGCCGCCCTGCGTGCCACGGGCGACACGCTGATCCGCGGCGCCGGCGCCGCGCAAATTTCCTATCCCGAGTTTTTCACCACACTGGAGGCGATTGTCGAGCGGTAGGTGCCTGGCCCTTCCCAACCAGGCTGGCGGCGATTTAGACTACACAACTGCACGCTTACGTTTCACCCAATCCCAAGTCCAATGATCCGGGGGATACCTGTGCGTTTAAGACACTTGACCATCGCTCTTCTGCTGTTGCTTGCATTGCCCGCCGCGAGTTCGGCGGCCGACAAAGCGCTCACACCGGGGGCGTCCGCGATCCTGGCCAAAACGCCCGAGCAGTATCTCTCGGCCTGCCACGCCGACATGGACCGCGCGAAATCGCAGATGGCCGCGCTCAAGGCCATGAAGGCTCCGCGCGACCCCATCCAGGCGCTGGAGGCGTTTGACGATGCCGAGCTGGCGATCAGCAATGCGCTGGCGCGCTCCGGGCTGGCCCACGAAGTGGAGCCCACTGCCGAGATGCGTACCGCCGCCGAGAAATGCGAGCAGGAAGCCGATGCCCTGAACACCGATTTCTCGCTCGACCGGGGAATCTACGACGCGCTCGCCGGCCTCGACCGCTCTGGGCTGGACGCCGGAACCAGGTTTTACCTCGAGCGCACGCTGCGCGACTTCCGCCGTGCCGGCGTGGACCGCGACGACGCTACTCGTGCCAAAATCAAGAATCTTCGCGAGCAGCTCGTCAAGACCGGACAGGAGTTCGGCAACAACATCAGGTCGGACGTCCGCAAGATCGAGGTCGAGCCTGCAGAGCTGACTGGCCTTCCTGACGAT
>DASQGF010000193.1:0-16769 GCA_035632755.1 Terriglobales bacterium
GATGATCTTGCCGTACTGGCTGATGACCATGGCTTCCGTGTCCTCGCTCACCAGCAGGATGGCCACGACTTTGCCGTTGCGCGACGTGGTCTTGACGTTGATCACGCCCTTGCCGCCGCGCGACTGCAGGCGGTATTCCTCCACCGGCGTGCGTTTGCCGTAGCCGTTCTCGGTGACGGAGAGGATCAGTGAGCCGGCTTCATGTTCGGCCGCGGCCTCAGGGGCTAAAGCCCCTTCTGTAGTGGCAGGCTTTTCGGCACGACTAAAGTCGTGCCCTCCCGAATCGGCGCCTTTGCCGTCGTGCCCTCCCACGTCGGCACCCTTCTCGTCGCCGCCTTTCACGTCGGCGCCTTTCACGTCCGCACCTTTGCCGTTGCCGGCTCCAGCGCCCTTGGGCGTGATCGCCATGCCGACCACGTAATCGGTGTCGTCGAGATCCATGCCGCGGACGCCGTAGGCCGGGCGGCCCATGGGGCGCACGTCGGACTCGTCGAAGCGGATGGCCATGCCGTCGTGCGAGGCGAGAAAGACGATCTCCTGGCCGTCGGTGAGCTTGGCGCCCACCAGCTCGTCGTCCTTCTCGATGCCGATGGCGATGATGCCGCGCGACATCACGTTGCTGAAGTCCTTGAGCGGCGTCTTCTTCACCGTGCCGTTGCGGGTGGCGAAGAAGACGAACTTGGTCTCGTCATCGAGGTCGCGCACGTTGAGGATGGCGCGCACGCTCTCGCCCGGCTGCAGCGCCACCAATTGATTGATGGCCTTGCCTTTGCCCGCCGAGCCCACGTCGGGGACCTCGTACACCTTCAGCCAGTACACGCGCCCGGTGTTGGTGAACACCAGGAGATAAGCGTGCGTGGAGGCGATGATGAGGCGCTCGACGAAGTCCTCCTCGCGAGTGCGCATGCCGATGCGCCCCGAGCCGCCGCGGCGCTGCGAGCGATAAGTGGCGATGGGCGTCCGCTTGAGGTAGCCGGAGTGCGAGACGGTGACCGCCACCTGCTCGTCGGCGATCAGGTCTTCGAGCTGAAGCTCGACGGCTTCGTCGAGGATCTGGGTGCGGCGCTCGTCGCCGTAGTTCTTCCTGATCTCCTCCAGCTCCTTGACGATGACCCCGCGCAGCTTCTTGTCCGAGCCCAGGATGGATTCGTACTCGCCGATCTTCTCGCGGACCTCTTTCAGCTCGTTCAGAATCTCGTCGATGGAAAGCCGCGTCAGGCGGTGCAGTTGCAGTTCGAGGATGGCGTCAGCCTGCTTGGCGTCGAACGGGTTTTCCGGGCGCTTGCCGCGGCCGATGGTGACGTCCGACTTTTTGCCGCCGACGTTGACCTCGATGGTCTTGCCGCCAAAGTAGCCGACCAGGTTGTCGCGCGCTTCAGTGCGGTTGGCGCTGCCGCGGATGATGGCGATGACGTTGTCGAGATGGTCGAGCGCGACGCGGTAGCCTTCGAGGATGTGTTCGCGCTCGCGCGCCCGCTCCAGCAGGAACGAGGTGCGGCGCCGCACCACCTCCACGCGGTGGTCGATGAAGTGCTGGATGGCGTGGATCAGCCCCATCTCTTTGGGCTGTCCGTTCACCACGGCCAGGAAGATCATCGAAAAGTTTTCCTGCATCTGGGTGTGCTTGTGCAGGTTGTTCAGGATGATCTGCGGCTCGGCGCCGCGCTTGAGTTCGATGACGATGCGCATGCCGTCGCGGTCGCTCTCGTCGCGGATGTCGGAGACGTCGTCGAGCGTCTTGTTGTTCACCAACTCGGCGATGCGCTCGATGAGATAGCGCTTGTTCACCTGGTAGGGGATCTCGGTGACGATGATCGCCTGCCGCTCCTTGGTGATGTTTTCGATGGCGGCCTTGGCGCGCATGACGAAGCGTCCGCGCCCGGTCTTGTAAGCTTCGGCGATGCCGCTGCGCCCGTGGATGAACGCGCCGGTGGGGAAGTCCGGGCCTTTGACCAGCTTCAGGATCTCGCCCAGGGGAGTCTGCGGATTGTTGACCAGGGCGATGGTGGCGTCCACAATCTCGGTCAGGTTGTGCGGCGGGATCTTGGTGGCCATGCCCACGGCGATGCCGTCCGAACCGTTGATCAGCAGGTTGGGTACTCTGTTGGGCAGGACGACCGGCTCGACCGTGGTGTTGTCAAAGTTCTCCACGAAGTCCACGGTGTCCTTGTCGATATCCGCGAGCATCTCCTCGGCAATGGCGGTCATGCGGCACTCGGTGTAGCGGTAGGCCGCGGGCGGATCGCCATCCACCGAGCCGAAGTTCCCCTGGCCGTCCACCAGCGGATAGCGCAGCGAGAAAGGCTGCGCCATGCGGACCAGCGCGTCGTAGAGCGCGGCGTCGCCGTGCGGGTGATACTTGCCCAGGCCTTCGCCGACCACCTTGGCGCACTTCACGTGCTTGCGGTTGTGCAGCAGGCCCATGTCGTGCATCGCGTAAAGGATGCGCCGGTGCACGGGCTTGAGGCCGTCGCGGATGTCGGGCAGCGCGCGCCCGATGATCACCGACATCGAATAGTCGAGATACGAGCGGCGCATCTCCTCTTCGATATTGATGGGAACGATGTTCGCGGCGCCCGGACCGCTGGGCGTCATGCCACTGCCATCGCCCGGCGGCGTCAGGGGGAGTTGCGGATCTTGCGGTTCGTCAGCCATTCAACACCAGTTGTCAGTTGCCAGTTAAAACCAAAAACAAAGGATTCTTGTCATCCTGAGCGAGGGAGGGTTCCCGCGCGCTTTCTCCGGCGCGGGAAACCCGAGTCGAAGGATCTTGGTTTTCTCGCCCACTCCGCGCCGTTTTCCGGCACAGAAACCCCCTCGCGCGCCTTATCGTCCAGGGCCGCACGATATGTCGTAACTGCTTGCATTTACAGGATGTTAATCACCAGGAGACTAGCTGCATTATAGCACGTTTCTCGGGTGAGATTTCCTAAGGCACAATGAGCCGGCTGCCGGCTTCCGCGGGTGCGACCACACCCGACTTCTCCGGGAACTGCGCGAACAGGAAATCCAGGAACGCGCGCGACCTGGGACGGCCCGAGGTGCGCCCGTGCGCCATCCGCACCAGAAACACAAGCGCTTCGAGCGTCTCGCTGTCCTTCAGCGTCGCGTAGCCCAGGTGCTTTTGCTCCAACTCGCGGTACTGGGCGATCATCTTCTCCAGCTCGGCCACGATCTGCTGCTGCGGCACGCTGGTGACGGCCGTCTCGTAGTAGAGGCCCGAGCCGGTGAGCGTCTGGTACTTCTTGGCCAGCGCGGTGATGGCGGCAATCGCGTCGCGGTCATTAAGAGAGCGGTCGGCGCGCGCCAGCTTGGCCACGCCGAAACTCAGTCCGACGATCAGCGGCTCGCGCTCGTAGACGAAGTTCTGCCGCACTTCCACTTTGGGAAACAGCGCCTCCTGGTCGAGCTCCGACATGGGCCGCGGCCGCTCATTACGCCGCGCCTGCTGCAGGTACTCGCAGGTCGAAGGGCAGTCGAGCGTCACCTCGCGCTCGCGCCCGCAGCAGACCGGGCAGATGCGCCCGTGCACCGCCGGACAGAAGCGTTTTTCTTTGCGGATCTCGCAGATGGCGCAGGCCATGAGGTTTCGGGTTTCGCGTTTCACGTCCGCGGCACGTCGTGCTGCGCTGGAAACGTGAAACTTGAAACGTCAAAGTTCTACGATAGCAGATTTGCCGCTCCCATCATGGGCCTGTGCACCTGCACTACTTGTTGTGCAAACCGACGACATGTGGAAAACCCGCTAACAATGCGGCTCTGGAGCTTCTCTTTCCGCGCGCGGTTGTATATGATGGGTGCCGGTTTGAGCGGCACTGGTACTCACATTTCACGCGCGTAAAGGAGGAATCATGGCAGGTATGACCAAGACCCAGCTCGTCCGCCACCTGGCCGGGGAGCTTGAGGTCAGCAACAAAGCAGCGGCGACGTTTCTCGAAACGCTGGCCACCACCGCGATAAAGGAAACCAAGAAGACCGGCGTCTTCGTGCTGCCCGGCCTGGGTCGCCTGAAGAAAGTGCAGCGCAAGGCCCGCATGGGACGCAACCCGCAGACCGGCGAACCCATCAAGATCCCGGCCAAGACCACCGCGAAGTTCTACCTGGCAAAGGCCGTGAAGGACTCGATTGCACCTAAGAAGTGACCGCGCTTGCCGGGCTCATTCGTCAGGTTCGCTTCGCTCAGCTGCTCAGGGCAGGCTAAGAGCTGAGCCCGGCGCGGTCATCCCTTCGGCTCGCTCCGCTCGCTCAGGGCAGGCTCCGAGCGCAGCGAGGGATCTGCAGTTCAACCAAGAAGGCCGGCTCACGCAGCCGGCCTTTGCTTTTGCTTGAGCCCTTAGCTTTTGGCTCTTGCTCAAGACTTGCGACTTGCGGCTGCCCACTTCCCTGCTTTAGTCGTTTTTGGAGCGTCTATACTTTCCCGCGCGGTGAGAGAGGAGAAGCTATGAAGCGCCTTGTCCTTCTGCTGGCTTTGCTTGCTATCGCTGCACTGCTGACCTGGTCACAAACCTCGACTCCGCCTTCCGTGCACTCTGATCACTCGCAACTGCATGCGCAGCATCAGGAGCACGCAGAAAGCATGTGCAAACAGATGATGGACGAGCACGCGGCCGAGATGAAGGCCATCTCGCAGACGCTCGTCACCAACCTGGCGCAACTGAAGGCCACACTACCCCTGATCAGCGACATCAATGAGCGCAGCCGCTGGCAGTCGAATATCGCCATGTGGCAGGCGCTGGCCGATCATTTCAGCCACATGGCGCAGCACGCCGAGCACATGCAGGCGATGGGGATGGGATGCGGCATGATGATGGGCCACGCCAGGGGCGATGCGCAAGCCAAGCCCGCACCCGCTGCCAAGCCACAATGAGAAACGCGTGAAGATGTTTTGGAAGGGGTAGTCCGGCGGGGCGAAGGTTTCCCGGTCAGCGCAGGGAGGCATCGCGCCATCCCGCTAAAGCCACGGCGGCCCGGGCATGCAGCGTCAACTGCTGCGTTTGTTTTCAGCCTGGGCTTGCAGCCGCTCGCGTTCGTCCACGTGGTTGTGCTGGCCATTGACCAACTCCCCGCGGTTCACGTGCTGCCGGCACCAGATGCATATGACGATCGGTTCCATACAACCAACCTCGATGGTATGAAGCGATCATCGCTCTCATTGTTGCGGCCGCCAAGTAACACGGGTAATTCCGGGGGTTACGGTGGGACACAGGCGCGCGGTACCGTGGTTCGCGGGCGCTATAAGGAATCTTCGCCAGTGGCCGAGGGTGATCTGGCGGTTAGTCGCCCACGGCCACCAGGCGGTTGCCTTCGGCGCCGGCTGTGTAGGTGAACTTGACGCGCTTGCCGGCAGGCAGAACACTGCGCAGATCGCCGCTGAAAACCAGGGTCTTGCCGGGAGCGCCGTTGACCGGGCGGAACGTCACCAAGGATTTGTCCGGCCGGCCCACTTCGGTTTCGTAGAACGCCACCGCTTCCACCACGCCGCTCTCGCTGTAGGTGCCGGGCGCGGTGCTCACGATGCGTGAGCCGCCAGCATTCGCCTGGCGCGCCCCGCCCCCCGCAGCCGCTTTGCGACGCGCCAGGAGCTCCAGCGCGATGTTGAGGAAGAAGATCCCGGAGATGGTCAGCAGGATCAGGCTCATGAACAGAGCATCGACCGTAAGCCCCGCCTGTCGGATGTTGCTGGTCGCGAGGATGTAGGCGATCCCCACCAGCGGCAGCACCCCCAGAATACCCGAGATCAACAACACGGCCATGGGCGCCTCATGAGCAGGTCACGAATACAAAAGAAATGGATGCTCTGCCCCACCACAACTCTGCCTCAATCTTGTACCTGAGCGGCGGGCGGAATGGCAATAGCGACGCCCGCTTCGCCCCGGTGCTTCGCCGTCTGCGGCTCACCTGCCACCCTTGTACTTCAGGTCCTGTCCCACCCTGTACTCGCGTGCTTTGACCCCCTGGCCGGCAGGCCCCTAGCATGGGCCAGCCCCATAAGGCGACGGAGACTCACAGCGGATGGAATCACGAGCCTGGATTGGTTTGACTCGGCAGAAAACGGCATGGGCACTCTTTCTGCTCTTCCTGATGGTGGTGTCGAACCTGACCGCGCAAGCGCCGCCCATGGCGGCAATGAAGTCGGAGAAAGGCGTCACGGCGTCGGTAGAATTCGATGGTAGCCTCGACTCCTCGGGGAACGTGTACGAGTTGGACTCCAGCATCGGCTACAACTTCGGCGGCCACTTCGCCATGGATCTCGGAATTCCCTTCTATCTTGCCCAGTCGCCGACGGGCACACCTGGGGGCCGTTCAAGCTCTCACCAGATCGGGGACCCGGCACTTGGGCTGCATTTCAAGTTTCCCAATCCTACGCTCAGCTACAACACTAACCTGACCGGTACCTTCCCGACGGCGTCGCGGCACGGTTTCAGCACCGGACGCGTCACCTACGATTGGAGCAACCACTTCGACCACGCCTTCTCCTGGCTGACACCGTTTGTGGATGCGGGGGTCGCCAACAGCATCATGGACTCTCGTCTGTATCACCGTCCCTATACGACGCTCGGCTACAACGCCCATTTCGCGGCGGGCGCCAAGAAGGACGTGTGGAAGTTCTTTACGGCAGGCGCCTCAGCCTACGACATCCTGCCCTGGGGGTCGCAGAAGATCTACAGCCGGGTGGCAGGCCAGTCAGCGAACCCGAACGCCGGCAAACATGGCCGCGTCTTTCAAACCAATGCAGTCACCACCGGCACCGCCGATATCTCCCGCGATAACGGATATGCCGCTACCCTGGAAGCCAGCCCCTCGCCTTACCTCGACCTGGGCGTTGGGTACGCGCGCAGCGTCCGCTACGCTTTGAATACGGTGTCCTTCAGTGTGGGCGTGAATCTCGGCTCAATCGCAAGGAGAAGCTCGCACTGAGGATCCGCTCGTACGGACACCGCGGAGCCAGGGTTCGCCTCGCAGGATGGCTTGCTCAAAATATTGAACCCTTACCGCCACAGAGTCCAACAGCGTGCCGAAGAGCCTTTATGGAGCTTGGGGAAGCTTGGGCTCCTTGTGGAACACCTTGCGCTGGATGTCGGGCCAGAACTCCTGCACCAGACCACCGGCGCTGCCATACAACAGCGCGATCCCCGAGCGGCTCATGGTAAGCCCGAACCCGCGGTCCTTCGACGGATAGTAGGCGTTGGAGAGCCCGCCCGTGGTGACCGCTCCCAACGCATTCGACCAGTTGAACGAGCGCCCGCCCTTGTCAGTATGGCACACGAACTCCTGAGCGAGCGCATAGCCGATGCGATGCTTGATGCTGCCTTCTCCGCCGCGGAAGTAGCGCGGGTCTTCCTTGAGCAGCGTCGGATAAAAGAAGTTGCTGAAGAACTGGCCGGAAGCCTGGTCGGCGAAGGTGGCGCCATAACGCTTGCCATATCCCGTGGCGCCCTGGCCGTAGCCGGAGAACTCATCGGTCGCCTGGCTTAGTCCGGCCTGCAGCCCGGCGGCGACGAAGGTGAACGGGTCAGTGATCTGCTTCGCCGTCAAATGAAACTTTTGGCGCGGCGTGAGCGGCGGCGCATTCTGGCGGCTGGTGACGGCGAACATCGGCACTACGCCCAGGATGCGCTGCGACTGCTCTTTTTTCTCGATCTCCTGCTCCCCGTGCGCCGGCGGCGCCGATGCTTTCTCCACGGGAGCTTGCGGGACGACGGCCGGAGCCGACTGCTGTGCAGCAGCGCTCGCGAGCGTGGATGCGCAGCAAAGAACCAGCACGCCCAGGGTGTGGCCGAGACAACTCATCCGAAGATCAGTGTTTGGGCGCTGCAATCGTGCCGGGTTTCCGGCGCTGCCGCATCACCGTTCATGCCTCATGAGTTTATATCAGCCCACACCATCACCGGATGCAGCCGAACCAACGCGCGCGTAACATGGCCCTTGCGTTGCAAGAGGTTGCGTAGGGGTAACCGAAGCCTGTTCGCCTCGCTCGGTGGGGCAATGTGCGGATTCCGCGCCCATTCGGCATCCGGCCACATCCGCGGCTGGACTTTCGACAGATTGGCACGCCCACGGCATCGGGATATATCTCTCCCTATGCGCTCATCTGAACGCCGTGTTCTGGTCACTTGTACAGAGGGGCACGAATGGTGGGTCAAAGTCCTCGGCGCCAGCCCTCCTCAGCCGCAGCATGTGGTCTGCCCCCTCTGCCATGAAAGCAATGACGTGCTCTTGCCCATGATCGTTAAGGTGGAGGCCCTGCTGGCGGCCGAGCGATAGATGTTCCTCAGTTCTTCACGACCCTGAGGTTGTTGGTCACGGAAAAGACCCCGGAAACGCCATTGGCGCGGATGCCGGCCAGGTTCTTGTCGGCTTCGCTGTCCACCACGCCCTCGAGCGTGACGTGTCCGTTTTTCACGATGATGCGGATGGGCTTGATCACGCCCAGGCTGTACTTCTCCAGCGGCCCATAGCCGTAGATGGCGCGGAACAGTTGCCGGCGCAGGCGGTCGTCGTTGGGGGAAGGCGGCAGCACCTCGATCTGGTTGTCCACCTCTTCCACTCCCTCGATGTCCTTCACCGCCTTTTCCGCATCGGACTTGATGCTCGGGCGCGTCACCTGCCCCAGCAACGTCACTTTGTAGCCTTCCACCTTGAAGGCAAGATTGTCGAAGACATTCACGTAGGGCAGCATCAGCAGTTCGTGGCGAACCTCTTTCTGGATGCGCTGGACGGCGCGCTCGGATACAGGACGCTGCTGTGCCGAGAGCGTCAGCGCAGTGAAAACCGCGAGCGCCAGGAAGTGGAGATGTCGAAATCGCATGTGCTCCTCCACAGGGTATTGAAGGCAGGCGCGCGCGGCGGGTTGCCTATTTTTTCTTCCCGCCCAGGATCCCTTGCAGCATATTGCCGAGGGGATTCTGCTGCTCTTGCTGCTGCAGCGGATTCGAGATCGTCCCCTTCGCCATGCCGGCGACATCGGGCACGAAGACCGGCTGCGAAGTCGTCCCCTGGATCATGAAGGGGATCGACCCGCCACGGCCGCCGCCGCCCCCCAGGATGGGGATGTTCTTGGTCATCTGGCCCATCATGCCGCTTGACTGCGCCAGCGTCGCCACCATATGGAAGTTGAGCGTGTTGTTGCTACTCACAGTGCCGTTGCCCTTCAGCGACCCCAACGCCGGGATCACGATATTGAGATTGTCAGCACGAATGCCTTCGGGCGAGACTCGCAGGTTGGAGCTCAGGGTCTCGATCAGGGTGTCGGCAGACGAGCTTTGCAGTCCCGAGAGCAGCGACAGCACCTTCATCTTGGAGGCTAGGTCGTATCCCGCCAGGCGAGCGTTCGAGAGCAGCACCGTGCCCGTGGTGACCAGGCGGTCCACGGCGCCGTCCAGCGACAGGTTGGTGGTGATGGTACCGCCCTGCAGCGATGCGCCTGAGGGCAGGGTGACGCCCACGGCCGGCAGCAGCCCTTCCACGTCCCTTACCGGCAACTGCGAGCCGTAGAGCTTCATGTGCACCACGGTGGCGGGACCGTGCATGTTGTAGTCACCGGAAAGCCGCACCGTACTGCTTCCGGTGCGGACATCGCCGCGGGTGAGCACGCCCGATTCCCGCTTGAGGTCGTAATCGGAGGCGTAGTTCAAGCTGACGGGCTGCTTGGCCGGCGAACCGGCGGGCACCACCCGCAACTTCTCCACCGTGGCCTGACCTTCGGAATGCGCCGTATGGCCGTCGGACTTGACGGTTCCCTTGTAACTGAGCATGCCGGCCATCCCGGAAGCAGGATCGATGAAGCCGGTGGATGCTAGGTCCATGTTGTCGATGGAGACCCGGGCATCGAGCGGGGTAAGCGCGGCGTCGGTCTGGTTGGTGGGGCCGGCGGTGCCCTCGACCTTCAACTTACCGCCGCCGGGCGTCTTCGCGTCCAAGGTAAAGGCTATGGGCGAATCATAGGAGATGTTGCTCGCCACCAGGTTCACGTCCTCGTACACCGAGGGTTTGCCCCCACCCGTTTTCTCCACCGTGACCCGGCCGTTGGCGATCTTCAGCTTCTCCACCGAGATGTTGCCGCCGCCCGCGGATGAAGACGATTTCTTGCCGCTCCCCAGGCTGGAGAAGTTCCACTGCCCGGAAGGCGAGTGGATGAGAGTGAGTTCCGGCCGGTCGATGGTGAGGCCGGTGACCTGCACAGAACGGGAGAAGATCAGCGGCAGCAGCTTGACTCCGACAGTGAGCGATTTGGCCTTGAGAAAGGGGCCCTTGTTGAAGGCCGGATCGTCGCTGATGGCGATGTTGTCGGCGGTGACGCCGCCGGCGAGCAACGACAGGCTCAGGCTGCCGATCGTGACTTGCCGCCCCAGCGACAACTGCAATTGCGACTGGATCGTGGGCCGGAACGCGTCCGCGTTCACCAGAAAAGGAACCGTGACGATGATGACCACGAGCACGCCCAGAACGATGAGTACGGGAAGCAGGCGACTCTTCTTCATACAGACCTCCTGGAAAACCACCTGGTCCGAACGGCGCCGGCTTGAAAGGTCAGACTTGAGGGAGTACGAAAATATGCTAGCACCGGGGCGGGAAGAGGCGCAACGAAGGGAGGTGGGCGCGGCGCGAATCAGCCGCCAGCCGCCGCGGCGCCAGCCCGTCCGGCCGCGCGCACCAGCGCCAGCGTGGTCACGTCGTTTTCCGTTTCCTTGTGGCGCCATGAGCTTTCGGTGAAGGTCTTCACCGCGCTCAGCACCTGGGTGCAGAGGTCCTGGGCATCCTGGAAAGAGGTCTTGGAGACGCACTCCGAGAGGCGCTCGATGCCGTATTCCTTCGAGCCCGCTTTGCACTCCACCAGGCCGCGGGAGACCAGCAACAAGGCCGCTCCCGGCTGGATGGCGGTGATGCGCGCGTCGTGCGTGGCGTGCGAGAACAGGCCCAGGGGGAAGCCATTCGCTTCAAGGTGGGTGACCCCTTCATGGTCCTTCAGCAGGGCGGGCGTGTGTCCGGCGTTGATGTAGGCCAGGGTGCCGAACTCTTCCTCATAGCAACCCAGAAAGGCAGGGGCGCAGCGCACGCCTCCGGCCGCCTGGATAATGACCCGGTTCAATTCGACCAACAGCGTGGGCAGCGCTTCGGCCTCATTGACATCGTCATCGCGGAAAAGGTCCGCAGCCATGGGGTGCATGCGTTCCTGTACGGCGGCGGCGATGTCCAGCGCTTCCTCGCGTTTTCCGGCCACATCCAGCAGCAGGAAGACGAGACGCTGCGAATCCGTCACCAGGAAATCATAGAAATCGCCGCCCACGCGAGCGGCGCGGTACTGAGCGGAGATCGACGAGTTCCCCAACTGCGGAACGGTGGTGGGCTGAGGACGCCGAAGAGTGCGCTCGGGCGCTGTATTCTGGAACAGTTTCATGGCCTGCGTGCTGGAGAAATCGAGAGTACCACAATTCCCGCCCGCTGCGCCCGTGAAAGCCGCCCGGCGCCCCTCAGCGAGTCCCAAAACGTGACAACACCTCCCCGCCGGGAGCATGCTATGGGCAGATGCGGCGTAAGTTCTTCCAATCCGTTCTGCTGCTGCTCGTGAGCATGACGGCGGGGGCAGCCGCCGACGCTCAGGTGGAGAATCCCGGGCCCGCGGTCACGCTCTACCGCCAGTTGCGCGACCTCGGGCTGGACTCGACGCGCGTGTATCGCATCCACGACGTCAGCCTGGACCGCGCCGAGGTCCACATCACCTTGAACAGCGGAACCATCGCCTTCAGTCAGAGCGTCGAAGGGCACGTCACTGGGGCGTTTTTCGATGGTGACGGTGAGATCCTGCTGGTGCCGCCCAACCAGGTGGAACGCTCCTCAATGTCCCTGTTCACCGGTGCTCCCATCCTGGAGGAAAGGTTCGCCACAGCGTTCTTCCGCTTCAACGACGATACCTTCGAGCGCATGCAGCCCTTGCTTCGTCCGGCCGAGGAAACCGGCGAGTTCCTGGCGCGCTGGGGGCCGATCTTCCGCGAGCTCTGCCCGACCGATGCCTTGGAACTGCTGCGCCTCATGACCTGGCAGGGACCCTCTGGCGCCTTCTGGCATGCGCGCCTCGCCGGCCTGCACCATGGGCCGTTCGACATCGTCTTCGACACCGAGAACACCGAGCAGGTGATGGTGGGACAGGGCAACAATGTGAACGGGGCGCAGATCTTCGATGTCTGGGCTTCGTTCAACAGCCGGGCGGCTGGCGCTGCCCGATCCGGGGAAGGCGACATTACTGAGCTGGGGCGACGCAGCTTTCGCATCACGGTTTCCAGGATCCGCACCCACATTCTGCCCTCGCGCGAATTAGAGGCGGAGGCGCAGCTCACGCTGGAAGCAACCCGGAGCGGCGAGCGCACCCTGGTGTTCGAGCTTTCGCGCTATCTCAAGGTCAGCTCGGTCGCGGCCGGCGACACGCCGCTGGAGTTCATTCAGAACGAATCGCTGGAAGGCGGCGACCTGGCGCGCCGCGGCAACGACCTGGTCGCCGTCGTCCTGCCGCGCCCGTTGCGCGCCCGGGAAAAATTGGCACTGCGTTTCAACTACAGCGGCTCGGTGTTGTCGGAGGCGGGCAGCGGGCTGATGTACGTGGGCGCGCGCGGCATCTGGTACCCCAACCTCGGCCCCGCTATGTCGGACTTCGACCTGGAGTTCCGCTATCCCGCCGACTGGACGCTGGTCGCTACCGGCAAACGGGTTTCGGCGGACAGCTCAGGCGGTGAGCAGGTGTCGCGCTGGGTCTCCGAGCGGCCCATTCCGCTGGCGGGATTCAACCTCGGCAAGTACATGGCCGCGCGCACTAAGGCGGGAGACACCCTGGTCGAGATCTTCGCCGCGCGCGGGGTCGAGAGGTCGTTTCCGGAGACCGGGTCGAAGCTTACGGATACGCACCCTTTTTCTCGGCACGCTCCCAACATGATCGCTCCGCCACCCTCGCCACCCGCTCCTGTGGCGCAGGCGCAGGCGGTCGGCCAGCGTTCCACCCGCGCACTGCAGTTCTTCTCGCGCCATTTCGGCCCCTTCCCCTTCAGCTCGCTGGCGGTCACCCAGATGCCCGGCCCCATCAGCCAGGGATGGCCGGGCCTGGTCTTTCTTTCCAGCTACGCGTTTCTCAACCCCGAAGAACGGGAGCGCCTCCACCTGAACGACTACGAAAAACTGCTTTATGGCGAACTGGTGCAGGCACACGAGACGGCGCATCAGTGGTGGGGCGACGCCGTCTTGTGGAGAGGCTACCGCGACGTGTGGCTTTCGGAAGCTCTCGCCAACTATTGCGCCCTGCTGGCGCTGGAGCAAGAGAAGCCCGAAGTTTCTCGCGTCGCCATGGAACAGTATCGCCAGGACCTGGCGCGGAAATGGCGCGAAGGCCCCCCAATGAAGGATGCCGGGCCGGTCACGATCGGGCATCGGCTTACCTCGTCACGGCTGCCCGAGGCCTACGAGGTGGTGATCTACGGCCGCGGCACCTGGCTCCTCCATATGCTGCGCGAGATGTTCCGCGACGCCGATCGAGAGAGCGCCGACCCGGATGCGCGCTTCTTCCAGGTCTTGCGGGGCGTGCGCGAGCGTTTCGACGGCCGCGCGCTCTCCACTCAGGATTTTCAAAAGGCCATGGAAGACGCTCTGCCCAGCTCGCTCCGTTACGAGGAAAAAAAATCGCTGGCCTGGTTCTTCGACGAATGGGTGAACAGCACAGCGCTGCCGCGCTTTCAATTGTCGGGCGTCAAGTTCTCGCATAGGAACGGCAAGGCTGTGGTGACCGGAACGCTATTGCAGAAGGACGCGCCCGATAGCCTGGTAACTTCGGTCCCGATCTACGCCACCACTCCAGGCGACAAGCCCGCCTACCTGGGCCGCGTTTTTGCCGACGGCCCCGAGACCGAGTTCCACCTGCCAGTCCCCGCCGGAGCACGCGGGTTGCTCATTGATCCACACCGGACGGTGCTCACGCGCCCGTGAATGCGTGTACCGATGTAACCGAACCCCGATCTTCTCTGCGGCTCTGCCGGTCCGTGGGTTCCGGTTATAATGGCGGTGCCCACGTTGGTGTTCCGCCCGCCGGAGAGGTGGCCGAGTGGCTGAAGGCGGCGGTTTGCTAAACCGTTATACGGGCTAAAACCTGTATCGAGGGTTCGAATCCCTCCCTCTCCGCCAGATTCTTGCAATCCCAATCACTTAAGCCTCATTGCATCGTCGAGGGTACTGCGGTGGAATCAAGGTTTAGTGTCCCGAAGGTGTCCCGAAGGATCTTCGGGGTCTGGTTTGCGCTCGGGGTGTTCTTTTCCAGCTTCGCCATCGCGCTCCGAACATCATCGGCAGCTGTCTTGATGTAGTACGTCGCCGTAGTGCTCACGTTCGCGTGTCTCAGGATTCGCTGAATCACCATAGTCTGGTACGCCCAGGCGGTACAGGTTGCTTCCCAGTCCGCGCCGTGCCGCGTGCCAGCCGTGCCACTCGGGGATGCGAGTGTCACGCTTGTACGGGGGGCCTGCTTTCTGGTGGTCTGCCTCTGCTTTCCCGCAGGCTTCACAGCGATTCAGCGAGGGCAGGATGACGCGGTTGACCACGCTGCTCAAAGCGCCAATCACAGAGACTTTTTCAACACCCACGCCTGTTTTCGACAGCTATCCAATGGTGCTCACTTGTCGAATCTAAACTGTGTCCGTGGTTCCGCATGCCGGCGGCATCGGCACGGGCAGGCCCGGCGGTGGAGGACTCGGCGGACATCACTTCCGGAAAACTGCGTGGCGAACGTCCGGCCAGAACTCCTTCATCATGTTGAAGACTCCATCGAGCGCGATCTGGTTGCCACATCTCGGCTCGGCACCGTGCTTCCGTTGCGGGCGTCGTTTTCGAAGACAATCGGCGCAGCAAGAAACGGCTTTTCGTCTATCACTCCATTTTTCGTTCCAGCCACGCGCCGAGGAGTACAAGGATGCCGAGGACGATGACGATGACGATGAGAATACCGGCGGCGATGAGAACACACTTCATAAATTATTCATCGGCTTACCTACTAGGAGGCTGGCAGGTAATCGCCTGGACCAGTTCGTTGCCTCTGTCAGTCGCGCTCGAGGAGGCTCTGACTCCGTTATCGCGTGAACTCACGTCCGACATCATTCCACCGCACGCCCACCAACCACCGAACACTAGCTATGAAGGACGCGTATTCGCAGTCATTCACACTTACCTCAATCGATTTGGTTACTCCTCCCGCATCGTTCCACACCAGTCGTACGAGGGATCTGGAATTGAGGTGTTCGACGAATCGAGAAAAGCGAGTAGGAGGATCCCGACGCGTACTTGACTGCCCAGCTTGGCCGTTGGGAAAGATTGTTGTCCGAGGCCATCTGCGCCCAACAGCGCTACACAGATGACCATCGCGCTTGCCAGTCGGATTGCTCTGTATCGCACCACGCTCGGACTCCATCGGATACGCACGGCTACGACGAGACCTCAGACGGGGTTTGCTCGACGGGCTTCGTGGCCACTCTTCTGTTCCGTGCAATACACGTGAACACAGGCATAAGAAAGAGAATTGAAAGGACAGTGCTGAGCATGGCACCTACGACAACCCTCGCCAGCGGCTGCTGGGCTTGCGCGCCGATGCCGCGGGGCTGAGTCGGAGCTTCCCCCGGTCTCCTGAGCCCCTCATTTAAGGAAGCATCCTTGCCCCAACCGCTTGGCGTAGCTGTTCGAGGGACAACATGTGCGCAGCCAGAGCTTGCCGATATGCCAGTTGTGTTGCGCGATAGCTTCGCTCGGCATCCAGAAAGTCGAGGAGTGCCGCCGCACCTTGCTTGTAGGCGAATTCACTGATGTCGCGCGACTCCTGCGCTTGCTTGAGATAGCCGGTCTGGTAGAGGTCCACGACCTCCTGGTTAGTTTGCACCGCTTCGTATGCGTTCTTGACGTCCGTCAACACGGTTTGTTCGGACGCTTTCTGGTTCAACTCCGCCTGATGGAGGGCGTATCGAGTGCGGGCGATCTCGCCCTGATTCCGATTGAAAACCGCAAGCGGGATGTTGAAGAACATCGAACTGGAACTATTGGCAGACACATGAGAGAAGTCGAACGAAACGTTCAGGTCCTGTTTCCCATTGGCCTTCGCCAAGTTCGATTGGCTCTGGGCTGCATTAACCGCCCGCTGCGCCGCGCGCAAATCCGACCGTTCGCGCAATGCGGTTGCTTCGAGGTCATCCAATCGAACTCTTACAGGCGCGTATTCCAGGTCCCCAATCACTTCGTAGTCGCGCGGAACCGCGTCGTACCCGATCAACTGCCGCAACGATGCAAGCGCCTGGACCTTCGCCAACTCAGCCGTGGTCACATCCGTTTGGAACTGCAGGAGCTGGATTTTCGTCTTCAGCAGATCGCCCTGGCTGATGTCGCCGGCTTTGTAACGCTCTTCGTTAATTTTGACCGTCTGCTGAAAGCTGTTGAGCGCCTTGTGGGCGAACGCCAGGTTGGACTTGGCCAGCAGCGCGTTGATGAACTGCTGCGCGACATTGAACTTCAGCGCGCGTTCGGCATCGAACACCAGTTCCTGGGTTACGCGCGTCTGGTCGCGCGCCGCATCCAACCGCCGCTGCCGCTTGTGCCCGCGTTCGAACAGATACCCCACTCCAACGTCGAACTGCTGCAAGTTGTTGAGGGTGTCAACCGAAAACAGACCGGGATTGAAGATCGGCATGAACTGGGAATCCCACGACAGCAGCGGATTCGGGCGCAAGCCCGCCGTCACCTCCTGGGCCCTGTTCTGA
>DASQGF010000194.1:0-13357 GCA_035632755.1 Terriglobales bacterium
CCGGGATTTTTAAGTCAGGCTTCTACGACTACGACACCGGCTGGGCAGTTATCCGGCTTGCTGATGCGCAACGACTGTTCGGGCTGGGCGATGTAATCTCGGTGATCGAGTTCAAGGTGGACGACATCTACCGGGCCGGGGTGATCGGCAAGGAGATCGAGCGCGACGCCGGCAAAGGCTTCATGGCCACCAACTGGATGGAACAGAACCGGCAACTGTTCCACGCCTTGAAGCTGGAGCGCGTGGTGACTTTCATTACCATCGGGCTGATCGTACTGGTGGCCGCGCTGAACATCCTGATCTCGCTCATCATGATGGTGATGGAGAAGACGCGCGACATCGCGGTGCTGATGTCGCTGGGCACGCGCCGCGCGCAAGTGCGGAATGTGTTCATTTACCAGGGCGTGCTGATCGGCGTGGTGGGCACGGCCATCGGCCTGGTGCTGGGATACGTCCTCTCCTGGATCGGAGGGCATTACCGTCTGGTCTCGCTTTCACCGGAGGTGTACTCCATCGACTACGTGCCATTCGCAGCGCGAGCGCTGGATGGCCTGGTGGTCGCGGTCGTAGCGCTGGCAGTGTCGCTCGTGGCCACCATCTATCCCTCCTGGTCAGCGTCGCGGATTTTGCCGGCGGAGGCGCTGCGGTATGAGTAGGATCGGACAGAGCGGAACAGCGCAATCTACAGGAAATGGCGCTGGAAGCCAGTAACTCTGGTTATCCCCCAGCCAATCGTTCGGGGGAGGTACTTTGGTGATGCGCCAGCGGAAGATTTAGCTGGAATGGGCCTCAAGATGGCGGGATTATCCTCCAAAGCGCCGCATTGGCGTGGGTTGCAAGCGGATTTTGGCGGGTAACTTGCTAATTTGTGACCCGGGAGTTCGCGCTTGCATCCAACAGACGTGGCGGAGATCCTGCGCGTAGAGCAGCTCGCGAAGGTTTTCCGCTCTGGCAGCACGGATTTATTGCTCTTTGAGAATCTGTCTTTCCGCGTGATGACGGGAGAGATGCTGGCCATCGTCGGAGAATCGGGGGCGGGCAAGAGCACTCTGTTGCACATCCTCGGAGCGCTTGATAGGCCTTCCGAGGGTAACGTATACTGCGATTCGACGCCGTTGAGCACGCTCTCCGACGACGCTGCGGCTGATTTTCGCAACCGGGAAATCGGTTTCGTGTGGCAGTTTCACTATCTGCTGCCGGAATTTACGGCCGCGGAGAACGTCGCGATGCCCTTGCTGGTACGGGGGCAGGAGCGTGGCGAAGCCGAACAGGAAGCGGCGCTTTGGCTGCGTGAGGTCGGGTTGTCAGACCGAGCGCACCATCGCACAGGGGAGCTTTCCGGCGGCGAGCAACAGCGCGTTGCACTGGCTAGGGCGCTGGTGACGCGGCCGCGGCTGCTGATGGCCGATGAGCCCACCGGCGACCTTGACAACCGTACGGCGGAGTTGGTATTTGCCTTGATCGCCAGGCTACATCGCGACTATCGTCTGACCTCTCTCATCGTCACGCACAACCTCGATTTTGCGCGCCGCTGCGACCGCGTGTTGCGGATGCATCAGGGCCGCGTCGAGGAGGTAGAACCGCAGTCGCTCCCAGCCTGACGGCAAACAGGCGGGGGACGGAAGAAGCGTCCACCACGAGTGGACGGAAATTCAGTTTTGCGGTCGCTGGGCGCCACTCGGCGGTCGCTGGATAGCAAGATTGCTTGGCTGCCTCCCCCCAGGCAGTATGGGCAAGGGGAGAGAGTCCAGGGAGGGACGTTGGGCAGTCCCGCCAACGCCCCAGCAAACCAAAATCGGGTTTGCTGGGGACCCCGCGAAGGGCTTTCCGGCGAGGGAACATGTTCGAACGCTACACAGAAAAAGCTCGACGCGTGATCTTCTTCGCGCGCTATGAGGCCAGCCAGTTCGGTTCTCCGTACATCGAGACCGAGCACCTGCTGCTGGGCCTGTTGCGCGAGGACAAGGCTCTGACCAACCGTTTCCTCCGTTCGCACGCTTCGGTGGAATCCATCCGCAAGCAGATCGAGGGGCACACCACGATCCGCGAGAAGGTGTCCACCTCCGTCGATCTCCCCCTCTCCAACGAATGCAAGCGAGTGCTGGCCTATGCCGCCGAGGAGGCGGAGCGGCTCTCGCACAAGCACATCGGCACCGAACACCTGCTGCTGGGCCTGCTGCGCGAAGAGAAATGCTTCGCCGCCGAGATCCTGCACGAGCGCGGGCTCCGGCTGTCCACCATCCGCGAAGAACTGGCGCGCAGCTCGCAGGAAAAGGCGCAGCCGCAGCGCACGCGCGAGTCTTCCCTGCTCAGCGAGTTCTCCCGCGACCTCACCCAGGCCGCTATGGACACGCAACTCGATCCGCTGGTCGGTCGCGAGCAGGAACTGGAGCGCGTGGTGCAGATCCTCTGCCGGCGCACCAAGAACAATCCGGTGCTGATCGGAGAGCCAGGCGTGGGCAAGACCGCCATCGTGGAAGGCCTGGCGCAGCGCATCGCCGACGGCGACGTGCCTTCGTTCCTGGCCGACAAGCGCATCCTCGCCCTCGACCTTTCCCTGATCGTCGCCGGCACCAAGTACCGCGGTCAGTTCGAAGAGCGGCTCAAGACCATCATGAAGGAGCTGATGGAGTCGCAGAACGCCATCA
The DNA here is from genome assembly GCA_035632755.1 of Terriglobales bacterium. GTDB lineage: Bacteria > Acidobacteriota > Terriglobia > Terriglobales > Acidobacteriaceae > JAHFUA01. Next base: position 2,649 of record DASQGF010000194.1, read on the forward strand.
TCTTCATCGACGAACTGCACACGCTGGTGGGCGCAGGGTCAGCAGAAGGGTCGCTCGATGCAGCGAACATCCTCAAGCCGGCGCTGTCGCGCGGCGAGATCCAGTGCATCGGCGCCACCACCCCGGGCGAATACCGCAAGTCCATCGAGAAGGATCGGTCGCTCGAGCGCCGCTTCCAGTCGGTGAAAGTTCCGCCTCCGGGGGAAGACGATGCCGTGCGCATCCTGAACGGCATCAAGGACCGCTACGAGAAGTTCCATGCGGTTTCCTACACGGATGAGGCCATCACGTTCTCGGTGGCGCACTCCAACCGCTACATCCCGGACCGCTTCCTGCCCGACAAGGCCATCGACCTGATCGACGAGGCGGGGGCGCGCGTAAAACTGCGCCAGACCTCGCTGCCGGAAGAGATCACCGAAGTGCAGAAGCGGATCAAGTTCATCGTCCACCGTATGGAGAACGCCATCGCCAACCACGAGTTCGAGAAGGCGCGCTTCTATTCGGACGAGGAGCGCAAGGAACGCGAGAACCTGCGCGCCCTGCGCGAAAAATATCACCTCGACGACTCCACCACGGGCGTGGTCGGACGCGAAGACATCGAGGAAGTGGTCTCGCGCTGGACGGGCGTGCCCGTTACCTCGATCAAGGAAGAGGAATCGCAGAAGCTGCTGCGCATCGAGGAAGAGCTGCACAAGCGCGTCATTTCGCAGGACAAGGCGATCACCGCCCTGGCTCGCGCCATCCGCCGCTCGCGCGCCGGCCTGAAGAACCCGAACCGGCCGGTGGGCTCGTTCCTGTTCCTGGGCCCCACGGGCGTGGGCAAGACGGAAGTCGCCCGCACCCTGGCGCAGTTCCTGTTCGGCAGCGAGAAGTCTCTCATCCGCTTCGACATGTCCGAGTTCATGGAGAAGCATTCGGTGTCGAAGCTGATCGGCTCGCCTCCGGGATACGTGGGATACGAGGAGGGCGGCCAGCTTACCGAGCGCGTCAAGCGCGCGCCGTATTCGGTGGTGCTGCTGGATGAGATCGAGAAGGCGCATCCGGATGTGTTCAACATCCTGCTGCAGGTGTTCGAAGACGGCCAGCTCACCGACGGGCTGGGCAACACCGTGGACTTCAAGAACACCATCGTGGTGATGACCTCGAACATCGGCGCGCGTCACTTGATGAAGCGCACCGGTTTGGGCTTCCAGAGCGATAAGGAAGAGACCATCTCCGACAAGGTTGAGGAGATGGTGAAGAGCGAGGTGAAGCGCACCTTCAACCCCGAGTTCCTGAACCGCCTCGACGAGGTCATCCTGTTCAACGCTCTGACCGAGCAGGACCTGATCCAGATCGTGGAGCTGATGGTCCACCAGCTCAACCAGAACCTGGCGCAGCGCCATATCACGGTCACGGTGACAGAGGAAGCGCGCAAGTGGATCCTCGATAAGACAGTCACCGACCGCAACTATGGCGCGCGTCCGCTGCGTCGCGCCCTGCAGAAGTACATCGAGGACCCGCTCTCGGAGGCGCTCATCCAGGGCTCCATCACCACGCGGCCTGCGTTCCTCGAGGTCTATCTCGAGAACGACCGGCTGTTCTACCGCCAGATTGGCGAAGGCGCCGAACAGCACGAGGGTGTGCTGCTCTACAGCTAGAACTCGGCGATCAGCACTCAGCATTCAGCCCGCCGACGAAAGCCGGCGGGTTTTGCTTTGGGCAGGCCGTGAACAAGCTCATCTGCACGTGCAGGTGGAAGCGCCGGGCTTTAGCCCAGCGAGTCAGGGCGTCGTGGAAAAACGGGCTTCAGCCCCGGGCCTAAGGGCCCATCTTCTCTAGTGCCCATTTCGCAGGCCTGAAGGGCCTGCGCTTCCACCGCCTAGACCTTCTCGGCAAGCAGACCAAATGCTAACTGCCAATTGCTAATTGCTTCTCTTTCGCCACGTCGCGGCACAGCTCCGCCACGGCCGCCTGCGTGCGCTCCGCCAGCGCACTCAAATCGCTGCGCGTGTATCCTGCGACCGGAATCGCGTCGCCGATGATCAACTGCAACCGCCCGGGACGCAGGTGCGCGGAGCCGATGGGAAAGGCCTGGTAGGTGCCCAAGATCGCCACCGGCACCACATCCGCCTGGGCTTCGACGGCCACATAGAATGCGCCCCTGCGGAACGGCTGCATCTCGCCAGTGGGAGAGCGTTCGCCTTCGGGAAAGACCACCAGCGGCATCCCCCGCTTGAGCGTACCGATCGCCTCGCGCAGGGCCTTTCGCGAGAGCGCGACGCTCTCCGGGTCGATCATAAGCTGCCCGGCTGCGCGCAAGTGCCATCCCACCAGCGGCACACGGAACACCAGCCGGTGAGCAATGATGCGGAACTGGAACGGCAGGTAGCGGTAAAGCACGGGGATATCGAGCGCGGAAAGATGATTGGCGGCGTAGATGCGCGGGCGGCTGAGGTCGAGCCGTTCCAGGCCGGTCACCGTCACCGGCATGCCGTAGAGCCGGAGCAGCAGTCCCGACCAAAAGGCAACCGCGTGGTGCTGCGCCCGGCCGGTCTTGTCGAGGAGCGCCGCCGCCAGTGAGATCGGCTCCAGCAACAGGGTGCAGAGGATGGTCAGCGGCCAGAAGATCAACGCTGAGCGCAGCACGCTCAGCAGCTCACGGATTCGTGCGCCTGCGCTCATGCGGCAGTACCGAGTACCAAGTACCGAGTTAGGGCCGTCCATCCTGCTGGAAAATGACTATGCGGGTCGCCCCAGGGCCGAAGGTGCCTGCCCCGCGTGAGTTTCAGGACGTCTTACTTGGTACTTGGTACTCGGTACTTGGTACTCGGTACTCGCTTGCGCCGCGGGGAACCGTTGCTGCCGGCGATGATGGAGCGCAGCACGCGTGCCAGCTCCCGTCCGGCGTGGCGCAGTTCGTCGCGATGGTGCAGGGAGAGCTCGCTCAGCAGCCGCTCTCCCTTGGGAGTCAGGTGGATGGTGACCTGGCGGCGGTCGATGCCGTCGCGCTGGCGCTGCACCAGCCCGTGAGCCACCGAGCGGTCGATCAGCTCCACCGCGCTGTGGTGACGGATCTGCAGCCGCTCCGCCAGCGCGCGGATGCTGGGCTTGATCCCTTCAGGGAGGCCGCGGATGGCCAGCAGCAACTGATGCTGCTGGGGATCGATGCCGTCGGCGCGGGCCGCCTGCTGGCTGAAGGTCAGGAACCTCCGGATCTGGTACCGGAATTCGGCCAGGGCTTGGTAGTCCACGCTGGAAGCTGGTTTCGGCACGACCTGGAATTTTACCCATTGACCACCGGAATGCAACTTCAGGCGGATTGTTTTTTGCCGCCCTTTCCCCAGCGTTTAGAATCGTAGGTTCCCTGAAAGCTTACGACGGCGTCCGGGCGGGGTCCCCAGCAAACCCGGATTTGGTTTGCTGGGGTGGAGGCGGGAGGCAGACCGTTGATCAAGCGTTATACGCGGCCGGAGATGGGTCGCATTTGGAGCGACGAGAATAAGTTCCGCACTTGGCTGCGGGTGGAGATCGCGGCCACGGAGACCCTCGCCGAAGCGGGACTGGTTCCGAAGAAGGCCGCTGATGGCATCCGCCGAAGGGCGGATTTCGACCTCGAACGCATCACCCAGATCGAGGACGAGGTAAAGCACGACGTGGTCGCGTTCACCACCGCGGTGGCAGAAAAAGTCGGTCCCGAATCACGCTGGTTCCACTTCGGTCTTACCTCTAACGACGTGGTGGACACCGCCCAGGCGCTACAGGTGCAGGCAGCCTCCGCCTTGATCCGCCAAGGCCTGGAGCGCCTGCGGACCGTACTTGAGCGCCGCGCGCACGAGTTCCAGCACACGCCCATGATCGGGCGCACGCACGGCATCCACGCCGAACCCATCACCTTCGGGCTGAAGCTGGCCAACTGGTACTCGGAGGTCGAGCGCGACCTCGATCGCTTCCAGCGCGCCGCGGAAGAGATGCGCGTCGGCAAGCTCTCCGGCGCGGTGGGCAGCGCCGCGCACCTCGATCCGCAGCTGGAAGAAAAGATCTGTGAACGCCTGGGATTGAAGGCCGCGCCGGTGAGTTCGCAGGTGATCCAGCGCGACCGACACGCGTACTATGTGGCCACGCTGGCGGTCATCGCCTGCACGCTCGACAATATCGCCACCGAGATGCGCCACCTGCAGCGCACCGAGGTACGCGAAGCCGAAGAGTTCTTCAGCGAGAAACAGAAGGGTTCATCGGCCATGCCGCATAAGCGCAACCCAGTGAACTGGGAGCAGATCAGCGGGCTGGCCCGCGTGGTGCGCGGCAACGCGCAGGCAGCATTCGAGAACGTTGCGCTGTGGCACGAGCGCGACATCTCGCACTCCTCGGTCGAGCGGGTGATCCTGCCCGATTCGACCATCCTGGTGGATTACATGCTGCGCAAGGCGGCCGGCCTGCTCGAAACCGAGCTTGTCTATCCCGAGCGCATGAAGGCGAACCTGGAGAGCACGGGCGGGCTGGTGTTCAGCGGCCAGTTGCTGCTCGATCTCGCCGAAGCCGGCATGCAGCGCGAGGACGCCTACCGCCTGGTGCAGCGCCACGCCATGCGCGCCTGGAACGACGGTCTGAACTTCCGTGATCTGGTCTTGAACGATAAGGAGATCACGTCGCGCATTCCGCGCAGCAAGCTGGAGCGCGCTTTCGACCTCAGCCGCCAGTTACGCAATGTGGACAAGGTTTTTGCGCGGGTGTTCAGAAAATGGCGGAACACGTAAACGGCGCAGCCACGAGAGAAAATAGTCTTCGTAGTCACCGGAAAAGACCCACCCTTGTGTCTCCAAAACCGGGAGACACAAGCATGGGGCACCCTCACCTTTTTATTTCAATCCGCGTTGTCGGCGGGACCGGCTTCACAGGCGGTTGATCAGCGAAGCAACGTAGCCCGCGCCGAATCCGTTGTCGATGTTCACCACGCTGACGTTGGAGGCGCAGGAGTTCATCATGCCGAGCAGCGCGGCGAGTCCCTGGAAGGACGCTCCATAGCCGACGCTGGTCGGCACCGCGATGACCGGCACGCGCAGCATGCCGCCCACCACGCTGGGCAGCGCGCCTTCCATGCCGGCGCACACGATCACCACCCGCGCGTCGAACAGCACCTTGCGGTGGGCCATCAGGCGATGGATGCCAGCCACACCGACGTCGTAGAGGTGCTCGACGTCGTTGCCCATCACTTCGGCGGTCACCACCGCTTCCTCGGCCACGGGGATATCGCCCGTTCCCGCCGAGACCACGACAATCTTGCCCTTGCCGTACTTCGTTTCGTCTCGCTGGAGCACGATGGCGCGCGCCAGCTCGCGGTACTCCGCCTTCCGCACCGTGCGGCGAACGGCGGCGAACTGTTCTTTGGTTGCTCGCGTGGCCAGAACGCTCGTCTGATGCCGCGCCAAAAGGGAGAAGACCGATGCCACCTGCTTCGCGGTCTTGCCTTCGGCCAGCACCACCTCCGGAAAACCGGCGCGGAGCGTGCGGTGGTGGTCCACCTTGGCGAAGTCCAAGTCTTCAAACGGCAGGTGCCGCAAGCGGGCGACGGCATCGTCAGGCGTGAGCTTCCCCCGGCGCACCTGCTGGAACAATTCCCGGATGGCTTCAGGCTTCAAGCGAGACACTCGGCAGCGGGTTACGACCGCTGCTCACCGCAGTCCTTCGACCACGTAGAGATGGGAAAGAGTCTGTCCATAGCTGTAGGCGTAACACTTGCCATCGGGGCTCAACACAATAGGAAGCAGACGATAAACGCCGGCCGAATCCCCCGGCATCAATCGTCGTACCAGCTCTTGTTTACCGGTTGCAATCTCGATTCGGAAGACGCGAGCCGGCACTTCATCCGGTACGGTCGCGAACAAAAACCGTCCATCGGAGCTCCATTCCAGGGGAAGCATGTCGTTGGTGTTCGGAATGGTCCGCGCCGCTTTCCCGTCCAGCGGGTAAATGCTGATGGCGCCGGCAACGTCGCGGGTTGCCAGGTACTGCCCGTCAGCGGACAAAACGATCGAGCCGGCGCCATCGGGCGTTACCGGTGTGGGTTTCCCCCCGGCAATATCGACAACGTAGCTGCGCACCGCGTGCCCGTGCTCCGCACCGGTCACGATCAAACGTTTCCCGTCAGGGAAGAAACGCGCGCTGGAAATCAGCTCCAGGCCGGAGATGGGAACCTCTCGCGGCTGCCCCGCGCCGGTGGGCAGCAACGTGATTCGCTGTCCTTGCCCGGGCAGGATGGCGGCTGCCCACTTTCCATCGGGTGAAAACCCGTAGGCGTTTCCCTCTCCCAGGCGCACCGGAGCCGAGCCGTCAAAGTTGCGCATCGCCACCGTGTAATTCAGCCCTCCAGGCTCTGCCTGCTCCGAAAACAGCAACCATTTGCCATCCGGCGAAATGGCTTCGGGAATCGTCCAGCCAAACCAAGTGAGTTCGCGTTCGGCAACGCCATCCCGGGACCCTCTCATGCCAACCCGGTCGCTCTCAAGAGTGAGCAGGACTCGGCCATCGGGAGCGATGTCGTGCAACCTCATCCCGCCCGGTATCCGCAAGATGGTCCGTTGCCGTCCGGAGAGCGAAACCGCGATGAGTTCAAGCTGTTGACCGGCGGGTGCCGCGGTGAACCAGACTTCATCTCCTTTCGGCGACCAGACCAACCCTTCCTCCGTTTCCCACTCCTTCGTCAGAACCTTCTGGTTCCCGGCAAGGTCCACAGCGGCTACGAACCCGCGGTCATCCGGCCAGGAGGGGTGGAGCATGAAGGCGATCCTGTCCCCTGCAGGAGAGAAACGGATGTGGCTGATCCAGCCGCTGGTCTCGTACAGCACTTTGCCGATGGGATACTCCAGCCGGCTGCGGCCGCCCAAGTGATGGACCACAGCCAGGGTGCCATTCGGAGCCCAATCGGCCGCCCGCACTTGTTCCAGGACCTCTCGCGGAGCTCCGCCGGCAAGCGGGGCGCGCGCCAGCGTGGCGTCGCGGGTCATCAGGTGGTTGGTGACTTTCCCGCCCACGGCCAGGGCCATTTCCCCCGAGCGGGAGATCCCCAGCAAGGACGCGTTCTCAAACTCCAGTGGCCGGGCTTGAGGCGAGTCCGAAGCCGTGGAGAAAAGGCGCACCGGCTTCGCTTCCCAACCGGCGCCGTACACCACCGTGTGGCCATCGGGCGCGAAGCGCGCCGAAAGGATCATGCCGCGTTCATACGTCAGCCGGCCAAACGTTGGAGCCGAATTGTTCTGCCCTTGATGGCCGACGAAAAATCCGGCAGCCGCCGCCAGCACCACCGCCAAGAACCACAGCAGCGGCTTCAACCAAGCTGCTCGTAGTGGTTGCGCCGAGGTCTGTATCGCGACGCTACCCTGCGAAGTCTGCGAAATGTTCTCCAGAGCGAAGGCCACGTCGTGCGCGGAGTGGAAGCGTTCCTCCGGATTCTTCTCCAAGCAGTGGCGAACGATGCGTTCGAGCGCCGGCGAGATCTCCCGCCCAGCTTCGGCCAGATCCGGCGGTTCCTCTTTCAGAATGGCGCTCATGGTGTCGGCCTGGGTCTCGCCTTTGAAGGCGCGCTGGCCGGAGAGCATTTCGTACAGGACGGCGCCGAAGGCGAAGATGTCCGAGCGCGGGGTGGCAGGCTGACCGCGTACCTGCTCCGGCGACATGTAGCCGACCGTACCCATCACCATGCCGGGGCTGGTGTCCACCGCGGCGGTGGGCGCGCTGGTGCGCGACGTGCCCGTCTCCTCCGGGCGCACCAACTTGGCCAGCCCGAAATCGAGGATCTTGATCCGTCCCTCGCGGGTGACGAAGATGTTCTCCGGCTTCAAGTCGCGGTGGACGATCCCCTTGTCGTGGGCCGCGGCCAAAGCACGCGCGATCTGCACGGCATATTCAATTGCTTTGCGCCGGGGCAGCGCTCCGGCGCGCAGGCGGTCGCGCAGCGTCTCGCCCTCAAGCAACTCCGAGACCACATACGGCGTGCCCTCCTGCGAGCCTACGTCGTAGACGGCAAGGATGCCGGGATCGTTGACCGCGGCTGCGGCGGTGGCTTCCTGCTGGAATCGCCGCAAGCGGTCAGGATCGGAAGAGAAGGAACTGGGCAGAATCTTGACCGCCACCTGGCGGTCCAGGCGTGAATCGCGGGCGCGATACACCTCTCCCATCCCGCCGGCGCCCAGAGCACCGAGGACCTCGTACGGGCCGAGCTTTGTGCCGGAAGCGAGCGGCATAGGCAGCGCGGATTATAGCAAGTGCGGGGACGAACGAGTGGATGCTGCGAGCTTGCTAGGCGAGCACGTTCTTGCGTGCGCGCGCTTTGCGGACGATCTGGAGGTACGTGCTGCGGGCCGCGGGGCCATGGAGCTTGCGGAAGAAAAGCGAGCGAATGTAGCGCTTGGAGAGGCGGCCGGCCAGGTAAGCGTCGTAGAGTTCGCTTCCCAGCATGTAGCCCAGCTTCTCGGTGGCGAAGCCGAACTTCGCGCCGGTGAAGGGCTGTTCCTCAAGGGCCACCTGCGGTTGCGCGGAGATGGCGCCGAGGTCGAACTTGCGCACCGCCGGCCGTGCCGGATAAAGCAGGCGCGAGCCGAAGTAGCCGAGCGCGTGTTCGACCACGCGGGCGTAGAACACCTCCTCGCGTTTCTCGACTTCGCTTGATCCTTCCGCGGTGTCGTTCGGAGGCGCTGCCGGACGGCAAGCATGATACACGAAGCGCGCGGCTTCCTCGGCTCCGCCCACCATCTGGAACTCGCGCACAAAGATGGCATTCATGCGCGGCACGTAGCAGCTCCCGCCGGTTTCGATGCGGGCCAGGATGTGTTCCATCTCCTCTTCCCCTGCGCCCTTGCGCACCAGCAGCTTGCGCATGGCCTCATCCGACGGCCGGCTGTACACCTCCGGCATGCGGTCCACGAGGTACACTGGCTGGGTGCCGTTGTGCGCGGCGTACTTGTCGATGTGCAGGAAGCGGGCCAGCGCGTCCACCAGGTTGTAGAAAGTAGGCGCGAGATCGGGAGCAGCGTGTTCCTGCCGCCAGCGCTCGATGCACTGGCGGTAGCTCTCGTACTTCTCGAGCGGTGTGGCGTTGAAGACGCAGAGCACGTCGCTCTCCACGCGCACGGCTTCCACGTGCTCGTGGCGCTCACCGGCAGCGCGCCAGTAGAGATGGTCGATATTCTGCAGCAGGGTGACCACGCCCGCGTCGGGCAACGCGACGCGCAGCACTTCGGGAATGTGATTGGGTGCGAGATGCGACTCACCGAACAAGACCACGACGATCGCCTTAGGATGCCGACGCGCGATCTCGGCGATCTTCTGGGCGGCGTGGCGGTCGCGTCTGCCTATCTTGCGGAGGTCATCGCGGGGCATGCAGTCGAGGCCGTAGACCCCGATCGCCTGCTGCCGGGCGGTGACCAGCAGTTCGCGAAAGGGCTCCCACTCGTATCCCCAGTCCAGGTCGAAGCGGATGCGCTCACGGAGTTCTTCGTCGTCGATCTCGCCGCGCATCCACTCGTCGAGAATGTGCTGGTCGCGGGCAAAGATCGTTTCCACACCCAGCACCACCGGCCGGCCGCATTTCGCAACTCGCTCTAGTATCTGGGAAGCAAAGCGCTGCGTGGTCGGCAAGGCGTGGTAATCACCGATCAGCACCACGTCCGCCTGACACAACTCGGTCTCGACCTGCGCCGCGGTGAGGAGAGATTCGTAATCGCGGAAGGCCGCGCTGAAGTCCCTGAGGTACTTACGGCGGCCGTTGGGATCAGTGGCCCGGATTTCGCGCTGCAAGCCGGCGATCGCGTGCAACTGGCCTGCACTGCGGCGACGTGAGCGCGCTGCCGAAGGAGAACCCATGATTGCGTAACTGGCCCATCATCAGCAAGTTAGGGAAGCCTTTCTTGACTTCGGTGAGCCCCGTCCCTATCCTTCTGTGGGTTTACCGTGAGCGTACCCCCACACTCTACTTAGATGCCAGATTACGCACGGCCAGCGGCCCCCGAACCCGGGGTTCCCGGCGCGCCCGGTTTTGGCGCGCTGGGGTGTCCGGAGAATCTCACCGTGGCCGTGACCGGCGCCAGCGGAGCGGTGTTCGCGCGCGAATTTCTGCTGGCCCTGGAACGAGATAGCCGCGTCAAGACAGTCAACTTCATCGCTTCCGACAATGCTTTGCGGGTAATGGCGGAGGAACTCGGGATCAAGGGGCGGGGAAAGCTGCTGGAGCAGTTACTGAAAGGGAAGCCGCACAAGATTCAACAGCAGAACAACGACGACATCGGCGCCAACGTGGCCAGCGGCTCTTATCCCGCCGACGCGATGGTGGTTATTCCTTGCAGCATGGGGACATTGGCGCGCATCGCCAACGGGACCTCCAACAAGCTGATCGAGCGGGCCGCCGACGTGTGCCTGAAGGAACGGCGGCCGCTGGTGTTGTGCGTGCGTGAGACGCCGCTCAACAAGATCCACATCCGCAACATGTCGCTGGCCGCCGATGCCGGCGCCACCATCTTTCCCTTGATTCCCGCCTTCTACACCAAGCCGGAGAGCCTGGAAGCCATGGCCCGCGAGTTCGCCAACCGCGTGCTGGCCCACATCGGCCTGCAGCAGCCGGGGGCGTTTCGGTGGATGGGGTAAGACCCTCGCCCGATGGCAGCCCTGCTGACCGAGAACATCCCGTTTACTGGCCACATTATTCAAATTGGAGTAAAAGGGTCCGGAGACGCCCGAAA
>DASQGF010000195.1:0-5919 GCA_035632755.1 Terriglobales bacterium
TGACAAGGTGAACGGGAGTTTTGTCTTGGGCAGAGCACTGTGGGCGGGCTCCAACGAGCGGATATGGACAACCACGGCTGCCAAATCTTCGTCCGATAAGTAACGGAACGCCTCATACGGCATGATCGGGAACAGAACTCGTCCGTCCGCGCTTATGCCTTCACGGATAGCTCGGGCGATGGCATCATCGCTCCAGTGGCCGATCCCCGTCTCAGGGTCGGACGTGATATTCGGAATAACCAGGCGGTACTTGCCGCGCTCGGCGAACATGCGCCCAGCGCCCTCCTTTGAGAGCAGCACCGGGTTGTCGGATTTTTCGTCGAAGTCGGAATGGCAATAAAGGCACCCGACCACGCCTTTCACGAGGTATTCTCCGCGCTGTCGTCGCCCCGCAGTTGAGTCAAACTTCTTTGTAGTGAGGGGCCGCACGTTGGCGCCAATAACGGGGCGCCAGCCGATAGTGAAAGTGATCGCTAAGGCGGCGAGAACCGTCACAACAAGGACCCCGTATCCAGCAATCCTCATCAGACGCTTTATCCAGCGTCGGGCCATGCGGTGCCTCCGGTGAGTTCATGAGGCCGGGGAGCCCCGGGGCTTGACCGGAATTTTCCTTTTTGACCGCGAAAGCGAGCAGCATTGTACGCTCATCTGCCTGCTCCGGCGGTACAATCGGCAGCGGTGCCGCCGCTTGTCATCCTTGGATCCATCGCCGCTGCCGGACCCGTCTCTCTCCCACCAGCAGGAGCTGGAACGCGAGCGCGACCGCCTGCGTCTGCTGCTGGACGTCACCAACCTGCTGGTGGCGAACCGTAATTTCCGCGAGCTGTTCGTTGCCATCTCCGGCCTGCTGCGCAAGATCATCCACCACGATTGTGCGGCGCTGATCCTGCACTCGGCCGGCCGTGACCTGCTGCGCGTCTACGCCCTCGATTTTCCCGGAGGCAAAGGCCTGATCCAGCAGGGAACAACCTTTTCCATCGAGGACTCGCCCCCGGGACACAGCTACACCACTCGTCACCCGCTGCTGGTGGACAATCTCTTCAGCCAGTTGACGCGCTATCCTTCCGGGTTCACGCGCCAGTTGCTGCAGGAGGGCATCCGCTCCGGCTGCTGGCTGCCGCTGGTGAATCGGGATCGCGTGCTGGGCGTGCTCAGCGTCGCCTCCAAGCGCGAGTCCGCCTTCTCGCGGCACGATCTCGATCTGCTGACCCAGGTGGCCAACCAGGCGGCCATCGCCGTGGACAACGCGCTCGCTTTCCGGCAGATCGCCGTGCTCAACCGCAAGCTCGACCAGGAGAAGCGGTATCTGGAAAGTGAGATCCGCACCGAGTACAACTTCGAATCGATCATTGGTGACCACCCGCTGCTGAAGCGCATCCTGCGCCAGGTGGAGACCGTCGCTCCTACCACCTCCACTGTGCTGATCCTGGGTGAGACCGGAACCGGCAAGGAACTCATCGCCCGCGCTATCCACAACCTGGGCAGCCGTCGCGAGCGGACCTTCGTCAAGCTGAACTGTGCCGCCATTCCCACCGGCCTCTTGGAAAGTGAACTCTTCGGCCACGAGAAAGGCGCGTTCACAGGCGCGATCTCACAGAAGATCGGCCGCCTTGAGCTGGCAAACAAGGGGACGCTCTTTCTGGACGAAGTGGGCGATATTCCGCTCGAGGTACAACCCAAGATCTTGCGGGCGCTGCAGGAGAAGGAGTTCGAGCGCCTCGGCAGCGCGCGCACGATCCACGTCGATGTGCGCCTCATCGCCGCCACCAATCGTGATCTGTCGCAGATGGTCGCCGCCCGCCAGTTCCGCAGTGACCTCTTCTACCGGCTCAATGTGTTCCCCATCCAGGTGCCGCCGCTGCGCGAGCGCGCCTCCGACATCCCGCTGCTGGTACGCTATTTCGTCCACAAGCACGCCGCCGATAACGGCAAGCACATCGACCGCGTGCCGGCCGAGGCCATCGACGCCCTACTTCGCTGGCCGTGGCCTGGGAACATCCGCGAGCTGGAGAACTTCATCGAGCGGGCGGTGATCCTTTCTGAAGGCGAGAGCCTGAGTCTGCCGCTGGCCGAGCTGCGCGCGCCGGCTTCCGACGCCGGTTCGCGGTCTGCCGCCGAGCCCCGCTCCGCCGGGGAATCCAGTGAGCGCGAGCAGATCGTCCAAGCCCTTAAGGAAGCTCGGGGAGTCATTGCCGGACCCACCGGCGCCGCCGCCCGCCTGGGGCTCAAGCGCACGACCCTGAATTCCCGCATCCGCAAGTTGGGCATCACCCGTGACGAGATCTGGGCTTAGTTCGTCACTGTGACGAAGTTTTCGTCACCTATCCCTTCGTTACTCTGACGCTAAAACTGTCATTTAGTTGTCAACTCATTCATTCCAAAGCATATATTTATTCAGGAGAAACACATCCCTTTGGCCATTGGGATGCATGATAAAGGGCGCTAGGGGTGGGAGTACCCTGCCAGGAGAGCACAATGTCAGCACAGGGCAAGAATGCCGAAATGATGAGGAAGGACTGGGCTACCAACCCCCGCTGGGCGGGTATCGAGCGGCCTTATACGGCGGACGACGTTGTCCGCTTGCGCGGAACCGTGCATGTGGAGCACACGCTGGCACGCCTGGGCGCCGAGCGCCTCTGGCACCTTTTGCAGACTGAATCCTACGTGCCCTGCCTGGGCGCCATGACCGGGAACCAAGCCATCCAGATGGTGAAGGCCGGGCTGAAGGCCATCTACGTGAGCGGTTGGCAGGTGGCGGCCGACGCTAACGATTCCGGCCAGATGTATCCCGACCAGAGCCTCTACCCCTCCGACAGCGTGCCCAATCTCTGTCGGCGCCTCAACCAGGCGCTCATGCGCTCCGACCAGATCCATCATTCGGAAGGGAAGAACGGCATCAACTGGTTTGCTCCCCTCGTTGCCGATGCCGAAGCCGGCTTCGGCGGCCCGCTGAACGCTTTCGAACTCATGAAGGCGATGATCGAGGCGGGCGCCGCCTGCGTCCACTTTGAGGACCAGCTTTCCTCGGCCAAGAAGTGCGGCCACCTCGGCGGCAAGGTGCTGGTGACGACTTCAGAAAACATCCAGAAGCTGGTTGCGGCCCGTCTGGCGACCGACGTCCTCGACGTTCCCACGCTGGTAATGGCCCGCACCGACGCCAACGGCGCGCGCCTGCTCACCTCGAACGGTGACCCGCGCGACCACGAATTCATCACCGGCGAACGCACGTCCGAAGGCTTCTTCCGTTACCGGGGCGGCCTGGAGGCAGCGATCGCCCGCGGCCTGGCCTACGCCCCCTACGTGGACATGCTCTGGTGCGAGACCTCGGAGCCCAATCTGGAAGAAGCGGCGATCTTCGCCGAGGGCATCCTGAGCAAGTTCCCCAACAAGCTGCTGGGCTACAACTGCTCACCCTCGTTCAACTGGAAGCGCAAGCTGGACGAGGCCACCATCGCCCGCTTCCAGCCCGAGCTTGCGGCCATGGGCTACAAGTTTCAGTTCGTCACTCTGGCTGGCTTTCACTCGCTCAACCTCAGCATGTTCGAGTTGGCGCAGGGCTACCGCGAGTCCGGCATGGCGGCGTACTCCCAGCTCCAGCAGCGCGAGTTCGCCTGTGAAGACCAGGGCTACGGCGCGGCCAAGCATCAGCGCTTCGTCGGCACCGGATACTTCGACGAGATCACCAAGGTGGTGGGCGGCGGCACGGCTTCCACCACCGCGCTAGCCGGCTCAACCGAGGAGGAGCAGTTCGGGACCGATCCCCACAAGCCGGTGACAGGCACCATGCTGCCGGCCGTGGACATTCCCGGTCCAACCATTCCACGTCGTCCGCAGGTGTACGACCGCAACTCGGCCTAACCTCCAAGTGCGTTGGAGCAATCTGGGCACGGCTTCGGCCGTGCCCAATTTTTTTTGGCGCGGTGTCTTCCCGCGTCGCCCAATTGGGAGCGAGCGGCCTCCATCGGCGGAAGCAAGGCGATTCCGGCTTCCGGCCGCAAGCAACGAAAAGAGTACCTCGACCGGGCGTGGATCACGCGGCCACGTCCGGGCATTGACCGCGTTTCCTCCGCCTGGCTCATTCGACGCTTCATCGATGCCAATGCGCAGTTTGTGTTTGCCAACAACCCAAAGCAGCACCCGGATGCGATTCCCTTTGACATGTTCGAAGGGGGTGGATTTGGCCATCGCGGCGATGACTGCACGTTTGAGACGCTGCGCAAGGAGTTTGCGATCCGGGATCCGAAGGTCCAGGCCATCGCTGAAATCATTCACGATGCGGATCTTTCCGACGAGAAGTTCGGCCGCACGGAGGGTCTAGGTCTGGACCGGGTCCTGATCGGTTGGGCACAGCAGGGTATCTCGGACGATGAGTTGCTGCGCCGGGGCATGGAGATGATCGAGGGACTTTACCGCTCGATAACATGAGGGGTACAGATAGATGAAATGGATCACGCGCAAGGACATCAAGGTGGACCGCGTGGCTTGCCCGTGGCTCATTCGACGTTTCGTCGACCCCGAAGCGGAATTCCTCTTCGTCGAGGAAAGCAAGCTGCTTGAAACCGCCGAGCGCGAGCAAGCGATACCGTTCGATGCGCCCAAACTCTTGGCCGTGAAACTGAACCACCGCGGGGAGCGCTGCACGTTCGAAGCCATCATTGAGGACTACAAGCTCAGCGCTCCTGGCCTGTCCCGGCTTGCACTGATCGTGCGGTCGGCCGACATCAAGGGCCAGGAACACGTCGCGCCTGAGGGCATAGGCTTGCGGGCCATCGCGCAAGGTGTAGCTGCGCTGGGCATTCCTGATCAAGAACGGCTTGCTAAAGAGTTCCCCATCTACGATGCCCTGCTTGAATACGCCCGCAGGGCGGAGGAGAGTTGACGCTCGCAGAGTTCCACAAGTTTCGTGCAGCAGGGAAATTCCGATTCAAGCCATTCCTTGCCAGATCACGCAAGAATGCATTGAAAGGAAGGCGGAATATGCGGTGTGACAAGATTCGGCTTATCGCGATCGGCTTGGTAATGCTCGTACTCGCTCTAGCGCCTGCGTCGGCGTGGGCGCAGGCAGAGTCACAAGGTAAGGCCGATGAATGGAAACTGGTCGAAGCCGCCATGGGCCGGCCGGGGAAACTGCAACCCGACGGTGCCTTCAAATTCAGCATGCCACGCAAAGACCTGAAGGTCACCGTCGATGGGACGCCTATCCAACCCGGACTCGCGCTGGGATCGTGGGTGGCGATCGCAGGGACACCCGGGCACGCCATGGCCATGGGCGACCTCGTTCTCACCGAGGATGAAATCGGCCCAGTGATGTTGAAGCTGCAGCAGGAAGGCATTCAACAGACGGCCGTCCACAACCACCTGCTTCATGAGACGCCGCGAGTCATGTACATGCACATCGCCGGACACGGCGATGCTGTGAAGATGGCGAAGGCGATCCATGACGCTTTGGCGCTGACCAAGACCCCGCCATCAGAAAGTGGGCCTGCAACGAGCGCCGAGCAGAATCTTGAGTTCGATACTGCGCAGATCGACGCCACCCTCGGACACAAGGGCAAGGTGAATGGAGGAATTTTTCAGGTCGGTGTGCCGCGCTCCGAAAAGATCATTGATGAAGGCATGGAAGTGCCGCCCTCGATGGGCACGGCAACCAGCCTCAATTTCCAACCCACAGGCAACGGACGCGCCGCCGTCACCGGCGACTTCGTTCTGCTGGCCGATGAAGTAAATCCCGTGCTGAAGACGCTGCGCGACCACGGCATTCAGGTGACCGCACTGCACAGCCACATGCTGCACGATCAGCCGCATCTGTTCTTCATGCACTTCTGGGCGAACGACGACGCCGTCAAGCTGGCGCGCGGGCTGCGCGCCGCATTGGATAAGACGGCTTCCAAGAAATAAGTGCAGTCTGGAATGAGGAGA
>DASQGF010000196.1:0-3511 GCA_035632755.1 Terriglobales bacterium
TGGGCCAGCAGGTCGGCGTAGCGTGGCGCCTCGGAGGCGAACGCCAGTAGCTCATAAATGCTGACTGGCTGGAGCTTTCCCTTCACGCGGGTGTAGTCCAATTCGCGGCAGACGAACTGCGGGCTCACCTGCCGCCAGGTGATTTCGCTGATGATGATGCCGGTGCGGTACTCCTTGTTCAGGCCTTCCAGGCGCGACGCCAGGTTCACGGCATCGCCCATCACCGTCCAGGCCAGCCGCCGGTCGGAGCCCATGTTCCCGACGTTCACCACGCCGGTGTTGATGCCGATGCCGATGGTAAGCTGCTTGCGTCCCTCGGACTCCCACTTGCGGTTCAGCTCCTGAAGCCGCGCTTGCATATCGAGCGCGCAGGCGCAGGCGCGCTCCGCGTGGTCTTCCTGCGGGTAGGGCGAGCCCCAGAACGCCATGAGGGCGTCGCCGATGTACTTGTCCAGCGTGCCCCAGCGCTTGAACAAGATTTCGGTCATCTCGCCGAGATACTCGTTGAGCAGGAACACCAGCTCGTCCGGGCTCATACCCTCCGAAATCGTAGTGAACGACCGGATGTCGGAGAACATGATGCTCAGCTCTTTCAGCTCGCCGCCCGTCCGGAAGTATTTCTTAGGGTCCTGCTCGATCAGGCTGATGACGCCGGGCGAAACGTATTGCGAGAACGTCTTGCGGATCTTCCGCTTCTCGCGCTCTTCGAAGATCATGCGGAAGCTGGTAACGCCGGCGTAGTTGGCGATCAGCACGCCCGCCGGCACAACGAACGATAGCCACCAGCCGAGGCGTGCAAAGCCTTCGTACACCGCCGCGCCAAAGACCAGCAGCGCCAGGATGGCGGAGATCGTCGACACCAGCGGCTGGCTGTGCGAGAAGACCGCGCCCATGCCCAAACCCAGCGCCAGGATGAACGCCAGGTCCACCATTTCCTGGGTGAGCCCCCGCCGCAGAAAACTGCGGCCTGGCTCGCCGGTGTGCAGCAGATTGTCGATGGTGTTGGCATGGATCTCCACTCCCATGGCGGTGGATTCGAAGGGAGTGGCGCGCTGGTCGCCGATGCCGATCGCGGTGGCGCCGACCAGCACGATCTTGTCGCGATAGGCCTCCGCCGGGACCGTGCCGCCGATCACCTCCACCATTGAGTAATGCGGATACGTCTTGTATGGACCCACGTAGTTGACGATCACAGTGCCATCGCGCTCGGGGCGGAAGACGTGGCGCCCGAGTTGGATGCTCTCCAGGCCGTTCTCCGACATGAAGGCGACTGTTTCCTGGTCGGAGATCTGCTCGAACTCCTTCACCGCCTGGAAGGAGAGCGAAGGGAAGTAATCCTGGTCCTGGTAGCGCACAATCAGGGGTTCGCGGCGATAAATACCGTCGGCATCTGGTGTGGCATTGAAGAAGCCATAGGTCTTGGCGGCATCGGCCAGCAGGCGGATGTTGGGCTCAATGCCCCACTCCACGTCGCCGGGCCAGGCTGCCTTCATGTCAAAGTCGTGGCCGTACTTGGTGACTTTGCGCACCTGCGGGAAAGCCTGCAGCGAAACCACGTCGTAGTAATCCTGGGCCGCCTTGGGGTCGGTGCCCTCGGTGCGTTCCCGGTCGAGGAAAATGTGCCCCAGGATGACGTTGCCGGCGTTCTTCAACGATTGGGCGAAGACGGCATCGTTGTCGCTGGTGCGTTCGATGGCGCGGATCCTCCCCAGCGCTGCGGGATCTTTTCCCATCTCCGCCTGCAGCCGTTTTAGCGCATCGAGAGCGGCGTTCTTCTCGGGCGTGGGGAAGTCGAGGTCGAAGGCGATGGTGCGCGCGCCACCGGCGTGCAGCCGGTCGATGAGTCTGGCATAGGCGTCGCGCGCCACTGGGAACGCGCCCAGCTTGCGCAGAGTGTTCTCGTCGATGGCCACGATGACAATGCGAGGATCGCGCGCCCGTGCCCCGCGCATCTTGGAGCGCACATCCAGCGAGCGCAACTCCACCGTCTCGAGCAGCGAGAGCGCCCCTCGGCTGGCAACGCCAAGCGTCACCCGCCAGAACACCAGCAGGCCGGCCAGCGTGACCACCACGGAAATGAGCAGGTCCACTCGCCCAAGCGGCAGCCGCTTCAGCGTTGTCTTCCAGCGCGATTCCAGGTGACCCTTTTCCACCGGCTCCTCAGCGGCGCTTACCGAACTTGTACACGAACGACACTCCGAACTGGCGCTCGTCGTAATCGGTGATACGCGTCAGGTTGGGAGGCGTCAGAAAGAAGTAGTTGCTGCGCATGAACGAAAAGATCAAGACCGTATTTTCATCATTGCGCAGCTTGTAGGTGAGCGCCGCGCGGTACGAAGGACGGCTGTAGCCCGAGGGTCCGAAAATGGTGGCCGTGGTGGCGCGGAAGCCCAGCTCCATGATGAACCAGCGCGGCGCCTCGACATAGAGCGCCGCCGTGTCCAGACGGTTGGAGTCGTAGGCTTGGAGGAAGCATGTGCTCGACATAGTGGGATCGCATTGGGCGAGGTGGTTAACCAGAAGGAAACAGGCGGAGTTCGATACCCCGGTGACGCACGGGCTCACATGGCTCTGGCGTTCGAGTTCGAAGCGGAAGTTGGGATTGATGTGCCATCCACCCAACTCGTACAGTCCACGCAGCGCGGCGTAGACACGATGGGTGTGCGAGCTTTGCGTGGGGTCGATGTTGTCCACCATGTGCCGCAGCTCGTAACCCAGCGTGAAGTATGTGGTGTGGTAGGGCACGCTGAGCTCGGCGAAGGGCATGCGCACAAACTGATCGACGCAGGTGGTGGTCACCCCGTCGGCGTTCGTCCTGCAAGTCGCAGGAGTGTTCAAATTCGCCAGCCCTTTTCCCTGCACTTCGCGATCGCGATAACCGAACTCCAGCACCGCGCGCCGGTAGAAGCCGACGTCGTGCAGGATGAAGTGCATCTCCGGGCCCCAGAGTACGGTCTCAAACCCAGTAGGATCGCAGGTGTCAGGATTGCCGACGACGCAATCAGGCCGCCGGTTGGTGAGTTGCCCGCGCAGGTTGTTGTTGGAGCGGCGTATGGTGCCGTCCAGCGTCAGAAAGTGCGTCAGGTCGTAGGTGGCGCGGAAGATGCCGTCCTGCAGGTCATTGATCTGGCGCGCGTTGACGGAGGTGAAGTTGGGTTGGTAGCGCACGAACGAGCCACGCAGCGTCAGCTTATGCCAACGGTAGGTAGCCTCGGCACGCGCGCCCCAGTCGCCTTGTGTGCCGATCCCGGGTTCTGGCATTCGCGTATCGCAAGGCGGTGTGTTGGCGAGGCACGGCAGCTGGGCTCCCTGGAAAAGCTGCCGGATATCGAAATTGGTGAACGAATAGGCGTATTCGGCGTCCATGCGCAAGCCCCAGGGAAACTGCATCTTCAGATCCACGCTGCCAACCTTGTTCTCCGCCGGCTCCGGCGGCGCGCCGATCAGGCAGTCACCCTGGTTGAGCTTAGTCGGATCGCAGGGCGGCGGCAGGGTACCGGTATTGTCCTTG
>DASQGF010000197.1:0-4454 GCA_035632755.1 Terriglobales bacterium
TCTGAGATGGTGAAGATCACGCTGATGGGCTCGATCTGGGTGATGACCATGAGTCCGTTGGCATCGGCGGCGTGGACAATGTTTCCGGGATCGACCAAGCGCAAACCGACGCGGCCGGTGATCGGAGAAGTGATGTGACAATAAACAAGATTTAATTTTGCGCTGTTGATCTGGCCTTGATCGGTCTTGACCACCCCCTCATCTTGAGTGACGATCGCCTGTTGGGTGGCGAGTTGCTGCTCGGCCACCGCGTTGCGCTTGATGAGGGCCTGGTACCGGGTCAGATCGACGCGTGCGTTCTCTAGCGCCGCCTGGTCCTTGATCAGCTGCCCTTCGGCTTGCGTCAGCTGAACTTCGAAAGGGCGGGGGTCGATTTCCGCCAGCAGTTCGCCTTTACGGACCGTCTGGCCTTCCTTGTAGTAAATCTTCACGAGCTCGCCATCGACCCGGCTTTTCACCGTGACGGTGTAGAGCGGCGTCACCGCACCCAGGCCGGTGAAATAGACCCCGATGTCCCCCGTGTGAACTTTCGCCGCCGTGACCGGCGTCACCGCCGGGCCCCTTCCAGCGGCTGGCCGCGCCGCCGGCTTGCCTGGTTGACTCCGGGGTCGAAGCATGAAAAACAAAGCGGCTGCAGCTAGCACGACGATCGCTGCTAACCACAGCAAACGCCGGCGCGGCGAGCGTCGTTCCGCGTGTTCCCTGTCCCGATCGGCTGACAAGCGGGGAGGTTCTTCCTGTTGGGCAACCGGCATAGTGGGCTTGTTCATGAGTCGAAACTCGTCCTCTTGTCTGATGAGTCGTGCGGGTGCTGGCGTTGCTGATTCCGTCAAATCCGCCGGCAGCTCAGGGCGCCGCGCTTTGTCGGCGCAACAGCCGCCTGCTTGACCGCGCGTTGACAGAAGACCGTCGCATTGGCCGACACTGCTACCTATACAATGACACAGCTCAATCAATGAAATCATAACTTTCCGTAAAGAATTGCCAAGATTCGGTCAAGTTTTGTCATCGCCCAGGGTGCCACGCTGGGAGAGTGACTCTGCGCTGGTGTAACGTCCGCGCTTTCCGGCACGGCAACGCCACACTGCTTTGGATTGCACGCAGGGAGTCACAGCAGACGAACGCAGAATTGCAGCCGAGCTTGAGGAAATTCTGCACGTTTGCTGCGCGGATTGCGCAGACAAAAGGGCCAGCACCGAGAGTGCCGACCCAGACGATTCAGTAAGATGGCTTTGGTTGCGGGGGGTGGATTTGAACCACCGACCTTTGGGTTATGAGCCCAACGAGCTACCAGACTGCTCCACCCCGCAGTGTGAATATATCACACCGTCGCACTGCGGGGCGGTGTCTGCGCAACGGGAGAGGCGGAGGGAGGATTTTTGGCACCCAGCGCAGGCTCAAGACCCGCGCTGGGGAACCCAATTGCGGCGCCGAGTGCTGCCCTGGCTCATTCTCGGCCCCGGTTTCACCCCTTCATTTTCTGCCGTTCGCAGGCCTCCACCACCTTGGTGGGATCAATGGCATCGTTGTCCACCTGCTCTTCGATCACCTTGCCCGATTTGTCGATGAGGAAGGTTGCCCGCCGCGCCGACATCATCTTCTCTCCCTGGATGGTGTATTCCTTGTAAAGCCCGTATTCCTTGACGACGCTACCCTCGCGGTCGCTCAATAGCGGGAATGTGACGCCGTTCTGCTGCCCGAAGTTGAAGTTGGCGAAAGGGCTGTCCATGCTCACACCCAGCACCTGGGTGTCGGCGGCTTCCAGCTTGGCGATGTTCTGCTGGAAGGCCTTCATCTCCTTGGTTCAACCGCCGGTGAAGGCAAAGACGTAAAACGCCAGCGCAACATTCTTCTTGCCCCGGTAATCGCGCAGTGAGACCTTCTTCAGGTCTTTTCCGTCGAAGGCGAGCAGGGTGAAATCGGGCGCCATGTCGCCGACCTTGATCTTCATCGGCGGCGCGGCCGGCTTGTCCTCGGGCGGACTGGCTGCTCCGCCGGTGGTGGCAAGCAGCATGGCGAGCGTGAGCACGGCGGCCATCAGTGTTCTGCACATGGACGAACCTATCCTCAAGCTGCAGGGATTCCGGCCTCCCCCACGGGGCCGGGCAGCAGGCGCTCTATATTATCCAGTCGCTCGCGGAAGTGCACGCGCGATCGGAGGATTTCGGTCGGCGCGACACCTGGGAGAGCATTGCCTTCGCCGCCAGATTCCAAGTACATTGGCAGTAAGCCTTTGGACGCACCACCCGCCATGACGTGAGCACCGCGGGGGCACGGGGTCCCCAGAACGCCCGATTTTGGCGTTCTGGGGTGAGGGTACGGCAAACGGGAAATGAACCAGACCATCAACGACATCTTCTTCTCTGTCGTCGAGCGCAACCTCGACCAGGTGATGCTCTACAAGCAGACCGTCAAGTGGATCCCCATCTCCTCGCGCGAACTCTACCGCGACGTGGTCGGCACGGCGCGCTCGCTCGCCAAGTGGGGCATCGGCAAAGGCGACCGCGTCGCCATCCTCAGCGAGAGCCGCCCGGAATGGGCAGTGGCGGACTTCGCCAGCATGCTGCTGGGCGCGGTGGATGTCCCCGTGTATCCCACGCTGACCGAGGAGCAAACCGTGGCCGTGCTCAAGGACTCGGGCGCGCGCGTGATCTTCGTCTCCACCGTCGAACACCTGAAGCGGGTGCTGGCCATCAAGTCGCAGACCGCGCTCGAAAAGGTAGTGGTGATGGACTACGTGGGGATTCCCGAAGGCATCCCCATGCACCGCATGATGATGAACCCGGATACCGCGCGTGACCCGGAGATGGACGCGCGCGCCAACTCCATCGGCCCGGACGATCTGGCCACCATCATCTACACCTCGGGGACCACCGGCGAGCCCAAGGGCGCCATGCTGACTCACGGCAACCTGGTCTCGAATCTTGCCTACTCGCTCGAGGTCTTCCACCTCGCGCCCGGGCAGGTGGGCATCTCGTTCCTGCCGCTCTCGCACGTCACGGCGCGGCATCTGGACTATTCGCTATTCCAGTACGGCGTCAGCATCGCTTACTGCCCCAGTTTCCACCTCCTGCCGCAGTATCTGGCAGAGGTCCGGCCCACGGTTTTCGTGGGCGTGCCGCGAGTGTATGAGAAGATCCGCGACAAGGTGCAGCGGGAGGCCGCCAAAGGGCTCAAGCGAGCGGTTTACGATTGGGCGATGCGCGTGGGCCGCGCTCACCGCGACGAAGTGCTGGCCGGCAAGCGGCCCGGGTCGATGGATTGGAAGCTGGCCGATTCCCTGCTCTACTCCAAGATCCGCGCCGGCTTGGGCGGGCGCGTGGATATCTTCATCTCCGGCGGCGCGCCGCTGGGACGCGACCTGGCGGAGTGGTTCGCCGACGTCGGCATCCGCATCCACGAAGGTTACGGGCTGACGGAAACCTCGCCGGTAATCGCCATCAATACTCCCGACCAGCACCGCATCGGCACCGTCGGCAAGGTGCTCCAGAACCTGGAGTGCAAGATCGCCTCCGACGGAGAGATCCTGGTGCGGGGGCCGTCAGTCTTCAAGGGTTACTGGAATAAACCTGTGGAAACGCACAACGCGTTTGAGGATGGATTTTTCAAGACCGGCGACATCGGGTCGCTCGACAGCGACGGCTTCCTGACCATCACCGACCGCAAGAAGGACTTGCAGAAGACCTCCGGGGGCAAGTTCATCGCACCGCAGCCCATCGAGCTGGCGCTGAAGACAAGTCCGCTGGTGGCGTTCGCCGCCGTGTTCGCTGACCGGCGCAAGTTCGCGGCCGCTCTTATCGCGCCTGAGTTCTCCGCGCTTGAAGAGTGGGCCCGCGCGCAGGGCGTCAGCTTCGCCGACCGCCGGCAGCTCGTCGCCGACCCGCACGTGCAGGCGCTGTATGAAGGCATCGTCGCCGGGGTGAACGAGAACCTGGCGCAGTTCGAGACCATCAAGAAGTTCGTGCTGGTGCCGGACGAGTTCACCGTCGCCGACGGGCAGCTCACCGCGTCCATGAAGATGCGCCGCCGCATGGTGGAAGAGCGCTACCGGGCACAGATCGAGGCTATGTTCGCGGTGCAGAACAACTCGGAGACCGTGGGCGTGAGCTAGGTAAGCGGTGCCGGGTCGCCCTACCCGCTGTTCACATCGATTACTGAGCGCTCCCCAGCCACTCACGCTAAACTAGAGTGGCTGAATGCACATGGCCCGGCGGAGCAATCACGTGCAGGTTTTCGTCAGCTCGCCTTTTTTTGAGTACGACCCGGCTACGTTGGGGACCGGAGACTGCGACCTACTGAGGTTCAAGATAAGAGGCACCGTAGCCTCCCGACTCCGAAAGCTGGGCTATAGGCCATGGCGATGGGAGATAGAAGAAAAGAGAGCTAAGGCGGCCAATCCCAAAGCATCACCTGCGGAAATCATTGAGCAAGCAATTCGCGATTCTGGCCTCGTT
>DASQGF010000198.1:0-7359 GCA_035632755.1 Terriglobales bacterium
GTGGGCACCATCGCCTACATGTCGCCGGAACAGGCGCGCGGGGAAGAACTGGACGCGCGCAGTGACCTGTTCTCCTTCGGGGTCGTGCTCTACGAGATGGCTACCGGCAAGCAAGCGTTCTCCGGCACGACATCGGCGGTGATTTTCCACGCCATCCTGGAGAAAACGCCACCGGCGGTGCGCTCGCTCAATCCCAACCTGCCGCCCAAGCTGGAAGAGATTGTCGGCAAGCTGCTGGAGAAAGATCTGGAGATGCGCTATCAGACCGCCGCCGAGCTGCGTGCCGATCTGAAGCGGCTGAAGCGCGAGAGCGATTCCTCGCGCACGGCTGCGGCGGTCGCGCGGCCCAGGGCGGCAGCTCGGCGCTGGCCGCTGGTCGCGGGCGCAGTGGTCGCGTTGGGGTTGGTGGCGGCCGCGTTCGTTGCAGGACGCCGCATGGGCGAAACGCCGCCTCCGCTTTATCACCTCCTGACCTACCGTCGCGGCACCATCCGCATGGCGCGCTTCGCGCCCGACGGCCAGACCATCGTCTACAGCGCCGCCTGGGAAGGCAACCCGTCAGACGTCTTCACCACTCGCGTGGGTAGCCCGGAATCGCGCTCGCTGGGGGTTGCCGGGTCGGAGATCCTGGCCATCTCTGCCGCCGGCGAGCTCGCAATCTCCCTCGACAGCCGGCAGATCAAGAACATGGTCTTCAATGGGACGCTTGCACGTATGCCGCTGGTGGGTGGAGCCCCGCGCCAGGTGCTGGAGAACGTGCATTGGGCCGACTGGTCTCCGGACGGAGGCAGTTTGGCGGTAGTCCGCGATGCGGGCGGCAAGAACCGCCTTGAGTTCCCCATCGGCAAGACGCTCTACGAGACCAGCGGCTGGATCAGCCACCCACGCATCTCGCCCAAAGGCGACAGGGTGGGCTTCATCGACCATCCTACGCAGGGCGACACAATCGGTGCCGTCGCCGTAGTCGACCTCGCGGGAAACAAGAAGGTCCTGACCCCCGAGCAGGAGGGCGGAGCAGCGGGTCTGGCCTGGTCACCATCGGGCGATGAGATCTGGTTCACAGCAGCTATCTTAGGCATTGATCGGGCGCTCTACGCAGTCACCTTGTCGGGCCGCCAGCGCTTGATTACGCGCGTGCCAGCGGATCTGACCGTGCAAGATGTGTGGCGCGACGGACGCGTGCTTCTAACGCGCGATAATTGGCGCCGCGGGGTGATCGGCGTCGCTCCCGGGCAGACCACGGAACACGACCTGACATGGCTCGACTGGTCCTACCCGGCTTCGCTCTCGGCCGACGGCAAGTCGCTGCTGTTCCGTGAGGAAGGCGAAGCCGGCGGCTCGACCTATGCGGTCTATCTCCGCAACACTGATGGATCGGCCGCGGTCCGGCTAGGCGATGGAGCGTCGCTGGCACTGTCTGCCGACGGCAAATGGGCGCTCTCCACTCGCGCCGACGACCCCACGCAGCTCTTCCTGTTGCCCACCGGCCCGGGAGAGGCCAAACCGCTGTCTCATGGCAACAGCATTAACCACAGCGCCGCGGCGTGGTTCCCTGAGGGTAACAAGTTCCTGTTCTCCGGAGCGGAACCGGGGAAAGGAGCACGCCTCTACGTACAGGACATTCAGGGTGGCAACCCACAGCCGGTCACGCCCGAAGGCATTAACGTCCTTAACTTCGCGTTCTCGCACGACGGTAAGTCGGTGGCGGCGGTTGCCCCCGATGGCAAGACCTACATCTATCCCGTCGCTGGCGGCGCCGCCCGTCCTGTTGTCGGCATGGCGCCTGGAGAGGTGCCCGTCCGGTGGGGTACAGACGAAAACACACTGTTTGTCTATCGCCCCGGCGAATTGCCGGCCAAGGTCTATCGCCTGGACCTGACCACGGGACAAAGGAGGCCGTGGCGCGAACTGATGCCGCCCGATCCCGCCGGCGTCGAGTACGTCGGACCCATCCTGCCCACGCCGGACGGAAAGGCGTACGTGTATGGCTACCGACGGCTGCTCTCCGACCTGTACCTGGTGGAAGGTTTAAAGTAAAACTTTAACTGTGAAGCTGGCGTGCACCGGCCTCGAGCATCCGCCCGAGCATCACGCCAAGCGCTCGTTCGAAGACGAATTCTTGGCATTGCTGCGGAAATCCGGCGTTCCGTATGACCTGTCCGAAGTGTTCGTTGTCACATTCCCGTGCACCCACTGTGACGGGCTATGGCCGTTTCGGCTTACCGCCCCTACGGGGGCTGGTGTAGAGACGGGAGACGTAACAAGCTACGTCTCTATGGCAACCGCGGTCTGCTACGCGCTCTTGCCCTGGCGCAGGTAGGCATCCTGCTTCTGCTCCCAGTCGCGGCGCGGAGGGGTGAAGACGTCGATCACCAGCGTGTCTTCCAGCGCTTCCGCGCTGTGCGGCAGATTGGGCAGGATGGAAACCGTCTCGCCCGGGCGTACGACCACGTCGTGGCCACCGAAACTGAGCTTCAACGCGCCCTGGAATACCGACGTCACCTGCTCGTTGTGATGATGGTGCTCGGGGATGAAGCATCCCTTCTTGAGCTCGAAGCGCCCGATGGTTAACTGCGGTGTGGAGAAGAATTGGCGCTGGAGCAACGGGGTGAGCTGCTCACGTTCGATGTGGTCCCAGGGAACCGATTTCGGCACTGCCGCCACGGGGCACCTCCAAGGGGAATTGGGTCATTGAGTCATTGACACGTTGAGTCGTTGATTGTACAGACGCAGCATGCTGCGTCTCTACAGGCAGTGGCGGGACGCCGGCGCTACTCCGCGTACGCCAGTTCCCGGGCGCGCTGCGTGGCCTTGACCACGGCTTTGATCAGAGTCACGCGCAGCTTGCCTTCTTCCAGTTCCAGGATGCCATCGATGGTGCAGCCTGCCGGCGTGGTGACGGCGTCTTTGAGCAGCGCGGGATGGTGTCCGGTCTCAAGCACCACTTTGGCCGCGCCCAGCGCGGTCTGGGCCGCCAGCAAGGTGGCGGTCTCGCGCGGCAGCCCCACCTTCACCCCGGCCTCGGCCAGCGATTCCAGGATGATGTAGATGAACGCCGGCCCGCTGGCGGAGAGCCCGGTGACGGCGTCCATGTGCTTCTCATCCACCACCACGGTTTTGCCGACGCTCTGGAACAGCGCGCTGGCGGTCTCGATGTGCTTGGCGCCCGCATAGCGACCCTTGCACAGCGCGGTCATGCCTTCGCCCACGATGCTGGGGGTGTTGGGCATGGCGCGCACCACCGGGACATCCGCATCGAAGACCTTCTCGATACTGCTGGTAGGGACAGAGGCGGCTACCGAGATGACCAGTTTGTGAGGATCGACCACCGGTCGGATCTGGGCCGCGACGTCGGCCACCACCGGCGGCTTCACCGCGATCAGGATAACGTCGGCCTGGCGGGCAGCGGCTACGTTGTCGGTGGTGACGGCGAGCTTCCACTCGCGGCTGAGGGTACGGGCGCGCTCGGCGTGCTGCACTGTCGCCACCGCCCGCTCGCGCGCGATCAGGTGATGCTTGATGAAGCCTTGCAGGAGGATCCCGCCGATCTTTCCTGCTCCTAACACCGCCACCCGCATGCGGGAAAAAGTCTGCGCCATCTGGCCTCCCGTCTCAAATCTATACACGCTCGTAATGAGAGCGATTACTGTCGGCACGATAGAGAATGCCGCCGGATTTTGCCAGCCCAAATCGGCATTCGTCGCAGCAAGGTTAAAAAAAAACGAGGCTTTTGCTCCGCATGTGAAACTGGTTGCACACGGAGAGCTTCGTCTCAGAGAGTAAGTTGCTTTGGATCAGTGACTTAGACATAGGACAAATTGGCACACTAGCTGCTCAATTCAAGAGTGCAGGCAAACGGCCTGAAGTTGTCACCTCTCCCGGGTGGGTCCATGACACAGAGCGTAACGCGGTGGATGGCTTCAGACACAATTGATGACGGCCGCACCGAGTATGGGCCGTTCGCCAGCTCCCTGGAAGCCGAGATCGTCGCCCGCCGGGCGGGCTTCCCGTTCCTGCTCAAGTACGACGTGCAGCTTGGGGAACATGACGAGGTGCAGGACGCGCGCCTGGTGATCATCGAACTGCCGGGCATAGCGCGCCGCAACGACCTGCTGTACACGCGTTGCGCCACCTGCGGGGAATCGGCCAGCCACTCCAAGGTCCGCCAGGCCGAACTGTGGTCCGACATCCACGAGTTCGAGCATCTGCGGCACCGCGTGCGCTTCTTCGTGCGCACCGAACGCGAAGGACTGGTGGAGATCGCCACCTGGCGAAGCGCGCTGCCTTCGCCGGCGGCGGAGTAGAACCATGCGGACGCGACTCGCATTGCTGCTGCTCTTGATCAGCGCCACAGCGTGTGCCAAGAGCACCATCCCGCCGCAGCCTCCCAAGGAACGGCCGCGCGTGGTCAACGCGGAACCGCAGAAACGTGGCCGCTGGCACATGGCCGAGGACGGACATGCCGTCTTTTGCTACGGGCCGGTGGTGACCATTAACGCCCTGTTCGGCGATCTCAAACGGGTGGCCACCGAGTGTCGGGGCCGCTCGCCCAACGTGCCGCTGCACGACTGAACCCTCGCGAGTGATTCCCTCAACTTGGTGTTCTCGGCGAACTCGACGGTGAATTCTTTGCCGACCGTGATACATTTCAGAGTTTGCACCTCAGGCAAGCCATCCTCCTGTTCTTTGCCGGCGTGATCGCCGGCACGCTTAATGCGGTGGCGGGCGGCGGCAGCTTCATCTCCTTCCCACTTATGTTGTTCACCGGCGTGCCTCCGGTCGAGGCCAACGCCAGCAACACGGTGGCGCTGTGGCCGGGCCTGGCCACCAGCGCTGCCTCCTACTGGCGCCACCTGAGAGTGCCGCGGCGTCTGCTGGTCTCGCTGGTCGCCACCAGCGTGCTCGGTGGACTCGCAGGCGCGCTGCTGCTGGTGAAGACGCCGCAGCGCACCTTCCTCCATCTCGTCCCCTGGCTGCTGCTGGGAGCGACCCTGCTTTTCATCTTCGGGAACCGCCTGCGCGCCCTGGCGGGCAAGACGGACGACGTCAGCGCGGTCACGAACGCCTCCTGGCTGGCGATCGTCCTCGCCTGCCTGCTGCAACTGGCGGTAGGGACCTACGGCGGATATTTCGGCGCCGGCATCGGCTTCGTGATGCTGGGCATGATGACTCTTTTGGGCATGCGCGAAATCCACGCGATGAACGCCCTGCGCATCACGCTGGCGGCGGTGATCAACGCGGTGGCGGTGCTGACCTTCATCGTGAGCGGCGCAGTCTTCTGGGGGCAATGCCTGGTGATGATGGCGGGCGCGCTCAGCGGCGGCTGGTTCGGCGCGCAGTACGCGCAGAAGGCCGATCCCAGGAAGGTGCGCTGGTTCATCATCGCGCTGGGGCTGGGGCTGAGCGCGTATTTCTTCGTCAGGGCGCAATGATGACAGCGACCAAATAGGGCCAGCATTGTAGACTATCCCACCGTGAGCGCACCCGTGAGCGCACCCAATCCCAGCCGTCAACTGCTTCGCCACACCCTCGCCACCCTGGCCTACCGCGGAGGCAAGGCGGTGCGCGGCGCGCCCGCAAGCTTTGCGGAATTCCGTGCCGCCGAGACCACGCGCACGCCCGGCCAGATCCTGGCGCACATCGACGACCTGCTCGATTGGGCGCTCTCCCTGGCGGAAGGCCAACAGCGCTGGCACGACTCCGCGCCGCTCCCCTGGGAGAAAGAAGTCGAGCGGTTTTTCGCAGCGCTGGAGGGGCTAGAAAACTACCTGGTCTCTGGCGCGGAATTGCATGTCGCCGCGGAAAAGCTGTTCCAGGCGCCGATCGCCGATGCCTTGACCCACGTCGGGCAGATCGCCATGCTGCGACGCCTGGCGGGCGCACCCATGCGCGGCGAGAACTACTTCGTGGCCGAGATCACCACCGGCCGCGTGGGACGCGAGCAAGCTCCGCCCAAGCTGGAGTTCGACTGATCCGCACTCCTCCGGGTAGAAACGCAGCATGGTGCTCTCTACAAGATTCGCAATTCCTAACGTCGAGACGCCGAGTCGAACAAAACGATAAAAAGGCTCGGCGTCTCGGCGGTGAACGTTGGGCTGCGTTCCGACTGAACGTCGGGTGGGAGCGAGCACCCCACGTGAGTTACGGCGCTACAATAATCCTCCTCGAGGTAACACCATGTACTCCCGCTCGCACGCTCGCTCCATGGTCATTACCCGCTACGGCATCGTTGCCACTGCGCACGCGCTGGCCTCGCAGGCCGGTGCCGAGGTGCTGGCGCGGGGCGGCTCCGCGGCCGACGCGGCCATCGCCGCCAACGCCGTGCTGGGCGTCACCGAGCCCATGATGAACGGCATGGGCGGCGACCTGTTCGTCCTCTACTGGCAGGCAAAGAAGCGAAAGCTCCATGGACTGAACGCCAGCGGATGGGCCCCCGCAGCGCTCACCATCGAGCACCTCAGGCGCAAGGGCTGGGCCGCCATGCCGCAAGACGGTATCGACTCCGTCACCGTGCCGGGCGTGGTGGACGGCTGGAGCAAGCTGCACCGCCGCTTCGGTCAGCGCCGCTGGAAAGATGTCTTCCAGCCGGCGATCTTCTACGCCGACCACGGCTATCCTGTGCCCGAGGTGATCCACGGTTATTGGCAAGTCGGACCCGAGGCGCTGGCGCTCGACAAGGAGAGCCAGCGCGTTTACCTGCCGAACGGCAAGGTTCCCGGCGTGGGCGAGATCTTCCGCAATCCCGACCTGGCAAAGTCGCTGCGCATGATCGCCGACGACGGTGCCAAGGTGTTCTATCGTGGCAAGATCGCGCGCACCATCGTCACCACGTCCGAGGCACACGGCGGCACCATCTCCAAGGGCGACCTGGCCGAGTTTTCCGCCGAGTGGGTGGATCCGATCTCGACCGACTATCGCGGCTGGACCATCTACGAGCTGCCGCCCAACAGCCAGGGCATGGTCGCGCTCGAAATGCTGAACATCATGGAAACCATGCCGGCGTCTCCGGACGGTCCGCTCAGCGTTTGCGAGCTGCACAAGAAAATCGAAGCCATGAAGCTGGCTTACGCCGATCTGGTGCGCTATAACGCCGATCCGCGTTTCGCCAAAGTTCCGGTGAAGGGCCTGCTGTCCAAAAAGTACGCGAAACAACGCGCACGGCTCATGGCGCGCGACCGCGCCGGTGACTTCACATTCGGCGCGCCTGCGGGCAGCGACACCACCTACCTCGCGGTGGTGGATCGCGAGGGCAACATCGCCTCGCTGATCCAGAGCAACTACATCGGCTTCGGATCGGGCGTGACCGTCCGCGGCATGGGATTCGTGCTGCAAAGCCGCGGCGCGCTGTTCTCGCTCGAC
>DASQGF010000199.1:0-9867 GCA_035632755.1 Terriglobales bacterium
CTTTACTTCATGGCGTTGTGCTTGGATGGATCTCAGAGCAGCCGCGAAGACTCGGTCGGCCGGGGCGGCATAGTCCCGCACCGCCCAGTCGGGAATCTCTTCTCCTACGGCCAAGACTGCCGCCAAAACAGGCAGCAGGAACCAGGGCAGGACCGAGCGGGGGTGGAGTCTCATGGCCTTCTTCTTTAGCACAGAGTGGCCGGGGATGTTAGCTGCGTGCTCCGCCAGCGGTCAAGCTGAGGCGGCGTAAAGGTAGTGTCCTAATTTCGACGGCTTTTCTATTTCTCTTTATCCTCTGCCTCGGTGCCGTATCCGAACAAATCACGCGGCTGAACCTTTCCCTGTTTCTCCAGAACGCGTAATGCCGCATGGATAGTATTGTTAGAATCAAATTCGCCTGTCTCCATGAGTTGCTCAACAGTAGGATAGTCCGGCAGCATGGAAAGAACTTTCCCTAGGGTTTTTTCCGACACAACTTCCTCTTTGATGCTCATAACGCAATTATCGCATCACTCGTCAAGGCCAATGCGGCAGCTTAGGGCCTACCCGGCGTAAGCCATGGGCCAGCGAGGAGCCGCGGGCCAGAATCCCCAGCGAGGAACAGAGTTACGGGAAAGCTTTTACGGGGTTAGGCCCTGCGGCCAGGGCGGTGCGAGCTTCCCGTTCGCCCAACTGGATGTTGGGCTCCAAGTCGAGGTGCGGGATGGGCGATCGTGCCACCAATTCATAGACCCGCAACGCATCCTGCGGCCGGTTCAAGCGCCTGAGGTAGATTTTGGCGGCGCCCAAATGGGCCGCGAGCGACTGCCGTTCCGCCGGGTAGGCGGCGGCCAGTTTCTCGTATTCCTGCAGGGCGCGTTCAAAGGAGCCTTCTGCCTCGGGGACGCGGCATAGTTCCAGCCAAGTCTGCGCGGGCAGCTTGTCACCGCCGTTTTGCAGGAACTCCTCATAGTCCTGCCACGCCGCCTGCGGCTGCCGCGACGCCAGATGCTGGCTGCACAGCCGTTCCGTGTAGGCGAGATAAAGCGGGATGTCTTTTTTCCGCCAATGGATCTCGCGCAGCAGGCTGCAGGCATCCACCGAGTCGGGTTTCTTCGCCAGGTAGTCTTTCAGGACAGGCAGGGCCTGGTCGAGCTGTCCGTTGTGCACCAGCTCCGACGCCTGCACTATCTCGGGGTCGTTCTGCCAGCTTACCTTGTCTTCGATGGCCTCGCTCATCTTCTGCTCGAGCCCGGAGTAGCGCAGCGCGAAGGCCGCAACCGCTCCGAACAGGAACCCTCCCACGTGCGCCCAGTGCGCCGTGCTGGAGGTGTGGCCGAACAGCGAGCCGTAGAAGACCTCCATCAGCAACCACAGTGGCAGAAGCGTATAGGCTGGCGCTTTAAAGGTATAGCGGCGAAACATGAAGATCCACATCATCTCGATCTTCATGTTGGGAAAGCTCACCAGGAAGGCTCCCATCAGCGCGGCCACCGCGCCGGAAGCTCCCAGCGTGGGTACGATGCTGCCGACGTTTGTCCAGGCATGGAACTGCAAGGCAGCGGCCCCGGCGGCGAGATAGAAGATGGAATACACCAGCCGGCCCCAGGCGTCCTCGAGCACGAAGCCCGCCAGCCACAGGAACCACATGTTGCCGATCAGGTGCAGCCATCCCCCGTGCAGAAAATTGGCCGTGAGATAGGCGATGGGCTTGGGATGCGCCGGAACGAACGCATACTGCTCGGCCAGCGAGGCTGTAGCTAGCTGGCCGTATTGTTCGGCGAGTGAATTCATCTCCTGCTGCAACTGCGACTGCTCCTCCACCAGGCGGATACGAGCATCCCAGGCATCGATGATCTTGTGGTTAGGGTTCTGGACCTTCGCCCACTCCTTGGGGTTGTGCTCCTTGAAGCCGGTTACCAGTTGCTGCTCCTCGGGCGTGAGGGTCAGTTCGGGGTGGGTGGCCGCAAGGATCAGGATGTGGGCCTTTACCTTGCCCAGCTCCGGAGCCTGATGGGTGAGCGCGTCGTGCGTGGCCAGAAACGCCACGGTGTTGATGGCGATCAGCGCCAGCGTGATCACCGGCCAGCGCCGCGCCGACATGTTTTCATGCCGGATCGGGATCAGCATTCCGTGTAACCTTCTCTTCTTGCTCGAAGATGCGGTTAGCTTAGGGGAGTCCTAACCCAGTTGCCAGATGACTGGTGGTCGCAGAACGGAAGTAACATTGAGCCATTGCCATTGAGTCATTGAGCCATGGGGTCATTGATTCATTGACAACCAGGATCGCTCGCGACCACGAGCCACTCGGGATGACAGGGCTCGATTGGAATACAGGTCTCCGATGAGTCAATGATTCAATGAATCAATGGTCAAATCGCCCAATGACTCAATGGCTCAATGACCCAATGACTCAATAGTCCATGGGGTCTCCGGGGAGTAGAATCTCTCTATTCATGCGAGTTCTCGCCCGGAACAGAAGCTTCCGCGTGTGGTGGCAAGGGGGCATGGTGTGTCTGGCGCTGGCCGCTATCGGCCGCGCGGATACGCCGGCGGAAACCAAGCCGGCGGTTCTATGCACCATCGAGGCCAATAACTGCGAGGCTCCCGCCAAGGACTTGAGACGCGCCTCCGCCGCATATTGGCATGGCGTAAAGCGGCGAGAGAAGGACCTGGCCGGCGCCTATCAGGAGTTCACCGAGGCCGCCCGGCTGGTCCCTGGCAACCTCGATTATGCCAATGCGCGGGAACTGGCCCGTATCGCCCTCGCCCACGAGCACATCGAGAGCGGCAACCACCTGCTGGCAGGCGGGCGCCAGGTGGAAGCGGTAGCCGAGTTCCGCGCCGCGCTCGACCTCGATGCCGCCAATGCCTTCGCCCAGCAACGGCTCATGGACGCGCTGGGCGACGACGCCCCCCGGCTCTCCCCCGGACTGCGTCTGGTCGAACGTTCCGATCCTGTGGAACTGCTGCCGCAACCCGGCCTCCGAGACTTGCACTATCGCGGCGACGCCCGCGGGCTCTACGAGATGATCGCCCGCAGCTTCGGCATCCGCGCCAGCTTCGATCAGTCCTTCACCTCACGCCCCGTGCGCTTCGACGTCGAGCGCGTGGACTTCGCCAAGGCCATGGAGCTGGCGAGCATGGTCAGCAAGTCGTTCTGGGTGCCGCTGTCGGAGACTGAGTTCGTGGTGGCGGCGGACACGGCTGAGAACCATCGCGAGCTCGATCGCATGTCGCTGCGCAGCTTCTATGTAACCCAGGCTTCGAGCCCGCAGGATCTGAACGACGTGGCGGGCATGCTGCGCGGCGTGTTTGACATCCGCCTGGTGACGGTGAGCGCCAGCAAGAACCTCGTCACGGTGCGCGCGCCGCGGCAGGCGCTGGATGCCGCCACCGAGTTCCTCAACCAACTCTCCCAGGCGGGACCGCAGCAGGTCCTGCTCGAGATCCAGGCTTTCGAGATCGACCGCATGGTGCTGCGCAACCTGGGCCTCCAACTGCCGCTCGAGTACAACATCATCAACCTGTCGCAGGCGGCGGCGCTGCTGGCCAGCCAGCCTAACATCCAGCAGCTCATCAACCAGCTCATCGCCTTCGGCGGCATCAACCAGGCCAACAGCACGGCGCTCCAGGCGCTGCTGGCGCAATTGCAGCAGCAGCAGCTCAACCCTCTGCTAACCACTCCCTTCGCCACCTTCGGCGGAGGTATCACCCTGACCGGCGTCACCATCCCCAAAGGCACCGCCAACTTCCAGTTCAACAGCTCCAACGTCAAGACCCTGCAGCACATGACGCTGCGTGCCATGCAGGGCAAGGCGGCCAGCTTGATGATCGGCACGCGCTATCCCATCCTGAACGCTACCTTCGCGCCCATCTTCAACAGCCCGGCCATCGCCCAGAGCATCCAGACCAACACCTTCCAGGCGGCCTTCCCCTCGTTCAGCTACGAGGACCTGGGCCTCAAGGTGAAAGCCACTCCCTCGGTGCACGGCGAGGCTGACGTCACCCTGGATCTGGAGACCGACATCCGGGCGCTGACCGGACAGGCGTTCAACGGCGTGCCCGTAATCTCCACCCGCTCCTACAAGAGCACCATCACGGTGAAGGACGGCGAAACCGCGGTAGTGGTGGGCTACATCAACCGCTCCGAACAGAATTCGCTCGGCGGACTGCCGGGACTGGGCGCCATCCCCGGTTTCGGCGAGTTGGTCGCCAACCAGAACAAGACTGCCGAGGACGACGAATTCCTCCTGGTCATCACGCCCCATATCCTCCAACTGCCCCCTGCCGAATCGCAGGCGGTGTGGTTGCCCGCAGGGAGGTAAACATGCCGCAGATCGCGTTCCAATTCACCATCGACGTTACCGCCAAAGAAGTCTTCGACGCCCTCACCGACCCCAGGCACATCGCCGGCTGGTGGACGGAATGCACTTCCGATCAGAAGGCCGACGGGTCTGCGCGCTTCGCGTTCCGCAATGCAAGTGGCGCCCTCGACGGCTATACCCACGTGCGCATCGAGAAGCTGGTGCCCGGCAAGCTGGTCGAGTGGAAATGCTTGGACCAGGACTACCAGGGTTTCCGTGACTGGATCGGAACCACCATCCGCTTCCGGCTCTCACCCAATGCGCAGGGTGGAACCGACGTGGACTTCGCGCACCTCGATTGGAAAAGCAAGGAAGGTTCCTTCGACCGCTGCACCGACGGATGGCGGCACGTACTCGCCACCAGCCTCAAGAATTATCTCGAGAAAGGCCAGGGCGAGCCCTACCGCGTGCATATAGAAAAGGAAGCGGCGATGCGGGGCGGGAAGTAGCTCTGTAGAGACGCAGCATGCTGCGTCTCTACAATCACAGCGACAGCAGCGCCCGTACTTCCTGCCTCTCCGCCAGCGCCGCCATGGCCCCCTCCAGGCGTAACTCGCCGCCTTCGAGCACGTACACGCGGTCGGCCAGCGGGGTGATGAAGCGCAGGTTCTGCTCCGCCAAGAGCACGGCAGTGCCGCTGGACTTCAATTCCTTGACCAGATCGCCGACCAGCCGCACGAAATGCGGCGCCAGGCCTTCGGTGGGTTCGTCCAGCAGCAGCACCTCGGGATTGCCCATCATGGTGCGCGCGATGGTGAGCATCTGCTGTTCGCCGCCGGAGAGGAACCCGCCGCGCCGCCGTTGGATCTCCCGCAGCCACGGCATGAGCTGATAGATGCGCTCGATGGTCCAGCCTGAAACCCTGTTCGACCCGCGCTTAATCGCGACCTCCAGGTTCTCGCGCACGGTGAGTTCGGGAAAGATGCGCCGGTCGTCGGGCACGTAGCCCATGCCCAGCCTGGCGCGCCGATGCGTGGCCAGGCGGGTAACGTCGCGCCCTCGATACAGGACCCGCCCGGAAAACACGCGGACCATCCCCAGGGCGACTTTCAGCGTGGTGGTCTTGCCGGCGCCGTTGCGTCCCAGCAGCGCCACCACTTCGCCCTCATCCACGGTGAGGCTCACGTCGCGCACTACGCGAATCGGTCCGTAGCCGGCGACCAGCTGCTCCAGTGCCAGCACGCTCATGCTTCACGTCCCAGGAAGGCTTCCTGCACTCCAGGGTGGTCGCGGATCTCGGCGGGCGTACCCTCGGCCAGCACCGACCCGCGATGCATCACCATGATGCGCTCCGCCAGTTGCAGGACAGCGTCGGTATCATGCTCGGTGAACAGCAGCGTGGTGCCCAGCGACCGCAGCAGCTCGCGGATGAAGCTCACCATCTGCGCCCGTTCCGCGCGCGACAGCCCCGCCAGCGGTTCGTCGAGCAGCAGCAGACGCGGCTTGCTGGCCAGCGCGATGGCGATATCCACGCGCTTCAAGTCGCCTTGGGGCAGGGCCGCCGTGACTTGGCGCTTCAGGTCGCTCAGGCCAACCCAGGAGATGATTTCTTCGGCACGCTTGGCGGCGTCGCCGTAGGAGGGCAACGGACGGGCAAAATCGCGCGTCTTGCGGTCGAGCGCCAGCACGGCCAGGGTGACGTTCTCCAGTACCGTCATGCTGGGGAAGGGAATGGCGCGCTGGAACGAGACCCCGATGCCGTAATGGATGATGCGATGCGTGGGCGTGTGCGAGATATCTTGGCCGGCGAAAACCACGCGCCCCGCGTCCAGCGTGTAGCGGCCGGTGATGACGTTGAACAGCGTAGTCTTTCCCGCGCCGTTCGGGCCCATCAGCGCGTGCAAGCTACCCTCTTCCACCGCCAGGCTGACGTCGCTGAGCGCGCGGAAGCCCTCGAAGGATTTCGACACGCGGTGGACTTCAAGCAGCGGCACGGGGAGCCTCCCGGCGTTGCCGGCGTTGGAACAGGCTGACGACGCCACTTGGGAAGAACAGCACCATCGCCAGCAGCACGATGCCCAGCGCCAGCGGCCAGTACTGGGTGTGAGAGCGCACCACCGCCTCCAGCACCACCAGCACCGCGGCGCCGATCGCGGGGCCGAAGAACTCGGCGCTGCCGCCCAGGATCACCGCGATGATCACCTCGGCTGACGTCGTCCAGTAGAGCAGGTCAGGGAAAGCCGAGTGCTGCCACGCCACCTGCAGAAATCCCGCCAGGCCGGAGAGCGTGCCGGAGATCACGAACGCGGCGACCATATATTCGAAGGCGCTGATGCCAATGGCCTCGGCGCGCGCCGGATTGTCGCGCACCGCACGTAGCGTGTATCCGGCGGGCGAGCGGCGGATTACGTGGATGATCGCGCACACCGCCGCCAGCGCGACCAGGCTCGCGTAGTAGAGACCCTTGGGATTTCCCAGCAGCCCCGGCGGCAGCAGGCCGGTGATGCCGTTATCGCCGCCAGTGAAGCCGTACCACTTGTGCGTCACCGCCCACAGCATCTGCGCGAACGCCAGGGTCAGCATGGTGAAGTAGATCTTGGTGAGG
This sequence comes from Terriglobales bacterium, assembly GCA_035632755.1. Classification (GTDB taxonomy): domain Bacteria; phylum Acidobacteriota; class Terriglobia; order Terriglobales; family Acidobacteriaceae; genus JAHFUA01. The sequence goes on from DASQGF010000199.1 coordinate 6,892, forward strand.
CGCACGCTGAAGAAGCCGACCACCAGCGCCACCAGCGCCGCCGCCACCAGTGCCAGCGGCAAGGTCGCGGCAAAACTCCATCGCAACTTGCTGACGAGTAGCGCCGTGGTATAGCCGGCGGCGCCGAAACAGGCGGCGTGCCCGAAGCTCAGCAGTCCGGTGTTGCGGAACAGGAGATTGAAGCTCATGGCGAAGACCGCGAGCACCAGCGCCTGAATGGCGACCTGCATGCCGTAGTCGTGCAGCAGCCAGGGCAAGACCGCCAGTACGGCCGCAGCCACCGCAAGCTTTGTCCTCATGTGCGCACCGCCGGCGGCCGGCCCAGCAGTCCCCAGGGACGGAACAGCAGTACGGCCGCCATCAGAACGTAGGTGAAGGCGATGGAGAATTCAGGCAGCACCAGCGCGCCGAAGGCCTGGATCTCGCCGATGAGGATCGCGCCCAGCAGTGTTCCCCATATGCTTCCCAGGCCTCCCACCACCACCACGATGAAGGCGCTGATCACCACGTCCACCGCAACGCCGGTCGAGATGGATTGCAGCGGCAGGCTGACTGCGCCTCCGAATCCCGCCAGGCCAATGCCCAGCGCGAAGATCAGCGTGAACAGCAGCGGGACGTTCACGCCCAGGGCTTCCAGCATCTCGCGGTCCTGGGTGACCGCGCGCACCAGGGTTCCGTAGCGCGTTCGATGCAGAAAGAGCCACAGTAGCAGCGCGGCGGCAGCCGCCAACCCCACCAGTCCGAGGTAATACGAAGGGAAGGGAATGCCCAGCACGAACACCGGCATCTCAAATCCCTTGGGCATGCCGATGGACTTGTAATCGGCGCCGAAACAGATCTTGGACAGGTCTTCGATGATGAGCAGCAGGGCGTAGGTGAGCAGGATCTGGTAGTGCTCGGCGCGGTTGAGCACCCGGCGCATGAACACACGCTCCACCACGGCTCCGACGACCAGGCTGGCCGCCACCGCCAGCAGCAGGTAGTGCCAGAATCCGGCGGCGTCGCCGCGTGTCAGGGCAAAGAGGAAGTACGCGCCCAGAACGAAGAACGAGCCATGGGCGAAGTTCACGATGCCCAGCGCGCCGAAGATCAGCGACAGCCCCACCGCCAGCAGAAACAGCGAGGCCGCCGACGCCAGCCCGGTCATGAACTCAAGGAAGAAGAAGGGTAGGGTCACAAGAGATCCCCAGGCGTGCCGCCATTCCCTTCATGGTTGTCATCCCGAGCGGAACCGGGGTCCCCGGCCCGCGCCGCTGTTGCGCGGGACGGGGTGGTGGAGCGCGGGACCTGCAGTTTGACAGGCTTGCCCCAATCCTCTGCTAAGTCCTGCCAAGTCGGGTTCGTGGACTTGATCAGCGCCAGTCGTTTCGCACGGGTCCAAGACTTTATCTGTTTCTCGCGACGGATCGCATTCCCGACATACCTGAAGGTCTCGTAATACACCAGTCGCTCGATGCGGTATTTCTTCGTGAACCCTTCCACTTCACCACACTTGTGTTCAAGCGCGCGGCGGTACAGGCTGTTGGTAATGCCTGTATAGAGGTTTAGAGACCTGCTGGCCATGATGTAAACGTAATAGCACGGCTCGCGTTTCAACTGCAGATCCCTCGCTACTCCCACCCCAGCGCGCCAAAACCGGGCGCGCCGGGGACCCCGGTTGCGCTCGGGATGACAATCCTTGAGGAGCGTTGGTTTCTACTTGCACTTCGTCGGATACACCGTGTCCTTCTCCGGCACCATGGTGATGTCCTTGAGGACGACGAACGGATAGTCATTCGAAGGCGTGGTGTAGCCCCAGACCAGAGCTTCGAACACCTGGTGGTCGGCCGGGCGCATCCACTTTTTGCCTTCGGGAGCTTCATAGGTCAGGCCGCCGTCGGCCTCAAAGGCTTTCTTGATGGCATCCGCGTCGAGCGACTTCGCTTTCTTCACCGCAGCCGCCAGCATCTGCACCCCGGCGTAGTGTTCTTCCGCGTTGTAGCTGGGCCACTCGCCCCATTTGCTGTGGTAGGCCTCCACGAATTTCTTGTTTATCGGAGATTGCGACTGCAGGAACCAGTAGCGGGTGGAGAACAGCTCTCCGATGGGAGCTTCCTTGCCCATGGGCCCGATGGATTCCAGCGCCGCGCCCACCGGGTCTTCGAACAGCTTGATCTGCTTGAAGAACCCGAAGGCGTTCGCCTGACGCACGAAGGTTACCAGGTCGCCGGCCCAGAGCGCCGAGAACACCGCCTCCGGCCGCTGCTGCACCAGTGCCGTGATGTAGGGCGTGTAGTTGCTCTCGCCGCCCTTGGGCCACTGTTCGCCGACAACCTGGACGTCCGGCCGCTTCTCCTTCAGCCGGGCGATGAAGTCGTTCCACGACGAATGCCCGAACTCGTAATCCGGCCCGATGTTGGCCCAGCGCTTGTAGGGCAGCTTGGCGGCCAGGTCGGCCGCCGCGTAGGCGTCCATGCGGGCGTTATTGGAGGTGCGGAACACGTAGGCATTGCATTGCTCGGTGAGCGCGGGCGTAGCGCCGTGCATCACTACCAGGGGGATCTTGTACTCGTTGGTCAGGGGAGCCACCGCCAGCGCGACCGAGCTGGAATCGATGCCGACGAGCAAATTGACTTTTTCATTCAGGATCAGGCGCCGGGCTTCCTGCACGCCCACGTCGGGCTTGGCCTGATCGTCCACCTGGATGAGTTCGAGTTTGCGTCCCAGCAAGCCGCCCGCGGCATTGATCTCCTCGATGGCCAACTGCGCGCCCTGCCGGCCCGATTTGCCGTAAGCGGCAAAGTTGCCGCTCAGGACGTTGAGCGCGCCGATCTTGATGGGCGGTTGTTGCGCCACCGCCAGTCCCGTCGCCGCCACCAGCAACAACATGAGTCCGAAATAGCGAGTGAATGTCCGGATCATAGGTCTGCCTCCCTTCAGGAGCGATTTCGCGCGAAATCCTACGGCAGCGGGACTGGTTATGCAACCTCCGGAGTT
>DASQGF010000200.1:0-12815 GCA_035632755.1 Terriglobales bacterium
GCCAAGGGTTGACATACAAGTTTACCGGGCTGAACTCCATCAAGCCCGACATGATCACCGAAGCGACTCGAAACGCCCGTGCTGCAGCCGACCGCTTCGCCTTGGATTCAGGCAGCAAGGTCGGATCTATTAGACAGGCAAATCAGGGCGTTTTCTCCATTCTGGCCGCAGATCAAGGCAGCGACACCAGCGAGCAAGGCTTCTCTAACTCCAACCCCGACAATAGCCTCATGAAGACCGTCCGCGTAGTCACCACGGTGGAGTATTATCTGGATAAATAGAAGGGTGGGCACCCTCACTAGGATTTGGTAATTATTAGCGCGGTGTCCTTTGTCAGATAACCTTTTTTCTGGAACCAATCCTTCATTGCGCTCTTGAGTTCGGCGAGCGGCACGCGAGTTCCGATCTCGATCTCGCCGTCGGCCACGGGCAGGGTGTCGTCAAACATCTGCGCGTTGGTGAAATTGCGCATGGAGAAGCTGTCCAGCCATTTCAGCGGCGCGGGATGGCGTTGGCCGTCAGCCTCGTATTCGACACGGATTTTGCAGGAGAACATAAAAACGTTTCATGTTTCAAATTGCCTTCTCGGCAAGCGGGGAATTGCATTCACGCTCGAATACAAAGTGAAGCTGTCATCCTGAGCAAAGCCCGAACCGAGCGTAAGCGAGGTGAGGGCAAGCGAAGGATCTGGATACTGTTGCGCGGCCCATGCTGTTCGTCGAATCAGCAAACAGTGGTCGGCCACATATGCAGAATCAAGATCCTTCGCTTGCGACCGCGCGGCCCTGAAAAGCGGGCCGCAGACAGGAAACCACGCGGTCGCAAGCTCAGGATGACAACAAACCAAGGACTGCAGCAACGCCGTGGTCCCTGCAGCGTGCTGCGTCCGCCCATCCTACTTTTTCGCCGCCTTCAGCCGTTGCTCGAGGCGATCCACCTCGTCGCGCAAACCCTGGGGCAGGTGTGCGCCGAAGCGCGCGAAGTGCTCGCGGATGAGCGGCACCTCGGAGAGCCAGCCGTCCACATCAACGCTCAGCAGCTTGGCTAGGTTGGCCGGGGAGATGTCCAGGCCGCGGACATCGAGGTCACCCGGCTGCGGCAGCCGGCCGATGGGCGTATCCACCGCTTTGGCGGTGCCGTTGCAGCGCTCGAACACCCACTTCAGGACGCGGCTGTTCTCGCCGTAGCCCGGCCACAAGAAGCCGCCCTTCTCGTCCTGGCGGAACCAGTTGACGTAGAAGATCTTCGGCAGCTTGCCACCAAGCCGGGAGCCGATCTTGAGATAGTGCGCGAAGTAATCTCCCATGTGATAGCCGCAGAACGGCAGCATGGCCATGGGATCGCGGCGGAGCTGGCCGACCTTGCCGGTGGTCGCGGCCGTGGTCTCGCTGCTGGCAGTCGAGCCGAGGAAGGTGCCGTGCTGCCAATCGAAGGCCTCCGTGACCAGGGGCACGATGTTGGCGCGGCGGCCGCCGAACAGGATCGCGTCGATAGGAACGCCCTTGGGATCCTCCCACTCGGGCGCGATCACTGGGCATTGGCGAGCGGGCGCGGTGAAACGGGCATTGGGATGGGCTGCCTTGCGGCCGCTAGCCGGCGTCCAGGGACGGCGCAGCCAGTCGCAAAGTTCGGTTGGCTTGGTATCGGTCATGCCCTCCCACCACACGTCGCCGTCGGGTGTCAGGGCGCAGTTGGTGAAGATCGAGTTCTGGGTAACGCTGAGCATGGCGTTGGCGTTGGACTTCATGCTGGTGCCAGGCGCCACGCCGAAGAAGCCGGCTTCCGGATTGATCGCATAGAGCCGGCCGTCAGGACCGAACTTCATCCAGGCGATGTCGTCGCCCACTGTCTGGACCTTCCAGCCAGGCACGGTGGGGATGAGCATGGCGAGGTTGGTCTTGCCGCAGGCCGAGGGGAAGGCTCCGGTGATGTACTTTACCTGGCCGTCCGGGCTGATGAGCTTGAGGATCAGCATGTGCTCGGCCATCCAGCCTTCGTCGCGCGCTTGCACCGAGGCGATGCGCAGCGCGTGACACTTCTTGCCCAGGAGCGCGTTGCCGCCGTAGCCCGAGCCGAACGACACGATCTCGCGGGTTTCGGGAAAGTGGCAAATGTACTTTTCAGTAGGATTGTTGGGCCAGGGAGTGTCCTGATCGGAGGCGCCCAGAGGCAGCCCGACCGAGTGCAGCCCCTTGACGAACTCACCGTCCTCGCCCAGAACTTCCAGGACCCTGGTTCCCACCCGGGCCGTAATGTGCATGTTGGCGACCACATAGGGCGAGTCGGTAAGTTCCACACCGATGTTGGCGATGGGAGACCCGATAGGCCCCATGCTGTAAGGAATGACGTAGAGAGTACGTCCGGCCATGCAGCCGGAAAGGAGCTTGTTGAGCGCGGCCTTCATCTCCGCAGGGTCGCGCCAGTTGTTGGTGGGGCCGGCGTCCTCCTGCGAGCGGGAGCAGATGAAGGTGCGGTCCTCCACGCGCGCCACGTCGGCCGGGGTGGAACGCACGAAGATGCTGTGCGGACGCTTCTCCGGATTCATTGGGATGGCGGTGCCGGCCTGCACCATCAGACGCAGCATCTCGTCATATTCGGCGGGAGAGCCGTCACACCAGTGGACGTGTTCCGGCTTGGTGAGCTGGGCGACTTCCTCCACCCACTGCGCGAGTTTGTGGTGCTGGACGGCGCCGGCCGTCTTTGGTTCTTGGATTGTAGTAGCCATGATTGCCTCTTTTTTGCCCCTGGCGGGGCCAGTATGTATGCCTGGGGGACTTGAAAACCCTCTATTGTGCACCCGCGCGGACGCAAATCCAAGGAAAGTCTGCGCTTTTTGATTGGTGCGGAATGCAGTATCGGGATGCCCTGGCGGAGTGGCATCACCTGCGAGCGGTGGCAAACTCCTGCATCACGGCAACGAGGTGGGCCAGCGTTTCCTCAACGCTGAGAGCGTGAATCTCGCGGCCGGACTCCATCCTTCCTTCCAGGGCTTGCTTCAGGTAGTGTCCGGCGATCTCGACCGCCAGAGGATCGGTGAGGTCCTTGCCGGTGCGCTTGTTGTACTCCACCCAAGCAGGATGCGGGAGCGCGATCCAGACCGGCTGCCCGTCCACCAGGAATTCAATGTCCACAGCGTCGGCGTGACGGGTGGAGATAGCCACGATCAGGGCCTGGTAGATGCAGTGGACTTGCTTGCCGGACCAGCGCTCGGTGGCATAGAAGTCGTGGTACATGGCGGGCGTTAGGAATATAAAGGAGCAGCTTCGTCCGGGCAACGATTGTGACGTGAGCGACCATTTAGAATTGGTCGCGCGTGGGCAACCGAAAAAATCCAACCAGACGCGGCGTACTTCATCTTCTTCGCGCCGATGGGTTCGCGCGGATCCGTTGGCTCATCCACGGTTTCTCCACCCGCAACGGCGGAGTATCCGAAGCCTATGGCGGGCACGCTCTCAATCTCGGTTACACCAAGCACGACACTCATGCCGCCGTGGACGAGAATCGCGCCATCCTGCTGCGGACGCTGGGGGCGGTGAATGCCGAAAGCAAGGGCTGGCCGCTGGTCCGCTTGCGCCAGATCCATTCCGATATCATCCACTGCGTAGATCGTCCGCCGGAGCAACTCCTCACCGGCGACGGCTTGGTGACCAATACTCCGCATCTGGTGCTCGCGGTGCAGAGCGCCGACTGCCTGCCGGTGCTCCTGGTGGATGGCAAGCGCAAGGCGGTGGGTGCATTCCATGCGGGATGGCGAGGCACGCTGGCACGCGTCGTCGAGAAAGGCGTGGGCGCGATGCGGCTCCATTTCGGCTCTGGACCCGAGGATCTGCAAGCGGCCATCGGGCCAGGGATCGCCATGTGCTGCTACGCCGTGGGCGAGGAGGTCCGCGACCGCTTCCATGCGCAGTTCGCCTACGCCGGCGATTTGTTCCGTGAGGTCACCGAGTCAGACCCCGTGCGCGAGAGATACCCGCTGCTGTTCATGACGGCGCGCGCCCCCGGGCACAGCGATGTTGGGCACACCATCTATCTTGACCTGCGGGAAGCCAACCGGCGCCAACTGCTCGCCGCCGGCCTTCCCCCAGCGAGTATCACCGCACTCGACTTCTGTACCGTCTGCCGCACCGATCTGTTCTTCTCCCATCGCGCCGAGCAGGGAGTGACGGGGAGGCAGATGGGAGCGGTGGGAATTTGTGATTGATTTGTAATTGGTAATTTGTACTTGGTAAGTATGTAATCTGGAAGCTGAGGATCTCGCTTGGGCGACTTTACAAATTACACATTACAAGTTAGAAATCATTGCTTATGCCGCGTAATGAAGCCATCGCCATGGCGCTGGACGCGCTGCGCGCGCACAAGCTGCGCTCGTTCCTGACTGTGCTGGGCGTGATCATCGGCGTGGCCACGGTGATCGCGGTGGTGGCCGTCCTGCAGGGCTTCAACCAGTACATGACTTCGCGGGTGATGGACTTCGGCTCGACCTCGTTCAGCCTGTCGAAATTCACGCAGGGCATCAGGTCGATGGACGATTTCCTGCGCGAGAACCGCCGCCACAACATTACTTATGACGATTTCCTGGCGGCGGAGCGCGGATGCGCGCACTGCCAGCTCGTCTCCGCCAACTTCCAGGACATCAAGACGGTGAAGTACAAGAACCACTCCATCGACACCACGCAACTGCGGGGCGTGACCGTGCACGTTGCCTTCATCGGGCAGGTGATGGAGCTGGAATCGGGACGGCACTTCACCGAAACCGATATCGAGCACGCGCGCAACCAGGCGGTGATCGGGGGGGACGTCGCCGACCGCTTGTTCCCGCACGAAGACCCATTGGGCAAAGAGCTGATCGTGGACGGCGCCGCTTTCACCGTGGTCGGCGTGGCCAAGAAGTCCGGCGACTTCCTGGGGCAGCCGCAGGACACCTTCGTCCTCATCCCCATCACCGTCTACATGAAGATGTACAACGTGGCCGGCCAATCGCTGGTGATCCAGGCGCAGGCGGCCACGCCGGCCGACATGCAGTTCGCCATCGAGGAGTCGCGCATGGTGATGCGCAACCGCCGCCATCGCATGTACAAGGACGAGGACGACTTCTCCATCGCCACCGCCGACACCATGCTGAACATGTGGAGCAACATGACCAGCGCGGTGTTCCTGGTCATGATCATCATCGCCGGTATCGCGCTGGTGGTGGGCGCAATCGTCATCATGAACATCATGCTGGTGTCGGTGACGGAGCGCACGCACGAGATCGGGGTGCGCAAGGCGCTGGGGGCGCGCCGCTCCGACATCCTGCAACAGTTCTTGGCCGAGGCGGTCGCCCTGGCGTTCACCGGCGGCGCCTTGGGCGTGACCGTCGGGGTGATTTTCTCGCTGACGGTTTCCTGGCTGTCATCGCTGCCGATGGTGATCCGCATCTGGTCGGTGGTGCTGGCGCTGGTGGTGGCCGTGACCATCGGTATTATTTCCGGCATCTACCCGGCGAGCCGGGCCGCGCGCATGGACCCGGTAACGGCGCTGCGGGCGGACTGACCCATGTTGCTGCAACTCATCCGCGTCGCCCTCGATAACCTGCGCAGCAACAAGCTGCGCTCCAGCCTGACCATGCTGACCGTGATCATCGGCGTGATGATGATGGTCAGCATGGCGGCGGTGATCACCGGCCTCAACACCTCGTTCGCGCAGCAGATCGCCAGCCTCGGCTCCAACATCGTGACCGTTTCCCGTATGCCGTCGTTCGCTTTCCGCTTCCCCACCGAGGAAGAGCGGCAGCGCAAGGAACTGACGCGCGACGATGCGGAAGACATCCGGCAGAAGGCGCAGGACATCGCCATCGTCACCCCGCGCGTGTACCTGGACCCCATCAAGTTCCCCAACCCCGACGTGCGCTACGGCAACATCCATGCTTCCGGAGTGGCCATCCTGGGGGTGGAGCCGGACTACATCAACGTTTACACCTCCTATGTGCGGGAGGGGCGCTTCTTGAGCGATGCCGATGTCCGCCACCGTACCAACGTGGTGGTGCTTGGGGCCACGGTGGCGGAAAAGATGTTCCCGCACCAGGACCCCATGGGCAGAACGGTCTACTTCGAGAACGACACCTTCGAGGTGATCGGAGTGCTGGAGCGCCGGGGGTCGCTCTTCGGCTTCGATCGCGACAACTTCATCTGGCTGCCCATCACCACCATGCTCAAGCTGCATCCCGACGCCAAGGACGGCCTCTACATCGACATCAAGACCAAGACCCAGGCCGGGATGGCGGCGGTTATGGAACAGGTGACGGAGATCCTGCGCCAGCGCCGGCACGTTCCACCCAAGAAACCCAATTCCTTCGACATCGGCACCCAGAACCAGTTCATCGAGTTCTACCAGTCGCTCACCGGAGGCATTTACCTCGTGCTGCTGGTCATCGCGTCGATCAGCCTGGTAGTGGGCGGCATCGGGGTGATGAATATCATGCTGGTGTCGGTGACCGAGCGCACGCGGGAGATCGGAGTTCGCAAAGCGGTGGGCGCGCGCAAGCGCCACATCCTGGTGCAATTCCTGCTGGAGGCGATGGTGCTGACCGCGATCGGTGGCGTGATCGGCATCTTTCTCGCCGGGGGCATCAGCCTGGCGGTGGACGCGTTCTCGCCGTTGCCTTCGCGCGTGTCGATGTTCTGGGTGGTGCTGGCGTTCGCCGTCGCGCTTTCGGTGGGGCTGTTCTTTGGGATCTATCCCGCAGCGCGGGCAGCGCGGCTCGACCCCATCGAGTCGTTGCGCTACGAGTGAATCGAGTCACGGCACGATCACGCGCAAAGCCTTGGCAACGACGCTGACCTCCACCGGCGTGCGGCAGACGAACTCTCCATCCGCATAGACGTCCAACGGGACCTCGGTCTCGAGGCGCAGGCGCGCAGCCTTGAAATATTCCACCTCGGGAAGGTCCACGTGCCGTCCGGAAAAAACTCGGGGCAAGAGCCGCAAGAGACGGGCTTTCCCCACCTGCCGCACGAAGCAGACTTCCAGTTGCCCGTCCGCGAAATCTGCCGCCGGAGCGATGCGCAGACCTCCGCCATAGGTCGGGCCGTTGGCAAAGGCCACCATGAGGCCGGACTCGTCGATCCGTTTGGGTGGAAACGCAACTTGCTGCGCGCCGATCACGAAGCGTTTTGCCGAGAATGAGCGAATCGCTCCCAACACTCCCAGCACGTATCCGCCGCGTCCGCGCAACCATCGCGGCATGGCGTTGGCGCGACGGTTGGCCTCGGAATCGAGACCGGCGCCAGCGACGTTGCAAAAGAACCGCGGTGAGGCTGACAGGTCGCCCAGTGGCGCGATAATTCCCAAGTCGATCTCGCGGCAATGGCCGGTGTCGCGGAAGCGATTCCAGGCTGCCAGAGCGTCGCGATCATCCCGCAGGCCAAGCGCGTGGGCGAAGTCGTTGCCGCTTCCCCGCGGCACCATGAGAACAGGAATTTTCAGCCAGGAGAGATCGCGCAGATAATGGTGGACAGTTCCGTCGCCGCCCAGGACAATCGCGGCATCCGCGGAGGGCAGAGTTTCTCCGCGCTTGTGGCCGATGATCTGGCACCCGGGGCCCGAGAACAGGGCCAGGTACTCGGGCGATACGTCAGGGCCGAGGATGGCGACGGCGCGCACGCGCGCAGGATTTAACCACAGGGAGCGCAGAGTTAGGAGAGGAATCGGTCCAGAGTAGGGCTGCTTTGAAGGGGCGCAGCTTCAGTTGCGTTGTGATCAGCCCACTCTTGTCATCCCGAGGATGCGCGAGCTGAGCTCCGTGAGGCGAGCACGACGAGGGACCCTGGTTTCAACTGGTGAAAGCATCCATGACAAAATCTCCGGGCATGTTCGCGCGCATTCGTGCCACCATCCGCAAGATCCCGCGTGGCAAGGTCGCGACCTACGGCGACGTCGCCTACGCGGCCGGCTTTCCGGGCGCGGCAAGGCAGGTGGTCTGGGCGTTGCACGGTTCCGGTGGCTCGCTTCCCTGGCAGCGCGTGGTCGGAGCCGGCGGGAAGATCCTGCTGTCGGGAGTCCAAGGTGCGGAGCAGAGACTACTGCTCCAGACCGAAAGCATCACCTTCATCGGCCTGCGCGTGGACATGAAACAGCACCGCTACGGCTGGCCCATGCTCAGGAAAAATAAAAGAAAATCGCAGGGGACGCACAATATTTCAAAATGAATATAGGCGATGACACCAAGCCATCGTCACTCGCGCTCTGCGTTCACTTTATTCCGTTTGGATAGAGCAGGATCTTGCTCGCCTCGCCCGTCCGCAGGCGCTCCATGCCCTTGGAGAAATCTTTCATCGAGAGGCGGTCGGTGATCACCGGGTGGAGGTCGAGTTTGCCGGCTTTGAGCAGGGCCTGCATCTGGTACCAGGTCTGGTACATGCGCCGGCCGTTGATGCCCTGGATGGTGATGCCCTTAAAAATAATGTCTTCGGAGAAGTTCAAGGAAACGGGCTTGGAGGTGAGGCCTAGGAGGGAGATGCGTCCACCGCGCCGCACGATGTCGAAGGCAGTTCGGATGGCATCAGGGTGCCCTGCCATCTCTAGCACCACGTCGGCGCCCATCCCGCCGGTGCGATCCAACACGATCTGCTTCACGTTGTCGCGAGTGGGATCGAGGACGTAGTCGGCTTTCATCTGCGTGGCGATCTTCCGCCGGTAGGGGTTGACCTCGATGGCGAACACCGTGGTCGCGCCCACCGCGCGCGCCACCGCGATGGCGAACAGGCCGATGGGACCACAGCCGGTGATGGCGACTGTCTTGGCGGCGATCTCGCCCGCCAGCACCGTGTGCACGGCGTTTCCCAGCGGGTCGAGGATGGAGGCGTACTCCTGCGGAATCGCCGGATCGAGCTTCCAGATGTTCGATTCCGGTATGCGCACGTACTCGGCGAAGGCGCCGTCGGCGTCCACGCCGATGATCTTTACGTTCTGGCAGATGTGGGCGTCGCCGGTGCGGCACTGGTAGCACTTGCCGCAGTTGACGTGCATCTCGGCGGAGACGAAATCGCCTTCCTTGACGGTGGTGACCTCGGCGCCCACCGCCGCCACTTCGCCGCAGAACTCGTGTCCGGGAATGAGCGGAGGATGGATGCGATGCTGCGCCCAGGAGTCCCAGTTGTAGATGTGCAGGTCGGTGCCGCAGACGGAGGCGACCTTCACCCTCACCAGCACGTCAGTCAGGCCGATCTCGGGGACCTTGACGTCGCGGACGTCGGCGCCTGGCGCCGCCTCGGCTTTCACCACCGCAAGCATGGATTCACCTTGTCGCTTCGCATCAGATTTCTCGCAGGCAGATTCTAGCACCCGGAGGCTATGGCCGCTGCTTCTCCGCCTTCAATACGGCCTCCGCATTCGACTGCCCGCGCGGGATGCTCAGCGACTTCCATCCTGCGCTCTTCAGGTGCTTGGCCAGGAAAACGATCTGCCCCACGTGATAGGCGTAGTGCGCGACCGCGCGATGCACAGCCTGTAGCACGTTGTGCGGCTGCCCGCGGGTTGTGACGGTCTTCAACAGGTCTTCCGGCTGGAGCGAGCGGACGGTGTCGAGGACCAGCTTCCAGCTTTCCTCCCAGGCGCGCATCAGCTCGACGCGCGCTGTGCCGGGCTCGAGGATGAATTCCTGGTCGCGGTCCCGCCAAGGTTTCTCGCCATCGCTGGTCAGCAAATCGGTGAAACGCGAGCGTATGTTGCCGGCGATGTGCTTCACGATGATGGCCACACTGTTCGACTCGGGATCGATCACGCGGAAGAACTGCTCGTCGTCGATCTGCGCGAAAGCGCCTTCGGCCAGGCGCTTGTGCCCGCGCAGGCTGCGGAAGGCTTCGTCGAGATACGTGGCCCCGATGCTCTCGTCCATGGTGTTTCTCCCGCGGCACGAGCCTGGCAGTCTACCAAAACCAGGAGGCAGGACGCAGGAAGCAGAACCCCGGAGATGTGTCGCACGAGCTTCCGGCGCAAGAATCCTGTTGACAGCGGGCGCAAGCCGCCGCAATATCTGCGCAAGTATCTTTATGGCCGCCGATGAAGCGGCTGTGAGGATCGGGCCCGAAATCAGAAAGACTCCTTAGGGAGAAAGTTCAGGAGGAAGCTCAATGGCAACGAAAAAGAAGGCGAAGAAGAAGAAGCACTAAATTGGAAGCGAGGCTTGGCCTTGCATCCAGGAAGCCTGTTGGAAGTTTTCCAAGGGCCTCCACGCACCCGGTGCCTGCCATGGACCGCGAGCGTGGAGGCTCTTGCTGTTTCTGCGGTAAAGCCGCGCAAGCCTATTGACCGGCTGCGCCGCCCGCCGTACTATCCGGGACACGCCCTCGTCGGTTGCGCCGCCTGACATGGCGCGCGAGTCGTGCGCATGGCCTCGAAGAACAAGAAACAATCCGGCGAAGTGCTCATCCCCGACAAGCTCTACTTCCGCATCGGCGAAGTGGCGCGCCTGTGCCGCCTTCCCGCCTACGTGCTGCGCTTCTGGGAGACCGAATTCCCGCAGTTGAAACCCGGAAAGAGCAGCACCGGGCAGCGCATGTACCGCCGCCGCGACGTGGAGACGGTGGTGCTCATCAAGAAGCTTCTCTACGAGGACGGCTTCACCATCGCGGGTGCGCGGCAACTGCTGCGGAGCGAAAACCGCTCCGGCAAAACCCAGGACCCGCTGCCCTTCGGCCGCCGCCCGTCGCGGGACGGCCTGCGCCAGGTACGGCAGGGGCTGAAGGAGATCCTGGGCATGCTGTCTGCCCGCCGCTGAAGGTGCGACCTTTCAAGTCGGAGTCCGAATGAGAGATTTTATTGAACAGGAGCGTGAGCGAATTCGCCTTTTGGAGGCTGCGAGAAGTCAGCTAGATCGAATCCGCGGTGCGAATCGGTTTGAGGAAGAAGCACGCAAGCAGATTGACGACGCTCGGCGTTTCCGCGAACTCGCCACTGGCCTGCCAGGGTTCCCCCCGGTGAGTCCGTTTGAAAACCTTCTCCGCAGCCAGATGGACCTCTTTTTGGCAGCGAAAGCAGCCTTTCAAAGTTCCTTTGGGACCGTTCTGGATGCGATTAACGGCCCTAACCGTTTCATCCAATCGGTTGCCAGTCAAGCGGCTGAGTTCGCCCTCGCCGCAAACGAGCTGTTCGAGCCGTTCTCGCAGTTCCGCCTGGAGATTCTTTCGGTAGTAGAGGACTTGCAAAAGTTTTGGAGTGAGGAAGAAAAGGAAGTGTATTCGTTCCTGGAGGAAAGAGGATGGCTAGGGTTGGAGGATTATCTTACGGTTGCGGAATTCCGCGACGTGCTCCATCTCGGCAGGTCTGGGAACCTCGAGGGGATCGACCGGTTTATCTGCCAACTTTTCCATAATGACGATCACCGCTCTCTGGATTCCATGATCACAACGTGGTGGAGCGTGGAATACCTGGCAAACCGCCGCCAGATTGTCGACGACGCGGTGGCCGCACACAAACAGATGAAGTACACTCTAAGCGTTCCCGCTCTCCTGCCGCTGGTGGAGGGGTTGGCTCGTGAAATCGTTAAGCATCCTGCTTCGAACCATGGTGTGGTGAAGATAGCGGCGCGGAATTACCATGAATCGGAACAGGAGATCTGGAGCGAAGTTGCTGTCCGGGTGATCTCGACGACGATGTACTCGCGGTACGATGATGCTTGCAGCCCGGGCGCTATAGCTCAGGTTAACCGACACGCCATCCTGCACGGATTCTCGACTACCTACGCGTCTGAAGCATCTTCGCTGAAAATGATTTTGCTGATCGACGTTTTCAGGCGCATTTTGAGTGGCTCGACGCTCGGATCGCTCACAGCACCTACATCTGCCAACTAGGCGTTAACCCTGTGCGGAATACCGTATTCCAAATTGGAGCAATTCTGCTCTTCGTCTGCATGTTAGCAGCGTACACATGGGCGCAGCACGGCCATCACGCCATGGCCGCGATGAAGACGTCGTCCGAATCCCGGCTCGAGGTGCAGGACGACGCCGCGGCCCGGGTGCTCACCGTGCGCGTGGGCCCGCTGAACCTGCCGGCAAACTCCGTCCACATGGCGGTGGCCCAAGCGCCGACTGTTTTTCTCGAGATTCCCTTCGACGGCTGGATCACGGCCTACCATCCGCGGCTGGTGGACGGCGCAGGCCGACAGGAGCCCAACCGTCTGCTGCATCACGTGGCCTTCTACAACACCGCGCGGCCCGACTTCCTGTGTCCCAACAAGCAGGAGCACATCTTCGGCGCGGGCGGCGAGATGAACGACTGGCCCGCCCTTCCCGGCTTCGGGTATCGCGTCCACAAGGGCGACCGCATCCGCGTGAGCACCATGTTCCACAATCCGATGGCGACCGATTATCCGCAGACCTGGCTGGAAGTGAAGCTCGAATACCGCAGCGCCGCGACAGGCGAGGGGCTCAAGAGTGTGTACCCGGCGTGGTTTGACGTCGGCGAGTGCGGAGATTCAGGGTATGACCTTGGCCCCGGAAAGACCCTGCAGATCGGCGAGTTCAAGCTGGGTTTCAGCGGCCTGCTGCTGGGTGTCGGTGGACACATGCACGATTACGGCCGGCAGCTCGACCTGTTCAACGTCACCCGCGGTGAGGACGTCGCGGCGCTGAAAGCACAACTCGATCCCTCCGGCAAAATCCAGAGCATGCCGGTCGTCCGCTTTACCGACCGCGGTGGCTACAAGCTGAGCAAGGGAGATGTGCTGCGGGTGAGTTCGATCTATGAGAATACGCTCGGCAAGTCCCTCCCTGAGGGCGCCATGGGAATCGTGGTGGGATATTTCCTGCCGGAAGACGACGCGGAAGTGGCAGCGCTGA
>DASQGF010000201.1:0-2644 GCA_035632755.1 Terriglobales bacterium
CTGCAAGCTGCTGAATCTGGGGCGCACGCCAGCCGAGGTGTTGCGGGTGGTCGGCCTTCTCAGCGTGTTCGAGGTTTACCACGACCGTAATGCCGTTCTGGCCAGCTTCGAGCGCGCTGCCTGATCCACACGGCCGCGGACCCGACTTATTCAAAAAATTCGCTTGCCAACCCGTTCCCCTCTGGTTACTATGCGGGCACCTCCCCGGGCGCAACGGCTGAAAGTTTTCCCGCATGAACATCGGCGAAACCATCCGCAATTACCGTCTGGAAAAGGGGATGTCGCAAGGCGACATCGAAAAGCGCACCGGGCTCCTGCGTTGCTACCTCTCGCGCGTCGAGAATGGACACACCATCCCCTCGCTGGACACCCTGGCCAAGATCGCCGGCGCCATGGAGCTGCCGCTGGCCCAGTTCTTCGCCGAGAATACCCACCACGATGGCCATCCGGGGAAAACTCCGCAGTTGAGCGACGAAGATGTTCGCTTCCTGTCACAGGTCCGCCGCTATTCTTCCAACCTGAACGAGAGTGACCGCAAGCTGGTGCTAGCTATGGTCAAGAAAATGGCCGCCAGCGCGAAGTAGCTCTGCAGCTAACCCCAAGCAGAATCAGTAGCTTCCGGTTAGTTTCAACCTCCAGCGTGGGCAGCCAGCGGTGGTTACTTCGGTGCCGTGAGCCGGGCGCGGGCCTGTGCTAGGCTGCATCGGGGAAGGACTGCTCGTGACCGTCGACGAAGAACTGACCGTGCTGGAAGACAACGTCCGCAAGCTCAAGGTGGAGTACGACGTGTATTTCGCCGGGGGATTGAAGAAGCCGCCGGACGACGTCGAATGGCGGGTCCGCAATGCGATCAAGAAGTACAGCGACGGCCGCGCGCTCAGCTTGCAGCAGCAGTTCCGTTACAACACCATCGCACAGAAGTTCGCCGTTTTCAGCGATCTGTGGCGTCGCAAGCTGAAGATCAAAGAGGAAGGATACCGGCGGCCACAGGACGCGCTGCTCGCCATCCAGGGACTGCGGCCGGAGGAGGAACACGCGGCCGCGGAAGCGCTGGGGCTGGTGGAAAAGACGGGCCGTCGTTCCCAGCGGCAGTTCGAGTTTGCCGAGCCGGGCGCGGAGCTGGATAAAGCGCAGGTGCTGTACGAAGAACTGGTCGACGCCCGGCGCCGCGCCGGCGTTCCGCTTGGTCCCGGCTTCGACTCCTTCCGCGAGTTCCTGTCGAAGAAGACCACAGAGATTCGCAAACAGTTTGGCTGCGCCAGCGTCCAGTACTCAATCGAGCTCGAAAACGGCGAGGTCAAGCTCAAGGCCCGGGGAAAGAATTAGTACGGACCTACGGCTCCACATTTCTCCTGCTCCTCGATAAAATTTAGGCAGCAAAGTCCTTGCTTCCCTGTGGAGTTTTCTGGCAGGGTAACAGGTTCCTTTTATCCCACCCACTCGGTACTCGATACTCGGTACCAGGTACTCGGTACTCCTAAAGAGAGGTCATTGTGAAGATTCAGCGAGCCATCCTCAGCGTGACGGACAAGACAAGCGTGGCGGAGTTCGCCCGCCAACTGGCCCGACTCAATGTCGAGCTGTACTCCACCGGCGGCACCGCCAAGCTGCTGCGCGATTCCGGCGTGGCGGTGCGCGACATCGCCGAACTCACCGGTTTTCCCGAGATGCTGGACGGGCGCGTGAAGACGCTGCATCCCAAGGTGCACGGCGGGATCCTGCACGTGCGCGAGAACCCGGCCCACCGCGCCGCCGTGGCCGAGTACGGCATCCAGCCCATCGACATGGTGGTGGTGAACCTCTACGCCTTCGAGAAGACCGCGGCCAAGCCGGGCGTGGAGTTCGACGAGCTGATCGAGAACATCGACATTGGCGGACCGTCCATGATCCGCTCCGCCGCCAAGAATTTCCGCGATGTCGCCGTGGTGACCTCGCCCGCCGACTATGCCGGCATCATTGAGGAGATGGAGAAATCCGGCGGCGAGCTTTCGGTCGAAACCCGCTGGCGGCTGGCGCAGAAGGCCTTCGCCACTACTTCGGCCTACGACTCCGCTATCGCCTCAACGCTGGAGCGCGTCGGCAAGAACGGCCGCGGATTCGAGCTGCATGCCGAAGTCAGCTTTCCGCAGACGCTCCGTCTGCGGTTCGAAAAAGCGATGGACCTGCGTTATGGCGAGAATCCGCACCAGAAAGCGGCCATGTACTCCGACGGTAGCGGCAAGGGCGTGGCCAACGGACGCCAACTCCAGGGCAAGGAGCTTTCCTACAACAACATCGTGGACCTGCAAGCCGCCTGGGACCTGGCGCAGGAGTTCACCGAGCCCGTGTGTGCGATCATCAAGCACACCAATCCCTGCGGGACGGCGACCGGCAAGGACCTGCTGGAAGCTTACAAAAAGGCGTATGAAGCCGACCCGGTGTCGGCCTTCGGAGGCGTGATCGGCGTCAACCGTGCGATCGACGGCGCCGCGGCCGAGGAGATGGCCAAGCTCTTCGTGGAAGCCATCGCCGCGCCCGGCTTTGATGCGGCGGCTCGCGAGCGCTTCGCCGCCAAGAAGAATCTCCGGCTGGTCGAAGTGACGCCCATGCCCAAGAAATGGGTATACAAGAGCGTGTCCGGCGGCCTGCTGGTGCAGGACGACGA
>DASQGF010000202.1:0-24630 GCA_035632755.1 Terriglobales bacterium
CCAGCAGCCGCCGCTCTCAGCGACGAACAACTGTTCAACCAGAATGTCAAGGACGCGTTCTTCGATTATGACAAGTCGGACATCCGTCCTGACGCGCAGCAGGCGCTCATGGCCGACGCTGCCTTCCTGCAGCAGCATCCCAACATCCGCTTCACCATCGAGGGACACTGCGACGAGCGCGGCTCCACCGAATACAACCTCGGCCTGGGTGACCGCCGCGCCACTGCCGCTAAGGATTTCCTGGTGCAGCAGGGGGTAAGCGCGGACCGAATCCGGACTATCAGTTACGGGAAGGAAAAGCCGTTCTGCACCAGCCACGACGAGCAGTGCTGGCAGCAGAACCGCCGCGGGCACTTCGTGTACCAGCGATGAGCTTGCAGGGGACGGGCGAAAGCCCGTCCCCTTTCTCGAACGTATCGCCGGCATCCTGCCGGCTGTACCGGCGGCGTCCCGCCACCGTCGTGGTTTCTCCGGCTCGCGCGCTTCCCCCGCATCTTTTACAATGCGGAGAAGCCGCGGTTCGGCATCTTAAGAATGGTATGAAGACAAAGAGAATTCTCCCTCTACTCGCCTTGCTGGGGCTGTGGTCTGCCCTGCCGGCGTTCGGTGTCAGCAAAGAGATCGTGCAGCTCCAAACGCAGGTGCAGGCGCTGCAGGACCAGATGGCGCGCATGCAGCAGTCGTTCGACGAGCGCATGGGCGTGATGAAGAACCTCATCGAGCAGACCACCGACAACATGAACAAGGTCACCGCTGCGGTCAACAACCTGCAGAGGACGCTCACGCAGCAGAACAGCGACATTGGCGGCAAGGTGGACCAGGTCTCCACTCAGGTGCAGGCGCTGCATGATTCGCTCGACGAGCTGCGCGCCCGCCTGAACAAGCTGAACACGCAACTCGACCAGTTCACCGCGCAGCAGCAGAACCTGCCTTCGCAGACGCCGGGCGCGAATCCAGCGGCGGCGCCGCCTCCAGACGTGCTCTACAACAACGGCCTGCGCGATTACAACTCCGGCAAGTACGACATCGCCGGACAGGAGTTCAACGACTACTTAAAGTTCTATGCCAGCACAGACTTGGCCGGGAACGCGCAGTTTTACCTGGGCGAGATCGCGTATCGGCAGGGGAACTTCCAGGGCGCTATCCAGGCGTATGACACTGTGCTGCACCAATACCCCGGTGGGAACAAGGCGGCGGCCGCGCAGTTGAAGAAGGGCTTCGCGCTGCTGGAGCTGGGGCAGCGGGACGCCGGCGTGCGCGAGCTGAACAGTCTGATCGCGCGCTACCCGCGCTCGGTCGAGGCCACGCAGGCGCGCGAGCGGCTGCGGCAGCTCAGCTCGCGCAAGACGTCACCCAGCCGCAGGCCGACGGCACAGTAGAGCAGTTGGTTGTCATCCTGAGGAAGGGCCTGCCTGCCCTACGCGACGAGGGAACTGCCTCCGCCCGTGCGCAGTCTGTCAGGTCATGCGCCCTCCGAAACCCGGCGCTCCCCGGCGACTACTTCCCTTCCGGCAATTCCCGCAGGCAATAGCGCAGCTCGGCCGCCAGCTCCAGCACCCGCATGCCCGGCTGCACCATGATCTTGCAGGAAAGCCCGAGGCGTGTGGACGTGCCCTCACCCATGTCATAGCTGAGGCGGCAGTACTGGCATTCCTCGTTCCAGCAGAAACGGCCGTAGGGAACGGTGTCGGGTGCCAAGTACTGGAAGGCGCGCAGCAGGGTGTTCGAGTCCGGGACCTCGTATTCCCTGCCCTTCACCGTGATCTTCACCAGCTTTTCAAACGGGCGGAAGATGGGCCCCGGGTGGCTCATGGCGTGAATTCTACAGAGGTCGCGTACTGGCGAAAAACCAAGCCGCCCGTGAGGGGCGGCCCGTGGCCGACGGTTATCGGCAAGAACTCGGCGCTACTGCGCGTTGGCTTTGTGGTGATGGTGATGTTTGCGGTGCTTGCGGTGATGGCGCCGGTGGGTGCTGGTGGTGCCGGATTGCGCGGTGGTGGTGCTGGACGACGACGGTATGCCCTGGGCCCCGGCCGCGAGCGCCACGAGCAGCGCCGCGAACAGGAGCAAGAAAACCTTCTTCATTCGAGAAATCCTCCCATGTACGCCCGCTGGCGACGGAAGCAATCGCCGCGGGCCTTGAGTCAACATAACCCTAGCCGGGCGGCATCGCAATCAGGCATTCGCATCCGGTGTTGGCTTCGACGGTAACAGCTTTCCCGGAAAGGGCGCGTCCCGATGTCACGCCGAGGTGAAACCGCCGTCACTGACTCCCGCTAGGGCAGTGTGGCAAGGTTGGGGTCGCAGGATTCATCCCAGCGGGAGCGTGCCCGATGACTTCGGCAGAACGCAACAGGATCCACCAGATGAATGACAACGACCTGCACAAGGGAGCCTTTGAGGAAGACAACCCGCGGCAGAAGCCGCAAGCCAGATTCAAGGGGCAACTGTCGCACCGGGAGAGCGACCCGCTGATCAAGGCCAGCGACAGCGACTTCCCCGAGCCCGGCCCCAGCCCGGAGCACTCCGGCGAACCGGAAGAGGAAGAAGAAAACCCTTAAGGCGTTGGGATCAGCACTCGAAGGAGCGTCAAAAAGCTCCCAAACCTGGGACGGAGGGCGGTTTGTATCAGGGCACGAGTTTACTCGTGCCGTTGCAGTGCCAAGAAACTGAGAGCGGCTTCAGCCGCTGCGGCCGGGGATGCCGGGCCATTCAGGCGCAGCGGCTGAAGCCGTCTTTTCGCACGCTTTTCCGGCACGACTGAAGTCGTGCCCTGATACAAACCCACTATCACAGTCAATGCAGGCCTGAACGCCCTGCTTTATCCCGGGTGCTGATCCACGTTACCTGAGGCTCTCCATCACCTCATCCAACACTGATTTGGGCGGGCGCACGGCTTCGGCGGGCAGCGTGGCCAGGGGCTCATCGGTCACGTGCAACAGGTCCATGAACGTGGGCTTGTTGGGCTCGATGTAGAACACGCCGGTCAGGGTCTCATTCTTCTCGTGCGCTTCGGTGAGGGTGGAGATGGCGCGCAGCTTGTCCGTCGGATCATAGTCCTCGTCGAGCTTGCGCAGCCGCATGTGCGAGCCGTCGTGCATGGTGACGTCGACGGTGGTGCCGGGATCGTAATCCACATCAATCTCCTCGAACGAGGGAATGAAGTTGATTTCCTGCAACGGCTCGTCGTGGTCCTTCATGTACTTGTAGGACTTGGTGGAGCCCTCGTGGTCGTTGAAGGTAACGCAGGGGGAGATGACGTCGAGCATCACGGTGCCGCGGTGGGCGATGGCAGCCTTGAGCATGGCCAGCAGCTGGCGCTTGTCGCCGGAGAACGATCGCCCGACGAACGACGCCCCCAGTTGGATGGCGAGCACGCAGGTGTCGATGGGCGGCAGGTCGTTGATGACACCGGTCTTCAGCTTGGAGCCCAGGTCGGCGGTGGCGGAGAACTGTCCCTTGGTCAGGCCGTACACGCCGTTGTCCTCGATGATGTAGATGATGGGCAGATTGCGGCGCATGAGGTGGACAAACTGCCCGATGCCGATGGAAGCGGTGTCGCCGTCGCCGGAGACCCCCAGCGCAATAAGCTTGTGATTGGCCAGCACAGCGCCGGTGGCCACCGAAGGCATGCGTCCGTGCACGGCGTTGAAGCTGTGTGAGCGGCTCATGAAGTACGCCGGGCTCTTGGAGGAGCACCCGCTACCGGAGAGCTTGGCCACGCGCTCCGGCTGCACGCCCATCTCGTACATGGCGTCGATGATGCGCTCGGAGATGGCGTTGTGTCCGCACCCGGCGCAGAGCGTAGTCTTTCCGCCCTTGTACTCGATCACGGTCAGGCCGATGCGGTTGGTCTTGGGTTCGGCGGTGGGAGTGGTGGCCATGATCAGTTGCCCTCCAGGGCCATGAGCTCATCGGTGACGGAGCGGGCGTCGAGCGGCAGCCCGTGGCAGTGGGCTATCGAGCGCAGCTTCGCCACCAGCTCGACGGGCAGGTCGAGGCGGAGCAGGTCGAACATCTGAGCGTCGCGGTTCTGTTCCACCACGTAAACCCGCTCGTGGTTCTCGATGAAGCCCCGCACCTCGTGCGGGAAGGGATAGCCGCGGAGGCGCAGGTAATCGGTCTCCAGTCCGTGCTCGTTGCGGAGCTGGTCGCGGCTCTCGATGATGGCCCAGTGCGAGGTGCCGTAGGCGATGATGCCCACGCGTTCGCGGCCGGAGCCCGTCTCCACCGGCTTGGGGACGCGCGTACGCGCGGTCTCGAACTTGTGCGCCAGCCGCAGCATGTTGTTCTCGTAGTCGTCGGGACGCTCGGTGTATTGCGCCTTCTCGTTGTGGCCGCTGCCGCGGACAAAGTACGCTGCCGCCGGATGCTCGGTACCGGGCAGGGTGCGCCAGCCGATGCCGTCGCCGTCCACGTCCTTGTAGCGGGCGAAGCCGCCCAGGCGGTCGAGGTCTTCCTTGCTCAGCACCTTGCCGCGATTGATCGGCTGCGTGGGATAGGGAAACGGGTCGGACATCCAGTTGTTCATTCCCAGGTCGAGGTCACTCATGACGAACACCGGCGTCTGGAACCACTCGGCGAGGTTGAAGGCGTCCTGCGCCAGGGTGAAGCACTCTTCCACCGACGCCGGGAACAGCATGATGTGCTGGGTGTCGCCGTGCGAGAGGAACGCGGTGAACATGACGTCGCCCTGTGAGGTGCGCGTGGGCATCCCGGTCGAGGGGCCGACACGCTGGATGTTCCAGATCACGGCGGGAACCTCGGCGTAGTAGCCCAAGCCGGCGAATTCCGACATAAGCGAGATGCCGGGGCCGGCGGTAGCGGTCATGGAGCGAGCGCCCGCCCAGCCGGCGCCGATCACCATGCCGATGGCAGCCAGTTCGTCTTCGGCCTGCACGATGGCAAAGGTGGCCTTGCCGTCCGGGCGTATGCGGTACTTCTTCATGTAGTCGATCAGGGTCTCGACCAGCGAGGACGAGGGGGTGATGGGATACCAGGTCACCACCGTGACCCCGGCGAACATGGAGCCCAGCGCGGCAGCGGTGTTGCCGTCCACGATGATTTTGCCCGCGGTCTTGTCCATGCGCTCGACGCGGCACGGGTCCTTCTTGGTCAGGGTGGAAGCGGCGTAGTCGAAGCCGGCCTTGGCGGCGCCCCAGTTAAGGTCGGCGGCTTTCACTTTCTTCGCGAACTGCTTGCGCAGCGCTTTTTCCACTTGCACCATGTCGAGGCCCAGCAGGTGCGCCATCACTCCCACGTAGATCATGTTCTTGACCAGCTTGCGCAGCTTGGCCTCGGGACACACGGTGGCGACGATCTTGTCGAAGGGCACGGCGTAGAAGGTCAGGTCGGAGCGCAGCGACGAGAGATTCATGGGCTCGTCGTAGAGCACGGCCGCGCCCGGGGAGAGCGACAACACATCCTCGCGCGCCGTTTCCTGGTTCATGGCGATGACGAAGTCGATCTCCTTTTTGCGCCCGATGTAGCCGTGCTTGTTGGCGCGGATGGTGTACCAGGTGGGCAGGCCAGCGATATTCGAGGGAAAAAGGTTCTTGCCGGAGACGGGAATGCCCATCTGGAAGATGCTGCGCAGCAGGATGGTGTTGGCGCTTTGCGACCCGGAACCGTTGACGGTGGCCACTTGCAGGCTGAAGTCGTTGACGAAGCGCCGGGAATCATCGCGCCGCGATATTTCCTGGACAATCAGATCAGTGCTGGCCATAGGCCTGGGAAACCTCCGGAGCCCCCCACCACACGGGCTCTTGGGCTGAGGAAAACAACCTATTATAGCAAGCTGGGCTAGGGCCGTTAGTCGTTACTGTAGAGGTCCCTCGACTCGCGCGAATATACAACCAGTCTTTCGGAGGGGCGCCGGGCCCACGTGAGTTTGAGTTACTCCCCAGTGAAGAACTGGGCCATCAGGCGGAATTTTTCATAGCGGGTGTCCACCAGTTGGGGAACGGTTAGGCGTTTCAGCTCGGCGAAATGGCGCTGAAGCGAGCCATCCAGCAGTTCCGCGGCGCGTTCGTGGTCGGTGTGAGCTCCGCCGGCGGGCTCCGGGACGATCTCGTCGATGCAGCCGAGCTGTTGCAGATCCTCCGCGGTGATGCGCATGGCCTGGGCGGCCAGCTCCTTCTTGGAGGCGTCGCGCCACATGATGGATGCGCAGCCCTCGGGCGAGATCACAGCGTAGATGGAGTTTTCCATCATGAGCACGCGGTTGCCGATGGCGATGGCCAGCGCGCCCCCCGAGCCGCCTTCGCCGGTTACGGTGGTAATGATTGGCACTTCCAGGCGGGCCATCTCCCGCAGGTTGCGGGCGATGGCTTCGGCTTGTCCGCGCTCTTCGGCGCCCAGGCCGGGATAGGCGCCGGGCGTATCCACAAAGGTGAAGATCGGGCGGCCGAATTTTTCCGCCAGCCGCATCAGGCGCAGCGCCTTGCGGTAGCCCTCGGGATTGGGCATGCCGAAATTGCGATAGAGCTTGGTCTTGGTGTCGCGGCCCTTCTGATGCCCGACCACCATCACTTCTTCCCCGTGGAAGCGGGCCATGCCGCAGACGATCGCCGGGTCGTCGGCGAAGCCGCGGTCGCCGTGGATCTCGCTCCAGTCAGTGAAAATGCGCTCCACGTAATCGAGGGTGTAGGGTCGCTGCGGATGGCGGGCGAGTTCGGCCTTGTGCCAGGCGTGGAGGTGCGCGTCCATCTGCCGCCGTAGGGCGTGCACCTGAGCATGCAGGTTCTCGAGCTGGCGGCGGGCTTCCTGGTTCTCGCCGGCGGCGCTCTCCAGCTTCCCGATCTGGCGCTCGATGCGCTCCAGCTCGTGTTCCGCGCGGGCGGCGGCTTCCGTGTTGACTTCCTTGCCGTCCACCGATTTCTCCACTTCCACCACCGACACCTGGTGCTCCGGGACCGGAACGACGCCGGAAGCGGAAGTCCCGTCCTTCGAGACGGGAGTTCCCGGAGCGAGCTTGGGGGGAACCATTGTTACGAGAACCTCACTCTATGACGCGAACGCTGCCACGACCGCAGAGCTGCTCGACGCGGGAAATGAAGGTCCGGTCCGGTTGAACATTATATCCCTCGGCTTCCATCACTACCATGAAGTCTCCGGCGCGTTCCAAATCGAACAACAGTTTGGCCTCGCCGCGGCGCTCGCGGCAGAGCTGATGGAGAGCGTCGATGGTGGACTCGGTGGCGGTCTCGAGCGGCACGCGGATGCGCAGCGAGTGCGGCAGTTTGGGCTGCGCCTGCTCCAGCGGCGTGACCTCACTGACCGTCAGCTTGGGATTCGATCCTTCCTCGACGCGCACCCCGCCCCGCACCAGCACCGGCACTTCCACGCGCAGCTTGTCGCCCAGGCGCCGATAGGCTTCCGGGAAGACCAGCATGTCCACCGAGCCTGCCATATCTTCGAGCGTCGCCTGGGCATAGAGTTCGCCCTTGCGCGACCGCAAGACGCGCAGGTTGGAGATGACGCCGCCGGCACAGATTTCGTCTTTGCCGGTCGAAGATTTCATCCCGGCGATGGCCTCGCTGGAGAGCGCGCTGAAGTCGAGCAGCTTGTCGCGATACTTCTCCAGCGGATGGCCGGTGATGAAGAAGCCGAGGATCTCCTTCTCGGCGGCCAGGCGCTGCTGCTCGTCCCAGTCGGGGACATCGGGGAGCTTGTCGTTGTTCGCGTGCTCGGCTGGCTGCTCGTCGAAGACGCCGAACAGGCCGTGCTGGCCGGACTCGGCGTCGCGCTGCGCCTTCTGCGCGCGCTCCATGGCGCGGTCGAGGATAGCCATCAGTTGCGAACGCTTGCCCAGCGAATCCATGGCACCGCTCTTGATCAGCGATTCGATCACGCGCTTGTTGAGCAGGCGCAGATCCACCTTCTCGCAGAATTCGAAGATGCTCTGGAAGCGGCCTAGTGCCTTGCGCGCGGCGATGATGGAATCGATGGCGTTGCGGCCAACGTTCTTCACCGCGGCCAGGCCGAAGCGGATAGCCTGGCCGTGCGGGGTAAAGTTGGCGTCGCTGACGTTGATGTCTGGCGGCTCCACGGGAATGCCCATCTCGCGGCACTCGTTGATGTACTTCACCACGTCGTCGGTACTGCCGGTGATCGAGGTCAGCAGCGCCGCCATGAACTCCACCGGATAGTGCGTCTTCAGATACGCCGTGTGATAGGCCAGCAGCGCGTAGGCGGCGGAGTGCGACTTGTTGAAGCCGTAGCCGGCAAACTGCTCCATCAGGTCGAAGATGTGGACCACCTTCCTCTGCGGATACCCGTGCTCGACGGCGCCCTGCACGAAGCGCTCGCGCTGCGCCGCCATCTCCACCGGATTCTTCTTGCCCATGGCGCGGCGGAGCAAGTCGGCTTCGCCCAGCGAGTATCCGGCGAGGCTGTTGGCAATCTGCATCACCTGTTCCTGATAGACGATGACGCCCAGCGTCTCTTTCAGGATCTCTTCCAGTTCGGGCAGCTCGTAGACGATGGGCTTGCGACCGTGCTTGCGGTCGATGAAGTCGTCGATCATGCCGCCCTGCAGCGGCCCGGGACGGTAAAGCGCGTTCAACGCCGTGAGATCCTCGACCGAGTTGGGCTGGTACCGCCGCAGCACGTCGCGCATGCCGTGCGATTCAAACTGGAACACGCCCGAGGTCAAACCGGTGTGGAAGACGCGCTGATAAGTCTCGTGGTCGTCCAGAGGGAGCTTCTGGAGGTCGAGCGTCTGGCCGGTGGTCTGGGCGATGAGCTTGAGAGCGTCGTCGAGGATGGTGAGCGTGGTGAGCCCGAGGAAGTCCATCTTCAGCAGGCCCATCTTCTCCACCGCCTTCATGTCGAAGGCGGTGACAATCTCGTCGTTCTTGGTGCGGTGCAGAGGGACCAGTTCGATAAGCGGCTGCGGCGCGATCACCACGCCCGCGGCGTGCACGCCCGCGTTGCGCACCAGGCCTTCCAGCTTGCGCGCTGTGTCGAGCAGCTGGCGGACTTGGGCGTCGCTCTCGTAGGCGGTCCGGAGCTGCTCCGATTCCTTCAGCGATTCTTCCAGCGTGATGTTCAGGCGCTGCGGCACCATCTTGGCGATGCGGTCCACGTCGCCGTAGGGGATGTCCATGGCGCGACCGACGTCCTTGATGGCGGCCTTGGCCTGCATGGTGCCGAAGGTGATGATCTGGGCAACATTCTCGCGGCCGTACTTGCGCGTGACGTATTCGATGACCTCGCCGCGGCGGTTCATGCAGAAGTCGATGTCGATGTCGGGCAGCGACACGCGCTCGGGGTTCAGGAAGCGCTCGAACAGCAGCCCGTTCTCGAGCGGATCGATGTCGGTAATGGAGAGCGCGTAGGAAACGAGCGAGCCGGCGGCCGATCCGCGGCCCGGGCCCACCGGGATATGGTTCTCCTTGGCGTAGCGGATAAAGTCCCAGACAATAAGAAAATAGCCAGCAAACTTCATCTGCTGGATGATCTGTATCTCGCGCGACAGGCGCTGCTCGTATTCCGTGAGCGAGTGCCGCAGGCGGCCTTGCGATTCAAGCTCGCGCAAGAGCGTCAGGCGGCGGGCGAAGCCTTCGCGCGTGATGTGCTCGAAGTAGCTGTCGGGCGTGTATCCCGCCGGGACTTCGAAATGCGGGAACGGGCTGCGGACTTTCTCCAGCTTGACGTGGCAGCGCTCGGCGATGGCGAGCGTGCGCGTGAGCACGTCGGGCGTGTCCTTGAAGACGCGTACCATCTCGTCGTAGCTCTTCACGTAGAACTGGTTGCCCTGGAACTTCAGGCGGCTCGTATCCTGGATGGACTTCCCTGTCTGAATGCAGACCATCACGTCCTGCGCGTGCGCGTCCTCTTCGCAGAGATAGTGGCTGTCGTTGGTCGCGACCAGCGGGATATCGCTTTCCTTGCTCAGGCGCAGCAGGTCAGCGCGGATCTTGTGCTCCTGCTCCAGACCCTGGTCTTGAATCTCGAGGAAGAAGTTCTCCGCGCCGAAGAGCTCGCGGAAGAAGCCGGCTGACTGGCGCGCGGCTTCGTACTTCCCTTCCATCAGCCGCTCGGCGATCTCGCCCTTCAGGCAGCCGGAAAGCCCGATGAGCCCGCGCGAGTGCTCGGCGAGGAATTTCTTGCTGATGCGCGGCTTGTAGTAGAAGCCGTTGAGCGAGGCCTCGGAGGTGATCTTCACCAGGTCGCGGTAGCCCTCGTCGGTCTCGGCGAGCACGATCAGGTGGTGATAGTTGTCGCCCTCGGGCGGCGTGCGGTCCACCCGGTGGTCGTCCTTCTGGCAGATGTAGAGCTCGCAGCCGATGATGGGCTTGATGCCGTGCGCCTTGGCGGCGTTGTAGAAATGCAGCGCGCCGAAGATGTTGCCGTGGTCGGTGACGGCGACGGCCGTCTGCCCCAGCTCGGCCACGCGCGGCATGAGCTTGTCGATGTCGCTCGCGCCATCCAGCAGCGAGTAATCGGTGTGCAGGTGAAGATGGACAAACTGGGACATGAAAGACGTTGACTCTATTCTAATTGTTGCGGGTTGCGGCAGGCGGGTGGAAATCGGGGGCGAGATGTGGAAAAGCTTGCGTGGCGCGGGCGCCCTCGCCGATTGCGGCATCCTGTCGGCGCAGCGGGGAAGCCTCTCCTGTATCCCGATCATTTGATCAAGGGACAGAGGCGACACGGCGGGCCCGCTTCTATTGACTCTGTTCATCTCCCGCCGGATTATGATGCTTTAGCAACACTTCCGTCATGCAGAGAATAGCGCTTACAAAAGGCGAGTGGTTCTATGACCCCTCGAAGCCGCTTGGCAGGCCGGGGGGCTTCGGTGCGGTCTATGAAGGTGTGTCAGAGGTACACGGCGCCCTCGCAGTGAAGCGGCTCCATCTGACAGCAGATGATGCGGCTCACCGGGAGATGAGGATTGCGAGTGACCTCTCGGGGCGAAATCTCAATTACGTCATTCCTGTTCTGGATGCAGGACAGGACGCAGATTCGGGCGCGTACTTTGTCGTAATGCCGAAGGCTGAGAAGAGCTTGCAAGTGGACATCGACCGGGGTGTCACACTCACGGATACTGAAGCCACACGGGTATTGCTCGACATCACGAACGGCCTAATCGAGGTCAAGGACATCGTCCACCGCGATTTGAAGCCTGCGAACATCCTCTTTCACGCAAAACAATGGAAAGTCGCTGATTTCGGTATCGCACGCTTTCTCGAAGAATCTACATCTCTTGAGACGTTGAAAGGATGCCTTTCGCCTCACTATGCGGCGCCCGAGCAGTGGGAATACATCCACGCCACGTCGGCGACAGACGTCTACGCCCTTGGCTGTATCGGTTACGCGCTCATCACCGGGCAACCTCCCTTCTTGGCCGCCGAGGAAGCGACGCTTCGTGAACAACACCTGCACGCTGACCCACCTGCACTGCCGGCAAAGTGTTCGCCTCGGCTGCGGACTTTATTGAGCATGATGCTTAGGAAATCGCCGAATGCTCGTCCCACTCTTGAGAGGGTGAGAAAGGTTCTTCACGAACTCACTCAAGCTCCTCCCCCGGGGCCGCCTGGCGGTGAAGGTTTGCAGATTCTTGCCGAGGCCGGTGCGGACGTCGCTCGTGCGGAGGCTGAAGCCGAGCGGATGCGGCAGCAAGAGCTGTCTCAAACGAAGGCACGAGAACTGCTTGCAAAAACCGGAAGAACGGTACTCTTGGGCATCCTGGAACGGCTGAAAATGCGAATTCAGAGAGATGCCCCAAACGCGGAGATAGGCATGAACGCAATCATTTTAGGTCAAGGGTGCCTGGAGGTGCCCTGGAAAGGATATAGGCCTGGCTCTGCAGAAGGAGCCTGGCCAACGAACGCCTTCCCGAATTCAAAGTGGGATGTCGTAGCTGCCGACGAAATGATCGCCTCCCAACAAAGGCCTCATTACAGGTGGAGCGCCTCTCTCTGGTATTGCCGTCTCCCAGATACGAGTGACTACCGATGGTATGAGGCGTCGTACTTCTCGCTCCGGCCCGATGAGGGTCCTGCCCCATTCTCCTTGACGGACCGCCCCAAAGATGCAGACCTTGCTGCGGCACCAATTATGCATTTATACCAACTCGCGTTTGGGCCCTCCGCTATCGATGACGAAGACGAGGACGATTTCACCGAGAGGTGGGCGGCATTGCTCGCCTTGGCTTCACGAGGGAAGCTCGGTCACCCACGAAATCTGCCCCTCAGCCCGAAGTTCTGGCGTCAGGGCTTTGTTGCATGAGAGCGTCGCCCGTCCGAGTTGTAGGCGCCCAGGGGGAACTCGACGCAGCATAGTCATTCGTGACTTTTACCGGCAACTCAAGGAAGTCAGGTCCGGAAGAGCGGGCCGTGCAATGGGAGTGTCCCCTGCCTTGTTGCGACGCAAAGCTGCGGTTATGCTTGCTACATGAGGGCAATCGCATGCGCGTAGTCGTCACCGGAGGTGCCGGATACATCGGCAGTCATGCGGTGCGCGAGCTGGTGCGGCGCGGACACGAGGTCGTGATCTACGACAATCTCTCCACCGGCTACCGTAGCTTCGCCAACGGGTTCGAACTGGTCGAAGGCGATATCGGCGACCGCACGCGGCTCGAGCCGGTGCTGCGTAGTGCGCAGGCGGTCATGCACTTCGCCGCGCACTGTTATGTCGGAGAATCGGTCGAGAACCCGCGAAAGTATTTCCACAATAACGTGGAGTGCGCGCTGAACCTTCTGAACACGGCCGTCGAAGCCGGAGTGAAGAATTTCGTTTTCTCCTCTACCTGCGCCGTGTACGGGATCCCGGTGAAGGTGCCGATCAGCGAAGACAACCCGCGCGAGCCCATCAATCCCTACGGCGCCACCAAGCTGCTGTTCGAGCACGCGCTCGACGCCTATTCAAAGGCCTACGGATTGCGGTTCGCCGCGCTGCGGTACTTCAATGCCGCCGGCGCCGACGAGAGCGGCGAGATCGGCGAATCGCACGATCCGGAGACGCACCTGATCCCGCTGGCGCTCATGGCCGCCAAGGGCATCCGCACGATCGAGGTGTTCGGGCGCGACTATCCCACACCCGACGGCACCTGCATTCGCGATTACATCCACGTGAACGATTTAGCGGAGGCACACGCGCTGGCGCTCGAGTACCTCGCCGGAGGAGGCGCATCGGTCGCGCTGAACCTGGGCACAGGCCAGGGGCACTCGGTGATGGAAGTGCTCGCCGCGGTGGAAGCCGCCACCGGGCGCGTGGCCGATCGGCGATACGGTCCGCGGCGGCCGGGCGATCCTCCGGCGCTGGTGGCCGATCCGACTCGGGCGGCGCAAGTGCTCGGCTGGAAAGCGCGGCGGCCGCTCGCGAACGTGGTCGAGACCGCGTGGCGCTGGATGCAGAACAGCTCGAAAGTGCTGGCGTGCGCGCCGAGGTGAAGAACACGCTTCAACGCGCGATCCTGGCTGGCATCTTTTTTCTCGTCTGCCTGAGCCTGGGCTATCCCACGCTGAACCGCTACGACATCCGTACCGCTGTCCCGGATTCCGCGGATTACGCCGCTATGGTGAGCTCGGGCCCGCAAGCGGCACGTCCGGCCTATCGCGCGCGTGTGCTGGTGCCGTATCTGGCGCGGCCGTTCGCGCGAATCGCGCGAGGACGCGTCGGCAGTTGGGATCCCACCAGCTTCGGGCTCCTGGTTGCCAATAGCCTGCTGACGGCGGGAGCTGCCTACCTGCTGGTCACAATCGCATGCAGCGTGACCGGGGGTTTTCAAACCGCGCTCGTGGCGGCGTTGCTCTACCTGCTCAACTTCGCGATTAGCGACCTCATGCTGGCGGGGATGGTGGATTCCGGCGAAGCCTTCTTTCTGATCGCCGCGACGGCGCTGATGCTGCGAGAGCAATGGCGCTTCCTTCCGTTGATTGCGGTGCTTGGGGCGGCGAGCAAGGAGACTTTCGTGGTCTTCCTGGCGATGTTTGCCGGAACATGGGCCCTGGCCGCCGGTCCCCGGCGCCGCGCGGCATTTCTGTGGACGACCGTCAGCGTGGTAGCAAGCCTGGCGACGGCGATGGCCCTGCTCTCGCTGAGCGCCGGTCACGCGGTCTGGCCATGGGGGTTCGCTTCAGGACTCAGTTTGGGTGGCGGCTACGTACGCAGCGCGATCGCCTGCTTGACCAATCGAACGTTCTGGTACGTGTTCGTCTGGCTGTTGCCGCTGGGGCTGGTGAGGATCCGCAGCCTGCCGCGCCCGTGGGTGCTGGGTTGTGCGGCGGCAGCGGTAGTTGCCATCGCACTCTCCGCCTACCACAACCAGCCTCAAGATGCGGGAGCGGCCGCGCGGGCGTTGTTCAATATCGCAGGACCGATGCTCAGCGTATCGACAGCGCTGGTGCTGGCGCCCCCACGGGATTGGAATCCCCGTGGACCGACGCATCCATGTTGATGCCGACCAAAGCGGCAGGCTGGCCGTCAAGCAGCACGAGCTGAGCGCGGCCGAGCAGCCATCGCGGCTGGGAGTCACCCAGCATGATGCGGAAGCGGGCTTCGAACTCTCCCTTTTGTACCGCTCGCCGGATGGCGTCGGCAACCTGTTCGCGGTCTTCCTCGTGGACCATCTGCAGCCAGTCGCGCAGCGATTGTTCCCGCCGGCTGACGGTGTTGCCGTACAGGTTGGACCAACTGACGCGATCGGTGCGCACGTCGTATTCCCAGGTCCAGACCTTGGCGTGACGTTCTACGTAGGCGATACGGCGCTTGCTGAGGCGCAGGGCGTCGCGCGTGTCACGCAGGGCCCGGCGGCTGCGGTGCAACGAAGCGATGATCAGGCAGATCACCACGGCGGTGAACACGAAGGCCATGAAACGGATGGCATCGCCGTGATCGGCGATGGCCAGCGAGTTCAGGGGAGGGAGCACCCAGGCGATAACCAGGGAGGTAAGCACCGTGGTCAGCAAACCGGCTCGCCAGCCCGCGAAGTAGGCGCTGGCCGCCACCGCGGCGGTGAAAAAGCTGTACGAAATCTGGGTCTGATAGGGTGGCAGCTTGAGCGTGATCCACAGCGACACGGCCGTCAGCACCACCGCAAACGCGGCACGAAGAAGCACGCCACCGAGCGAGCGCTCCCCGAGAAACTGAATCGCGGATATTCCGGGATCTTTAGTGAAAAACCATCGCATGCGTACGCTGGTTCCTTTCTGCGACTCTACCACGAACGAGTTTTGCGGGAGCGCGGATTTCACAAGGTTTTACGAACACGAAGGAACGCCTCGGTGAAGAAAATCGCCGCGCAATGACTCGTCATTGCAGGCTGGAGTTGGCGGCAGCAGCCAGGGCTTCAGCGCTGACCGTCTGCTCTTCCGTCTCGGCCGCCAAGGCGCGGCTCAACGCCTGCGCCAGCACCAGGCGGAACTCCTGCAGCAGGAGGTTGACGTCCACGCGAAGCGCGTCGCGCGCGTACCGCTTGTAGATCACGAGGCAGCCATGGCGGCCGGAATCGGGCATGGTCAACTCCAGCGACATGGTCCAAATCGGGAGCGAGAATGTGCTGCCCGCACGTCCCCAGGTAAGGTGCAGGTCGGAGTCGCGGTTGCCGAATGGCGTGGTGCGCACGCGGGCCAGACTGGCCGAGCGCAGCTCGAAGCCGTCGAAATCGTTGCCGCGGAAAGTGTCCTCGAGCACCTGTCCAAGTTCGGAGAGGCGTTCCACCTTGGCCAGACGGAAGGTGGCACGCCGGAACGCCAGGTTGTTGACGATGATCTGCTTCTGCTCCAGGGTGCGGCGCGCGATGCGATGCAGTTCGAAGAACTCAGGATAATTGAGGTGCTGCACCCCCATCCAGATGCCGGCGCCGATCACGAACAGCACCACCCCGATGGTCGGCCCGCCGGGGTAGAGCAACAGGGCGCTTAACAGGCCGAACGCGGCGGAGACCCCATAGAGGATCACCACCACCTGGCGATGGGTCCAGCCGCGCTCCAGCAGCTTGTGATGGATGTGGTGCCGGTCGGGCGCGAAAAGGGGCTGCCCGCTGAGGAAGCGGCGCACCACCGAGATGCCGGTCTCCAGGATGGGCAGGCCGAAGGAAACCACGGGAATCGCCACCGCCACCGCGGTAGAGGATTTTCCCGCGCCCACCAGCGCCAGCACGCTGAGCACAAAGCCGATGAACAGACTGCCGCAGTCGCCGAGGAAGATGGTGGCAGGATTGAAATTGAAACGCAGGAACCCGAGGATCGCGCCCGCCAGCGCCAGCCCGACCAGGCCGATCATTACGCGGCCATTCATCAGCGAGATCACCACCACCGTCAAGGTCGAGAACAGCGCCGAACCTGCAGCCAGGCCGTCCAGGCCGTCCACCAGGTTGAAAGCGTTGGTGATAAGCAGCACCCAGAAAACCGTGGCCAGGAGCGAACCTGCGAAGCCGAGGCTGTGGTTGCCGAACAGGATGGGCAGTTCGATGATGCGGAAGCCGGCGAGGAAGATCGCCACCGCCGCTATGATCTGGACCGCGAACTTCACCCACGGTCCCACGGAAAACAGATCGTCGTAGAGGCCGAGCAGGAAGATCAACAGCGCGGGCACGAGGATGCTGAGGATGATGTGCGGATCGAGGGCCTTGCTGAAGCGGGAAAATGCCATCAGCACGGCCACCACACCAACCACGCAGAGGAAGATGGCGACGCCGCCCAGGCGCGGGATGGGAGTGGTATGGACGTCGCGATCACGGACCTGGCGGCTCTTCCAGCCGCGGCTCAGGGCCTGGTCACGGAGGTAGCGGGTCAGAAGGAACGAAATCAGCAGAGATACGACAAAGGTCACGCAGTACGTCAGGCCCAATGATTTCAACGGCACTCTCCTACCGGCCAAAAGCCCAACTGCGCAGGCAATCTGTTTCTCTACTGCCTAGTTTCTCTTTTCTCGCTTCCAATTTCTCTGCGGAAGCGCGGGACGCATCTGCGAAGTAACCCGTAGCCAGAAATGGTCGCGGGACTAAGTTGTGACCGGCATGCTCACTAACTTGCGCACCTGCTGCTCGATCCAGGGATAGGTGCGCGCCAAACCCTCCTCCAGCGAAATCGCGGGCTCCCACCCCAACACTTGGCGCAGGCGCGAATTGTCGGAGTTGCGCCCGCGGACGCCCTGCGGCCCGGGCACGTGGACCTTGCGGATGGCGATGCCAGCAATGTCGGCGATCATGTCCGCCAACTCGTTGATGGTGACCATGCGGTCCTGGCCGAGATTGAGCGGTTCGGCGAAATCGGAACGCATCAGCTGGTAGAGACCGAGCACGCAATCGTCGATGTAGCAGAAGGAGCGCGTCTGCTCGCCATCGCCCCAGATCTCGATGTCGTGATTGCCGATCAGCCTGGCGTGCGCAATCTTGCGGCAGAGCGCGGCTGGCGCCTTCTCCCGCCCGCCCTCCCACGTGCCCAGCGGCCCGAATATGTTGTGGAAGCGCACGATGCGGGTCTCGATCCCGCACTCCTCGCGGTAATGCATGCACAGCCGCTCGATCACCAGCTTCTCCCAGCCGTAGGCGTCCTGCGGCGCGGCGGGATAGGCGTCTGCTTCCCGCAGCGGCGTGCAGTCAGTCTCGGTCTGCAGGTACTCGGGGTAGATGCAGGCGGAGGATGTGAACAGATACCGCCGCACCCGGTTGACGCGCGCCGCTTCCAGCGAATGGATGTTGATGAGCGCGTTGTTGTGCAGGATCTGCGCGTGGTTCGCGGAGATGAATCCCATGCCGCCCATGTCGGCGGCAAGGGCATAGACCTCGTCCATGCCTTCGCTGGCGCGCAGGCAGTTCTCCCAGCGGCGCAGGTCGAGGAGCTGGAAATCGTGGGCCTCGCTGGGCTCGAATTCGGGGTGCTTGATGTCCACCCCGCGGACCCAGTAGCCCTCGCCGCGCAGGAACGACACCAAGTGGTGCCCGATGAAGCCTCCTGCGCCCGTCACAAGAACCTTGGTGGCAGATTTTGGCAAGATCAAATTTTTCTCCTATGGGGAATGCCGCGGCTGGGAGACGCTGGCGGCAGCCGCGGTTCCGGAGAACTCAGCGGCCATCGTTTCCAGCGTCCGGATTATCTGCGGGACAAGGACTTGCCGGGAGAACCGGCTGGTGAACTCGCGGGCATACGACCGATCCGCAGGATGCTGCGCCGCCTCGAGGATTTCCCGGACGACGCCTTCCACATCCCCGTGTCCCGTAACCAACACCGAACGGCCACCCTGGAGGTCGGCAACCAGATCGGTGATGTGACTCTCTTTGGGGCCAATATATATAAACGGCGCACCGACAGCAAGAATGTTGTACACCTTGCACGGGTGCACGATACCGACAAAGGCGCCCCCCATCACCACCACATGCAGGTCTCCGGCGGAGAGCGAACCGGCGAGTTCCGCCTGCGGCTGATACGGCAGGCAGCGGATGTTGGGCGCGCCGCGCTGCTCGAGCGCGAGCGGCTCGCGGAACTCGCTGCCTCCGCCGACAAACAGGAACACGATCTCGGGATGATCGGCGAGGCGCTCGGCGGCTGCCAGCAGCGTGTCCAGCGGATGGCACGGGCTGTGGTTGCCGGAGTACATCACCACAAACCTTTCCGACAACCCATGGCGGGCGCGGAAACGCTGGCGCGCGTCCGCGTCAAAGCGCACGCAATCGTCGTGCGCCCAAGGCGGAACCACCCCCACCTTCTCCGCCGCGACGCCCTTGGCGCGAATGCGCTCCTGCATGAAGCGATCCATGGCGACGATGCTCTCTGCGCGGCGCATGCTGTAAAGCATCAGGCGGCTGAGCAGGCGGGCCGTCGCCGACTCCGGGCGCAGCCAGCCGGCAGCGATAGCTTCATCGGGATTCAGGTCCATGGACCAGAACAGCAGCTTGCGCGCTTTCAGCGGGACCATTAACGCCGCGAGAAAGGAGATCAGCGGCGGCGAGGTCATGGCGATCACCACGTCGAAGCGCGGCAGAAACATGAGGCGCAGGGCGCAGCTCAACATGAGGCTGGCAAAATCGACAGCGCGCCGCCAGCGGGCAGTCTTGCCGAAGCCGGTAGAAGACGCACGGATGATGCGAACGCCGCGCCACGTTTCGCGCGACTGGAAACGCCGCCCGCGCTCATCATAGGCGCGCGAGTCGGCCAGCACCGTGACCTGGTGGCCGGCTTTGACCAGAGAAGCAGCGAGATCGCCCGCGTGCTGCGCGCTCGAGACCACGTCCGGGTAGAAGGCCTGGTTGAGGATTAGGATCTTCAAAGCCGTTCGTTTAACACCGAGATCGCTCATTGTCACCACGACAGCGAAAACGGTCCTTCGGTGATGAAGCCCCCCGACTGCACGTTGATGAGCTGGGCGCAACCCGCCAGCTTTCCCCGCAAACCGAGGTCGTCGATCTTCTCCAGGTTGCGCAAGCGCAGCAGACTCGCGCTCCCTTCCGACCTCGCAATCACAGCAGCCGGCAATCTCTCGCAGCCCGGCAATTCATGCAGGCCGCGCTCGTCCGTCAATAACAGCGATGATTGCGGCACGAGCGCGGTAGCGCGCTCCGCTCCCTCCACGCTGTGGTAGCAAATGCCCATACTCTCCTTGGGCAAGCCATTAAGGATGTCGTCGAATACGCGCTCGACCAGCGGCAGCGCGCTCTCGCGCAATGGGAATCGAAATGCGATGTGCGCCGAGAGCAGATACGCCAGGGTCAGCGGCAGAAACAGCTCCTGCTTCTGTGGCGTGCCGTTGAGCACAGCCGGCAGCAGCAGCACGGCGTAGGGCTTCTCCACCCTGCGCGAGACATGGACTGCGGCTTGCGTCGCCTGGGCGCCGGCCGCCATCAGCGCTCCACCATGTAGTTGCCGAGAAAAAGCACGTCCATGCGCGTGCGCTGGAAGCAATCCATCGCCTGGTCCGGCGTGCAGACGATGGGCTCGTCCTCGTTGAACGAGGTGTTGAGCACGACGGGAACGCCGGTGATGCGGTCGAACTCACGAATCAACTCGTAGTACAGCGGATTGGTCTCCTGCGAGACCGTCTGCAGGCGCCCGGAGCCGTCCACGTGCGTGACCGCTGGGATGGCGGCGCGCTTCTCCGGCTTGATCTGATAGACCATAAGCATGGTGGGCGCGAGATGTGTCTGCTCGAAGTACTCGGCAATGCGCTCCTCCAGGATCGAGGGCGCGAACGGACGGAAGGGCTCGCGCTTCTTGATGCGCGCGTTGAGGATGTCCTTCATATCCGGCCGCCGCGGGTCCACCACGATGCTGCGGTTGCCCAGCGCGCGCGGACCGAACTCCATCCGTCCCTGGAACCAGCCCACGATCCTGCCGTCGGCAATGGCCTGCGCCGCCGCGCGGGTAAGTTCGGCATCGTCGAGCAGGCGATGCTTCAGCCCGCTCGAGCGCACCACGCGCTCAATCTGCCCGTTCTTGTATTCCGGGCCGGTGTAGGCGTGGCCCATGATGAAGGTGCGTGGCCGCTGGAGCAGGACGTTCTCGATCCAGTAGCAGACGCCGAGCGCGGTGCCGGCATCACCCGCCGCCGGCTGCACGTACACTTCCTCGAACGGCGTGTTGAGCAGGATCTTGCCGTTCATCACCGAGTTGAAGGCCACGCCGCCGGCCAGCGCCAGCCGCTTGCTTCCCGTCTTCTGGTGCAGGTGCTTCAGCACGTGGAAGCCGACTTCCTCCAGCCGTGCTTGCAGCGAAGCGGCGATGTCTTCGTAATGCGAGGTGAGCGGCACGCCATTCTGCCGCGCGGGGCCGAAGGTCTCGATGTACTTATCGGAGAAGATGCGGCCGATGATGGGCGAACCGTCATCCCAGCTCATCTCCACGCCTTCGGAGTGATGCAGGAAGTAGTCGAGGTTGAGCTTGAAGCCGCCGTCGCGCTCGGTCTGGACGATATCGCGGAACTGCTCCAGGAAGCGCGGCTGGCCGTAGGGCGCCAGGCCCATCACCTTGCCTTCGTCACCGTACTTGGGAAAGCCGAGATACTGGCTGGTGGCCGTGTACACGATGCCGACAGAGTGCGGATACTCGATCTCTCCCAGCACCTCGATGCGGTTCCCTTCCCCCTGGCCCCACATGGTGCTGATGAAGTCGCCGAAGCCGTCGATGGAGAGGATGGCGGCCTTGTCGAAGCCGGAGACCAGGAAGCAGCTCGCCATGTGCGCCTTGTGGTGCTCCACGTTGTGGAACTGGGCGCGGAAGGAGTCGGCGGGAACGTCGAGCGAGCGCGCCAGTTCCTCGCGCAGGTTGCGTACCTTGGCGGCGTTGGCAAGCCGGGCGGCGATCAGCCCGGAAAGGCCCGACAGACGCGTAATGGAGAACAGGATCTTCTTGTGCAGGTGCGCCGAGGGATCGCGGGAGATGCCGACGTGGTCGAGCTCGGCAGCGGTTATGCCGGCGGCCTCGAGGCAGTAGCGGATGGCCAGGGCGGGAAAGCCCGCGCAATGCTTCTTGCGATTGAACCGTTCTTCTTCCGCGGCGGCCACCAGTTTGCCATCGTGCACGATCGCGGCCGACGCGTCCCCGTGGTAAGCATTAATTCCCAGGATGTACAAACCCACTCCCTACTGGCTGGCCGAAACAAGTCTGTTGAAACTCAGCACTTTCTCAAAATCTTAGCCGAAGGCAAACGCAACCGTAAGTACGCATGGGGTTACTGTCTCGGTGCCACCGCGGCCGGCCGCTGGGCCGCGCGCTTCTTCATCTCGAACAGTTTCGCGTCAATGAGGAAGCGGAACCAGAAGCCTTGGAGAAAGTGAAAGATCATCCCTTCCCTGCCGTCGAGAAAACCGAGGCGGACGAAGTAGCGGTAGAACCAGTAGAGGAAGGCGCGCAGGAACAGCGGCAGCTTCCAGTAGAGCCCTTCCCGCAGCCAGCGACGGCGCTGGATGGGATTGCCGAAGGGCGAGGCCTCGACCCGCCCCTCCGGGTCGAAGCCTGCGACGATCTCATGCGCTTCCAGCTCCGCCCAGCGTACATGGCGCGTGGACCACACGCTCAAATCCGAGGTCAGCACGTCGATGTAGTCGTGCTGCAACTGGCGCACGTTGCCGCGCACCACGTAGTGCTGGTCGTAGAGGCGCTCTTCGCATCCTCCGCGGCCCTTGCGGAAGAGCCGCAGGTGGTAGGAGGGATAGTGTCCCCCGTGCCGGATCCAGCGGCCCATGAAGAAGGTGCGCTTGCGGAACAGAAAGCCGTCCACGTCGGCGGAAGGATTGAGAAGAATGCCGTTGATCTCGGCGACCAGTTCCGGCGTGAGACGCTCGTCAGAATCGAGATGCAGCACCCACTCGGCGGCCAGCGGCAGATGATCCTGCGCCCAGTTGCGCTGCGCGCCGTAGGTCTCGAAGGGATGCTCGAAGACAGCGGCGCCGCCCTGGCGCGCAATCTCGCGGGTGCGATCGGCCGAGCCGGAATCCACCACCAGCACTTCGCAATCGAGGTGCTTCAGGCTGTCAAGGCAGTCGGGAAGGTTCGCCTCCTCGTTATAGGCAAGCACGATGACCGAGACCCGCGGCCGGCGATCGCCGCCGGGCTGGGCTTCCGTCACTGCACCAGGACAGGCACCGACTTGTGCTGTTCGAACCAATGTCCCAAGGTCACCATCGCCCAGACCCGCGACCATGCCGGGCTGCTGGGTTCACGTAAGAATGTTTCGGTGATGGGCGCGATCCCGGCGGGATCGATCAGCCCGGAGTTCTTGAGCGAACGCAAGCTCTCTTCCATGGTTTCGCGCAGCGGCCCCCGCAGCCACAGGGCGATGGGAGGCATAAAGCCGCGCTTGCCCTGTTCCATCTGCGAGGGGGTATAGAGGTCAGCGCACATGGTGCGCAGCAGGTGCTTGGACCGAGCGCCTCTCGGCAGCAACACATCGCTCGGAAGACGGAAGGCCCAGTCCACCAAATCGAGATCGAGCAGTGGCACGCGGATCTCGAGCGATGCGGCCATCCCGAAAACGTCGCTGTCGCGCAGCAGCACGTTCTCCAGATAGAAGGCTGATTCCAGGCGCGCCACCGAAGCCACCGGGTCCGAGGACATCACCCATCCATCACAACTCAACTCCGGGACCTGGTAACTCGGCGACAAATCCAACTCCGAAGGTTCCAGTCCCAGTCTCGCCAGGCCCTGGTCGGAGAGCAGGCGGCGGGTGTGGAAGTAGATGGCGAGGAAATCCGCACCGGCGGTGGCGATGTCGGCCACTTTCGAGCGGACGATCGAATTCATGGGGAGCGCCAGCTTGCGCGCCAGTGCCGCCCGCCAGCTCGGCGGCAGCGACGCCATCCACGACAGAGCCCGGTGCAGGCGCGGGACGCGGCGGAAGCTGTTGTAACCGGCGAACAGTTCGTCGCCGCCCATGCCGGAGAGCGCCACGGTGATGCCCTGCTCGTGTACCGACCGCGCCACCATGTAGGTATTGAAGCC
This sequence comes from Terriglobales bacterium, assembly GCA_035632755.1. GTDB lineage: Bacteria > Acidobacteriota > Terriglobia > Terriglobales > Acidobacteriaceae > JAHFUA01. The sequence goes on from DASQGF010000202.1 coordinate 23,385, forward strand.
GTCCATCGAAGGCTGGTCCATGGAGCCAAGCGCGTCGCGCATCCATGCCAGCGCCGTCGATTCCTCCACCGGATATTCGTGATACTGGACCCCGAAGCGCGCCGCGGTGACGCGGGCGATGGCCGCCTCGTCGTACACGGGATCGTCGGAGAAGGAGACGGTGAAGGCGTGCAGGTGCTCGGTCGCGCTCTGGAACTGGCGGGCGATGCCCAGGATGGCAGTGGAATCCAGACCGGAACTCAAGAAGATGCCGACGCGCACGTCACTCAGCAGGTGGCGCCGCACCGATTGCTGCAGCAGCGCGCGGCCTTCTTCTGCCACTTCCTCCGGGCTGCGTTTGCGCTCGCCGTCCGGCCGCGGGAATTGCCAGTACGTGCCTTGGGCGGTCACGCGCCCGAGGTTGTCGAATTCTTTCCACGAACCGCGCGGCAGGGTGAACACGCCCTCGAACAGGGTGAGCGGCTCCTGCACGGCGCCGTACGCCAGATAGCCGGCGAGAGCGCGCTGGCTGATCGCCGGCGGCAGGAGGCCGCTGCTCATCAGGGAGCGGACTTCCGACGCGCACGCGAACCATTCGCCTTCGCGCGCCGCGTAGTAGAGCGGCTTGATGCCGAGATGATCGCGCGCGATGAGCAGGTGCGAGCGGCGCGCATCCCAGATGGCGAAGGCGAACATGCCGCGCAAACGCGGCAGGCAATCCACGCCCCAATGCTGGTAGGCGCGCAGCAGCACTTCCGTGTCGCTGTGGCCGCGGAAGGTGAAGCCCGCCTGCTGCAGTTCGCGGCGGAGGTCAGGCGAGTTGTAGATCTCGCCGTTGTACACCAGCACGTCGCCGGTGTCGGGATTGTGCATGGGCTGGTGCCCGAGCGGAGACAGGTCGAGGATGGCCAGCCGGCGGTTGCCCAGTCCCACGATGCCATCGCCGACCTGCAGCACGACAGCGCCCTGGTCGTCGGGACCACGATGCGCCTGGGAGTCGTTCATGGTGCGGACCATGGCCGCCGCGCATTCCGGTTTGTGCCTCCCCAGCAATGCCGCGATTCCGCACATTCAGTGGGTCACGGCTCCTTGCAAGGGATAGAGCCGCTCAGGCTCGATGCGATACGAATGGCTTGTGGTATAGCGCCCCAAAAAAGTTCCGGAGTCAGGAAGCCCTTTGTTCTTTGAGCACGAGCTTACCATAAAGTCGCAGCATCTCCCGCGCGACTGTTTCCCAGGTGAATTCCTCCTCCATCCAGCGGCGGCC